>QEVJ01000021.1 GCA_003576845.1 Planctomycetota bacterium
AAAGCAGGTCCGACCCGCGCCACAGATTGTCGCGATAACTGAAGTTCACCTTCGCCGGGTCTTTGACCATCGTGTACGCGCTGGACACGCTGTAGCCCGCCGCTTCGAGCTCGTCGAACGCATAATCGACCCACGCCCGCTTCGTCGGCCAATCGGCCACCGGCGTTTCGATCTGGTTGCCCAAAATGTCCTTCGAGTACACCGTGTTGAACGGCAACTCCATCTGATAGATCGTCACGCTGTCGGGCGAAAGCTCGATCGTCCGGCGGATGCAGTCTCGCCAGTTATCCCACGTTTCGCCGACCATGCCCGCAATCAAGTCGACGTTCACGTTCGGAAAACCGGCTGCGGTGATCCAGTCCCACGCCTTATAGACTTCGCCGGACAGGTGCGCGCGGCCGTTCTCTTCGAGCACCGCGTCGGAGAAGTTTTCGACGCCGAGGCTCAGCCGCGTTACGCCCAGGTCGCGGAGCGTGTGGACCTTCGGCTCGCTGAGCGTGCCCGGCTCGCACTCGAACGTGACTTCCTCGGCTTGGTCCCAGTTGACGCTGGCCTTGAGCCGGTCGACGAGCGATACGAGTTGCTTGCCGCTCAAGAACGAAGGCGTGCCGCCGCCGAAATAGACGAAACGGAACGGCCGCTGCCCCATCGCCGTCTGCCCGCTGATGAGGCCGATCTCCTTCGACAGGGCCGCGACGTAGGTTTCGACTTCGTGGGCGTTCTTGTCGGTATAGACGCGGAAGTAGCAGAACTTGCAGCGTTTGCGGCAGAACGGGATGTGCAAATACAACCCCAGCGGCACGTCCCGCGGCGGACTCGCCAGCGCCCGCTGCACCGCCGGCAGTTGCCCGGCCGTCCACTGCGAATACGGCGGATAGTTGGAGATGAAGTAGCTTCCAACTTCCGTTTTGCTGGTCGTGTCGGTGGACATGGCGGCCGGGAGGTTGGAGGTTAGAGATTCGAGGTTAGGAATCGCCGAAAGCCGAGGTGTTTCCCACCCTCTAACCTCCAACCTCTAACCTCTCGCAATCATGTCGTCGCCTTTTCTGGGGACTCCGTGCTCGCAACGGACTCTTCCATTGGCGGCGGGACGAACTTCGGCGCGGTCGGTTCGTCGCGCTCTTCGTAGGTCGAGCGGCTCGGCGTCGGCGGCGAGTATTCCGCCCGCGTGAACTCGTCTTCGATTCCGCGGACGCCCTTGCGAAACTCGGTCACGCCCTTGCCCAGCGATCGCGCGACTTCCGGCAGCCGCTTGCCGAACAGCAGCACAGCAATCACCAGCACGATCATCATGTCCCACGGTCCCAAGCCGAACATCGTTTCACCTCGTTGTTCTTTTTTGCGAAGCGCGTCAAAAGAATCGGACGATCCACGCCGCCACATTGGAATCGCGCGCAAACCGCCCGCACCACTCGCTCCGCGCTCTCGGTAGGAGGCGAATCCTTTCGCCGACGGTCCTCGTGGGACGTTCATCGGCGAAAGGATTCGCCCCCTACATAGCCAATCACGAATCGGAGCGAACCCATGCGGGAAGTTGTCCGCCTTGGACCTCGGGGTGCCGTCCAAGACGCGCGCGGCTACCAATGTTTCATCGTGTTCGCCCGGGATGAAACAACGCCCGACCCATAGAGCCGGGGATACCACAACGGAGCCAACCGACCCAAACCAAATGTCAAAAAGCTCTAACAAGTAGGTCAGGCACTCCCGTGCCTGACGGAATTGTCTCGTCAGCCGACTTACCCGGCGACCATCAAAGTCCGTCGCCGCCTCGTCAGGCACGGAGTGCCTGACCTACAGCCTCTCGCCTGTCACACCGTCGGCGTCGTCTTATTCTCGTTGCTGCTCGACTCGATGTCCTCTTCGATACCGCGCACGCCCTTTTTGAACTCGACGACGCCGCGACCGAGCGAGCGCATGACGCTCGGCAACCGGTTGCCGAAGAGCAACAGGACGACGATGGCGACGATCAGCAAGTCCCAAGTGCCAAGTCCGAACATCAGAGAAGACCTCGCTTCGCAAGCCGCCAGGTGGGCAACGTGCAGAACACGTCGGCGCGGCAAGCAGAATTCCAACCCGGCAACGCCCACGCCCCAGCGCAGGGTCAACCGGCCCGCGGATGAACTCCGCTTGCTCTTATTCTACTGGGGTCAAGTGGCATGTCAAACGACGCCGCGGCCACCGCGGCACTCTGGAACCGCCCGCCGCATCGCCACAACACATTGCCCAGCAAGCGATTGCGCATTTCTGCGCGGAACCGGCGTAACCCGCGAATCCGATTCCGGCTTGTCCGCCCGGCGACCGTTTCGGTACGATAAGCCCCACCGATGGACCGCTTTTCTCGACAGGGAGTCGCCCAAATGTTGCGTCAAGTTTCGCTTCAGAGCCTGCGTGGTCTCGCGGTCGCCGCGGCCCTCGCGGTCGCGTCAACCGTCTCCAGCGCCCAGAACGCTGCCGACCGCCCGCAGCGGGGCGATGCCTTCCTCATCTATCGCGAGACGCGCGTCGCACTGCCCGGCGGCAAGATGAGACTCCTCGCCGCGGGAACCTGGGGCAGGGCCGTCGCCATCGAGGGTCCAACGGTCGTGGGAATTGTCAACGGCGCGAAACTTTCCGTCCCGCTCGCCAATGTCGCCTGCGGCCGCTCGGGCGTCGCGCGCCTTTCCGCGGAAATCCGCGATCGGCCAACGGACTGGTCGCTCTATCTGTACCGGGCCGACCTTCGCCGCAAGCTCAAGGACTACGATGCGGCCCTCGAAGACGTGGCCGCGATTCCCGAGGACGCGAGCGAATATCCAAGCCGCATGGTTTACCTCGGCGTCATCAAGCGCGATCAGGAAAACTGGCAAGGCGCCGTCGACGATCTCTCCGCTGCGCTCGAACTGGCGACAGCCGCCCGGGACCGCCGGGCAATGGCCTACATCCACCTCTACCGCGGCCCGGCGTACTACCGTCTCGACAAGCTCGACGCCGCCATCGACGACATCGACGAGGCCATCAAACTCGGCTACGACGACGCCGAAGTACATCTTTGGCGCGGGAAGCTGCTCGTCCAGAAAGGGCAGACCGATCTGGCGTTCGAGGCGTTTAAGAAGGCGAAGGAGCTGGATCCCTATGACAAGGAAGTCCGCGCCGCACTCGTTCAGCTTTACGAACGCTTGAATCTCTACGGCCTGGCAACCGACGAACTCAATGAGCTGGCGAAAGACGACACGAACGAACCCGCGGTGCTATGGACCCAGGCAAGAATCCACTACAAGAGCAAGCGATACGACGAAGCGCTGGCCGTCGCGGAAAAGCTCCTTGAAATCGAACCCGACCACGTCGGTGCGCGCGTGTGCCAGGCGCGAATCTACTTCGCCAAAGGCGACAAGCGGTCGCTCGAACGGATCGCG
This sequence comes from Planctomycetota bacterium, assembly GCA_003576845.1. GTDB lineage: Bacteria > Planctomycetota > Planctomycetia > Pirellulales > PLA5 > PLA5. Next base: position 3,393 of record QEVJ01000021.1, read on the forward strand.
TTGCGACTCATGGCGCTAAAGCTGGACAACGGCGGCGATTTTGCGCAACGGGGGTTCTGCTTGGACGCCTGCGGCCTGACGGTCGATGCGATGAAGGACTTCGACCAAGCCATTGCCCTCGGCTATCGCGATAGCTCGGTTCATACCTGCCGCGCCCAGATCCATGCGCGACGCAGCGAATGGGAGAAAGTCGTCGCCGAAGCGACTGCGGCAATCAAGCTCGACGCGCGAAACAAAGACGCCTACTATGCCCGCGGCGTTGGCCTGCTATGGCTCAAGAAGACCGACGAGGGCGTCGCCGATTTCGACAGAGCGATTCGAATCGAGCCGAATTTCGTGCGTGCATTGGTTGCGAGAGCCCTAACTTTCGCCAACACGAACTGAAAAGGCGACGCCATCGCCGATCTGCGCACGGCGGTTGGACTTGATCCGGATAACGCCGATATTTCCATTGCCTTCCTGACACTGCTGGCCGACGAAAAGCGACTCGACGAATATGGAGTCGCTTGTTGCGATGCAATCCGTCGATTTCCCAATGACGCGTCGAACTATTGGCGACGCGCCAGTTACTGGGGTGGCATGGGGAACCACGCAATGGCGATTGCGGACCTTACGGAGGCGATTCGGCTCGAGCCCAAGCGGGGCGATTTTCACTCGTGGCGCGCGGCTTCTTACCTGGAAGCAGCGCGCGTCGATTTAGCCATCGCCGATTTAGAAGCCGCAGAACGCCTTGGTCCACTCGATGTCCAAGGCACCTACGTCAAGGGCAAGATTCTCGAGTCGCAAGGGGATTACCGACAGGCGATCGAACTCTACCGCCGACTTACGCAAGGTTCGCCGCTCGCCGTTCCTGGGTTAGCTCGGCTCGCGCGAGTCTACGTGACGGCCGCGGACGACGCGATCCGCGACGGCAAAAAAGCGCTCGAATACGCAGAGGAAGCATGCGCCGCCGTGCAATACCGGGAAGCCAAGCCGCTCTCTTACCTCGCCGCTGCGCATGCGGAGTTGGGTGATTTCGATAAGGCAGTAGAATCGCAAACCAAAGCGATCGCGCTGGCCACGGACGACGATCGAAAGGACCTGACCGAGCAATTGGAACTCTACAAAGCCAGAAAACCTTACCGCCAAACACCGACACCTCGCGTGGCCGCGAAAGTACAATAACTGCGAGTGTTTCGTATCGTTCGAGAACCACACGATAATATCGATCTCGCATCGCACCATGTCCGCCCGTCGCCCCGCACCTTCGTCCAACGGTCACGCCTCCGCCGTCCGTCATCTTCGCCGCGTCGATCGCCGGTTGCGCGAGGTGATCGACGCCGTCGGTCCTTGCACCTTGCGGCCGCGGCGGGAGCGGTTTGCGATGTTGGCCCGGTCGATCGTTGCGCAGCAGATTTCCGTCGCGGCGGCCAAGACGATCAACGCCCGCGTCGTGGAACTGGTTGCGCCGCAGCGGCTTTCGGCCGAGGCGCTCTTGGCCGTTTCGCCGGCGCGGCTGCGGGCGGCGGGCGTGTCGCAGCAGAAGGCCGCCTATCTGGCCGATCTCGCCGCGCGCGTCGCCGGCGGCGAAGTGCGGCTTACCGGGCTCGCGCGCCGCGACGACGAGACGATCATCGCCGACCTGACCAAGATCAAAGGCATCGGCCGCTGGACCGCGCAGATGTTCCTGATCTTCGCGCTCGGGCGCCCGGACGTGCTGGCGGAGGACGACTTGGGTCTGCGCGGGGCGGTGCAACGGATTCACGCTTTGCCGGCGATGCCGTCGAAGGCCGAGTTCCGCGGGCTGGCCGCGCCGTGGAGCCCCTTCTCGACCGTCGCCAGTTGGTACTGCTGGCGAAGCGCGGACTTGAAGCTCATCGGCGGTCCGCGGCGGGGTTGAGTCCGTTGCTAACACAGAGGACACGGAGGAAATGCAAAAGGCAGAATGAAGAATGCAAAATGCGGAGAATCTCCGGCGGTTCCTTTGCTTCTTTGCGGCTTTGCGGTTTGGGAAACGCTCAAGCTACGTTGCGTCGAACGGCTGCGCGTGTTTCTCGATGAGCCGCCGGACCGAGTTGGCCACCAGCCGGTGACTCGCTTCGCTGTACCCGCCGCTCAAGAGCATGACGGTGGGAATGCCGCGCTGGCGGAGTTGGTCGACGACGAACAGGTCGCGCTCGAGCACGCCGTCGGCCGAGATGCTTAAGCCGCCCAGCGCGTCGCCGGCGTAGATGTCCGTACCGGCGTTGTAGATGGCCAGGCCAACCGGTTCGCCGCGGACGATCGAATCGAGAAAGCCCGGCAAACGGTCGTGCAGATGGCCTAAGTACTCGTCGTCGCGACAACCGGGCCACACCGGCACGTCGCAGTCGATTCGCTCGCGGGCCAGCCGGTCGTAAGCGGGATAGATTCCGGCGTTGTAAACGTCGAACAGAAACGCCCGCGGGTCGTGCAGGAAGCAATGACTCACGCCGTTGCCCTGATGGGCGTCGAGATCGACGTAGGCGATGCGGCGGTTCTCGCCGAGCAGGCCCTCGCGCCGCAACATCGCGACGGCAATCGCGATGTCGGCATAAGAACAGAATCCTTCCGCGCCGTCGGGCTTGGCATGATGATAGCCGCCGCTGAGATTGACGGCCAAACCCGCCGCGAGCGCTTCGCGAGCCGCGACGACCGTGCCCATCGTCGCCCACCGCATCGGCCGCAGAACCAACTTGTCGGTCAGCCACGCCGGCAGCTTCGCCACCAGCGGAACCTCGACCGCTTGGGCGAGATAAGCCGGAGCGCGGAGCTTGTCGAGGTATTCGGCCGTATGCACCAGCAGCAACTCGTCGCGGTGAATCGCGCGCGGCGGAGCGATGGTCAAGTCACCGAGCCGGCGGCCGAACCACTCGCGAATCAGCTTGTACGCGCGGCTGTACTTGCGAAGATCGAAAGGATGCAACCCGCGCCCGAGATAATGGGCGGGGAGGTCGTACTTGGGGGTGTAGACGATGCGCATGAGTGCCCGAGGTCTGACCGCCCATTGCATCGGGGTTACTTTCGCGGCGCACCGACGCGAATCACCAGATCGTCTGGTTTTTCCGGATCGTCCTCTTGAGCCATCACGTCGTCGTCAGACTCCTCGGCGTCCGCGATACTCGTCGTATCGACCAGCGGTTGCGCCGTCGCGCCGCCGTCGTCCCGGCCATTGACGCCCACGCTGTACAGCTCGAACCCACCATCGTCCCGCCGCTTGTACTTGAGGGGTCCGTCGCCAAAATCGTCCGCCGGAACCGCTTCGAGAAACGCCGGCACGAGCTGGTCGAGCGACTTGGGATACTCTCCGCGGGCGGCGCGATAACGGGTGAGGCCGAATATAACGGGAACCAAACCGTACTCCGTGTTGCGTTGCTGATCGACAGTGATGACTGAATTCATGACCGGCCGGAGTTGGCTCGCCACGATCGTGCCCAAGAGCTGTCCAACGGCCTTTCGTTGCGCTGGAAACTCAAGTGTGGTGATGGAAAGCAACATCGCGGCCGCATTTATTGGTCGACCACGCCGGTCCGCCCTCTCGTTCATTTCCTCAAGCGCTCGGAGACGCGCTCGGCGCGTCGCGAGGCGCGAAATTCTCTCTAATTCGTCGTGCACGACATTGATGCTGCGGAATGCTGCGTCCCAATCGATTGCGGCAGTCGTCACCCAACGCGGATAACGATGCGACCTCAGCGCCCGTAGCTTCGATGAGACGGACGGCGAAAACTCCGGATACGCAGCTTGGGTTCCGCGAAATACTGCGTTCATCGCCTCGAGAGAAAACGTGCGTTCCGTCGTCTCGAAGCACTCGACTAATGGCATGTCGGCGGACGCCTCGCGCCACCCGCGCGCCATGCGCTCGATCTGGTCGCGGGATGCATTGCCGTAAACGAGCAATCCAATTGCCGCCGCAGAAGCTTGGCGTCGCGCTGCCATGCCGAGCATATGGTCGATGACCATGCCTCCTTCGGCGACTCGATGGGCCCATCGTCGCGCGGCAAGGATGTCGTTCCACGAAGCTTCTAGACGCGACTCGGCGCAATGGCGCATCGCCCGAACAGTCAGGGCTTGAGCGATCGAGAGTACCGAGAAGGAAATCCCGTCCGGTCGGAGAAGCCCGTCGATGCCCGCGCCGCTTTCGAGCGGAACATAGAACTGCGGGCGCTCGCTGCCGGACACGCACTGGTCAAGCGGCGTCTCGATGTGCTTCAACCAAGCGTCGAGCAATGGCTCGTCGCTCCCAGTCCAGGGAATCTGTTGGCAGCGTTCCAGCGTTTCCGAAAAGTCAATCGGTTTCTTGAGAAGCTCGCCGAGAACGTCTCGCTTCAAGCCGATTCGCTTCGCCGCGGCGTCTGGGTCGCGGTCGTATCGTTCGCCCAGATCGAAAACAAAACGGTCAAACCGCACGAAGTACTGGCCATGTTCCGGCACCGGTTCGATGCCAAGGCGTTTACAAAGGCTCGCAAATTTTTCGTAGTCGGCATCGCGTCGTCCCACAGCATTGACCAACACCACCGCCGCGTTGTTCTCCGGCGTGACGCCTTTGCCGTAGCGCGCATTGAGCGCCGCGGCGTAGTCGACCAGGCCATCCGCTGCGAGCGGTTCCGTGAAGAACGTCACTTCGCGCGACAGCGTCAACCGTGGACGCGGCGTGTTGGCGTCCGACGGCTTCTCGGTTTCGTCGCCGAACGCAACTGACCCGGCGAGAATCGAAACGGCGATGGTGAACGCGCCAGCGCCTGCTAGCACACAGAACGTTCCGCCACCACGGTCAACTACGTTGCGCCGCACGCAATCACTTCGCATCGTCATTGCGGTCGAACTCGAATTTGAAGATATGCTCCCCCCGCCGCTGCTGGACGATCGCGCGAAACCGGCGGCCGACGGCTTCGTCGGCCGGAACGCCGAACGTCCGCACTGGGCTGTGCATGTAGAGCAACACGCGCCGAGGTTTGTCGCCCTCCTTCGCCACTACGCGCCCGACGGCGACCCAATCCTGAAAATGATTGCAAATCCCCGACGGTTGGACGGAAACGATTTCGACGTCGATCGCCGGAACTTTCTGCGACGCGGAACCATGCCAAACGCTCGTTTCGTCCGCCCCATTCGCAGTCGCGGCCGAACAACAACCGAAGGTCAACAAGCACACAACGCGTGCCATGCGGGCATACAACATAAACATCACTGCTCTCCCCGAATCCCGAATCCCGAATCCCTACCCGTACAGTTTCACCGCCTCGTCCTCTTTGATGCGGCGGGCGCGGATTTTGTTCCCCGCGAGCTTTTCGCCGTTGGGGTCGATGTACACGCGGCCGGTGCGCTTGCCGCTCTTGGCGTCGACGTTGAGCACGTGGATGTTGAAGATGAAGCCCGCGTCACCCGTCGACTTGAACCAGTGGACGTTGTCCTTGTGGTCGGAGACCGTGGTGCATTCGCCGACGGTGAACTGGCGGTCGATCGTGGGCGCGATGATCATGTGGTCCTTCTCGTCGGCGAGGCGGTCGTAGTGCTTGCCGTCGAACGTGCCCTGGAGGATCAGGAACGCGGTCGCCATGTTGTCGTGGCCGTGGGGCACGACCGAGCGGTTCTTGCCGAGGGCGAAGATCTGGTGGCCGAACACGAGATCGGTCGGCAGGCCCTCGACCTGCGGAAACTTCGCCCGCAGGCTGAGTTCGCCGCGTTCGCGCGGCTTGGCGGTTGCCGCGAGCTTGTCGAAGTCGATGAACTTGAGCAGGTCCTGCATATCGACGCGGGCCATCAGCTCTTCGACCTTCTTCTGCCAGTCGACCTGCTTGAGCTTCTGTCCGCGCACGTCGCGGCCGAGGGCGTCGAGCTCGGCGAGCCATTTGGCCGTGACCGGCTTCACCTCGTCGGCCAGCACGTCGCCGCCGATGAGCGTTTCCAACAGCGAGAACGTGACGAGCGAACCGAGCGTCTGCCGGCTGAACGCGCGGCGGGTGAGCGTGGACATGTTCGGCCCCGGGGTTAGAGGATCGAGCGAGGAAGCGGCGAACGCTCAACTATCAGACCAAGCCGGACGGGGCGCGGCAAGCGTTCGATGAGCACGCGGCGTTTCGGGCGCATTGCCCCCGGTGTGTTCACCGGGGGCTAAATGATATCGCCGGGGTCTTTGATGCGGCGGGCGCGGGAGGCTCGGAGCGTTGCCGTCGACGCACTCGTTGCGGAACCGTCGTACGAGGCGTCGATGGCGGCGATTCGTCCGCGGCGCATGGCGGTTCGTAGCGATTCGGCGGCGGCGACGTGCGGGGCCGAGTTCGCCCGGCGAACGACCGCTTCGGCAGCGGGCGAACCGCCGGAGGTCGAGGTCGTCGAAGCGGCGACGAGAAGCCCGCTCACTTCGTCGGCCGCTCGGCGAGCGAAACCGTGGCGGACGGCGAGGACGAAGTCGGCCATGTCGACCGCGCCGTTGGCGTCGAGATCGAAATGTGGCGAGTTAAGGCTATATTGGCCAGGCTGGGCAAAGTTATTTCGGATGGCAATGGCATCCAAGAAGTTCGCTACGCCGTTGCCGTCGACATCGCCGGGCAGGACCGAGAACCTCGCTTCCGATGGCGCCGTCGTCGAGAGGCGGAAGTCGACGGCCGTGCCGCTGGGAGCGACCGAGACGACGTAATTATCGGCGGCGAGCGCGCGGTCGAGTCGCCACGTCGCAGTGCGCGTGGCCGCGTCGTAGAGATAGCCCACGACGCCGTACGTTGCGCCGGAAGCGGAAGCCAGACGCAAGCCCGACGCGCCGATGGAAACGGGTGCGTCGAAACGAACGGAAATCGTATCGACATTCGACCACGGGAGCACGCCTTCGCCGGTGGCGCTGGCGGGCGCGAGCGACATGCCGCTCTGCGCGCCCGTGGCAGTCGAAAGATTGTCGACGACGGCGGCGGGCCATTGCGACCCGCGGACCGACAGCGCCGCGCCGACGTGGGGCGTCGTGTCGACGGTGTCCGTCGTCAGGAAGACATTGGTCGCCGCGCCGCTGGCGCGAAGAATGTATGGACCGGGACCGGGACCGAACGAGACGGACACTTCGCCGCTCGTGGAACTTGCCGACGCGAGGATGTTCAGGTTGGCGTCGAGCACTTCGAGGCGGGCGTTGCCGTTCGCGGCGTCGAACGTGGCCGACGCCGTGACGCGCTCCGGCGCGCCGCTGTCGAACGTGAAGTAGACGTCGCCGTCGGCCAGATCGAAAACGCGGCCGTGGCGCGCGCCGAACAGGCTGCCGCCGGGCGCGGCGCTGGCAAAGTACAGCCGGCGGCCGAGATACGCCGACACGAACTCGGCCTTGAGTCCCCGTTCGGCGAACAGGAAGTCCTCGGCGTTTTGACCTTCAGCGAGCGCGATGCTGACGCAGGCGTTGTCGATCGTAGCGCCGGGCGGCGGCGCTCCCGGCGTGTCTTGACCGTCGATGAACGCGACGGGCTGCGGTTGACGCAGCGTGTACGATCCCTGCGGCAGCACGACGCCTTCGCTGGGGCGATCGACGATGCGGAACGTGCCGTCGTCTTCGGTGCGGACGATTGCCGTGAGCTGGAACAGGCCGGCGTTCATCACGGCGGCGACTTCCGTATTCGGGACGCCGATTTCGCCGGCGTCGAACGCGCCGTTGTTGTTGATGTCGGCGAAGACCATGCCGGACAGCGACACCGGGCGGCCGACGCGAAGGAGGACCGTCGTTTCCTTGGAAAGCGCGCCGTCCTCGTCGCGGACGAGATACGTCAGGGCATCGCTGCCGACGTAGCCGGGATCCGGCATATAGAAGATCGCGCCGGTCACCGGGTCGGTCGTGACCTGGCCGTGTTGCGGGCGGCCGCCGACGGGAATGCTGAGCGTGCTCGGTTGGATCGTGCCGTCGACGTCCACGTCGTTGGCCAGCACGTCAACGACCACGCCGACGTCCATTTCCGTCCCCACCGCGTCGAGCTTGCCGCGCGGAGCGTCGTTCACTTCGATCAGCGTAATCGTCACCACGCCGGGCGCCGACGTGTTGCCTTCGTTGTCGCGCACAGTGTAGCCGAACGTATCGACGCCGAAGTAGTCCTTCTCGGGCACGTAGCGGATGCGGAAACTGGAGTCGATCGTGACGGTTCCGTGCTGCGGCTGCTGCGCGATCGCAAGCGTCGAGCGAACGATCGTTCCGTCGACGTCGAAGTCGTTGAACAACACGTCGATGGTTATCGTCGTGTCTTCGTTGATCGTTGCGCTGTCGGGTGTCGTCGTGGGCGGAGCCGAAGTGGTGATGTGGACGGTGCCGGGCGCGGAGAGCGCGCCCTGGTTGTCGCGGACGGCATAGGTGAACGTGAGCAGGCCGGCGAAGCCCAACGGCGGTGTGACGGCGATCGTGCCGTTCGGGTTGACTATGGCCGTGCCGCTCGCCGGCGGCGCGACGATTTGAACCGTCGCCGGGTCGACCGTGCTGTCGATGTCGAAGTCGTTGGCGACGACGTTGACGACGGTCGCCACGCCGCCGACGCCTTTGGCCGTGTCGTCGACCGCGGTGGGCGGATCGTTGACCGGCGTGACGTTGATCGTCACCGCGCCGGGGGCAGAGACGCCGCCACGATTGTCGCGGATCGTGTAAAAGAGCGCGTCCGAGCCGAAAAAGTTGGCCGCGGGCGTGTAGACGATGCGGCCTAATGAGTCGACCGACGCCAATCCGTTCGCGGGCGGCGTGGTGATCGAAACGGTGCTGCCGACGACCGTGCCGTCCGGGTCGGTGTCGTTGGTGGCGACATTGAACGTGCCGACCGTGTCTTCCGGCGTGGTCACGGTGTCGGGCCGGGCCGTCGGAGGCTCGTTGACGACGATGGTCACGGTCGCGGCGTTGGAAACCAGTCCGCCTTGGCTCTGAACGGTGTATTGCAGCGTGGCATCGCCGCTGAACCCGGCGGCGGGCGTGTAGTGAATGATGCCGCCGGGCATGACGACCGCCGTCCCCGACGACGGCCCGCCGACGATCGCCAAGGTATTTACGTCCGGGCGGTTGGCGTCGTTCGCGGTAACGGTGACATCGACGGGCACGCCGGGGCGGGTTTGCGCCGTGTCGTCGACGGCGACCGGGGCGACGTCGGGACCGGTGATGATGTTCATTCCCCAGGATGTGATCGAGCCGGTCGTCCCTTGATCGCGGTCGTAGAGAGTGAGCTTCCACTCACCTTGCGTCGTTTCGCCGCGGAAGGCGTTCGACAGCATGAACCAGTCGGCGTAAGGCGTGCCGTCGGGGTGCTGCGTGGCGAGCGTCGATCGTGTGCCGGACGGCGACGTGAGGACGATCTCCAGGTCGCCGCCGTAGGCGTGATTGATGTCGACGTACACTTCGACGAACTCGATATTCACGAGGTCGTCGGCGACGGCTTGCGTGAGCGTCACGCCGGTCGAGTTTTCGGGAATCAACTGTCCGGAGAAGATGCGGTTGGTCGTCGCTTGTTGGAACGGGCCGAGCGGGGTCCAGTTTTCGGCGAGCCGCACAGCGGCCAGCGCGTCGACCGCGCCGAAGCCGAATTTCTCGCTGAAGTCGTAGCCCGCGGCATTTGTTTTCCAACTGTTATCCGTCGGATCGTTCTTGCGGGCCGTTTCGGCGAGGATGGAGTACACGTCGCGCCAGCCGAGATTGGGGTTGGCTTCGAGCATCAAGGCCACAACGCCGGAGACGACGGGCGCGGCCGATGACGTGCCGCCGAACGTTTCGGTATAGTTGAGGTCGCGGAAGCCGTCGCCGTCGTTCCCTCCGACCGTGTAGTTGTATCCCTGGTTTCCGCGGAGGTCGGCCGTGACGACGCCGTCGACCGTTCCCGCGATGGTGCTCGACGAATTGGCCGAGATGAAAATCGCCGCGCCGGGTTCGGAGTATTGGGTTTGTTCGCCGCGGTCGTCGATGGCCGTCACGGCAAGCGTGTTGATCAGATTGGCGTAACCGTCGAAGTTGACGTTGTCGTCGTCGGCCAGGCCGTTTCCGGCCGCCCAGGTATAGATCGCGCCGCGCCCCCCGCGGCCCGTATTCGTGCCGGCGTTGATGGCGAGCAGTGCCGCCGGTCCCGGCGCGAGCAGCCAGTCGACGCCGTCGGGAGGACCCCAACTATTGTTGTAGATGTCGATCTGATTGAGCGCGTGACGAAGCGAGTTGCCCTCTTGGCCGTCGGTGGCGTTGGCGTTCGCGATCAAGCGGATCGACGCGAACCGGGCGTCGGGAGCGACGCCGGAAACACCGATGCCGTTGTTGCCCGGGGCGGCGGCGACGCCGGCGACTGCCGTGCCGTGGAAGTCTCCGTTGATCGGGTCCGCCCCGGCGTCGAAGGGAATTCCGCTATAGTTGGCGGAGAGGGCGTCCAGGTAGGACGAGGCCAGGTCGGGATGGTAGTAGTCGATGCCGTCGTCGACGATGCCCAGGATGACGCCCGTGCCGCGATAGTCGTCCCAGACTTCGACGACGTTCGCATCTTCGCCGACGGTGCCGTTCGATTGGCGGCGGTTATCCAGATGCCACTGGTCGGGATAGTACGGGTCGTTGGGGACGAGCTTCTTGGCGATCCTGTGGGGGACGAGCGGATAGAAGTGTCCGTCGCCGACGGCGGCGCGGAGTTCCGCCGCGGCAGTTTGCGAATCTGCGGTCGCCGGAAAGCGCCACAATTGAGCGCCCGTAATGGCGTCGATCGGTTCGACAGTTGCGAGCGAGGACGAGGGCAGCGATGTGGGCGTCGATGTCGGCGTCGAAATGTTCGTCGTGGACGCGGCGGTCGCGGTCGCGCCGCCCAGGGTCGTGTCGGTCGAAGTCGTACCCGTCGAAGTTGTGCCCGTCGAGGTTGTCTCTGACGATCCCGGCGCCGTCGGTCCAACGAAGTTCGCGTGCCGGTAGATGCTCAACTCGGGTCGCCAGCCAAACTCGGTTTCGATGTGCTGGTAGAACTCCGGCGTGAAGGCGATCCACTCGCGGACGGCGGCGAGCTCGGCAGACGAGTACAGGCTCAAGTCGGCGGCTTTGTCCAGCGCGACTTCGAAGCGATTGAAGCCGAGGTATTGGCTATTCGAGATCGTCAGATGCTCGCCGGCCGTTGCGGAAAGCAACTGTCGCGGTTCGAGGGCTTCGAGCGTTCGCCCGGCGGCGCGACGGTTCGTCGGCGACGCGCAGCGAGGACCGCGAAGAGTTCGGCGAAACGAAAGAATTGGCCAGCGCATCGAGGGCCTCGATAGCTTGCGAAAAGCAGCGGCGGAAACGGCAGGCGACATACGAACCGGGAGCGCGAGCCGGCCCCACACCCCCGGCAGGCGAGCTTTTTAGCGTAGTTGAGGGCGCTGGGGAAAGCAAGTTTGACGGCAATTCGCGCTCATGGCCCAGATGGACAATCCGCCCGCGTGGTTCCCGAATGCCGAGCCGCAACAGCGAAGGGCGCGCGCACAAAAAAGGCCGCCGCGGCGGGATTGTTTCCCACCACGGCGGCCTGGAGCGATGCTACGTCAAACTTCCTGCGGATTCGTGCCGCGCGGCTGGCGACTACTCGCTGGCCGTGATGCCCAGGCGGGCTTCTTCCTCTTCCTGGATGATGATCCGCGGCGTGACCATCATCATCAGGCTTTGCGTCGTGCGGCCGATGCCCACGTTCTTGAACAAGCGGCTGATGTACGGCAGCTTGCTGAGCATCGGCACGCCTTCCTCGCGGCGCTCTTCGCTGAGCCGCTTTACGCCGCCCAGCAGCACCGTTCCGCCGTCGGGCACGCTGACCGTGGTACTCACCGTGACGAACTCGAACGTCGGCAACTGAACCGTGGTGCCCTCTTGGATCACCGTGCGGTTCTCCGCTTCGGACTCCGTGTCGTCGTCGGCGTCGACCGTCGAGCTGCTGCCCGTGATCGTCGTGGTGCTGCCGTTGAACGTGAACGTATCCACGTCGCCGACCTTGCTGAAGAACGGCACGACGGTGAGCCGCACGAACCGGCGATCGTTGGACACGACCGCTTGGATGGTGAGCGCGGTCCCTTCGCTGAGCACGACGATGACGGGCTGATGGGCGGCCGCGAAGTCGCCGACGACCGGAATCACGCTCGTGACGAACGGCACTTGCTTCGTGTCGGACACGTAAGCTTGCTGACCGTTGAATAGCGTGACCTTTGGGGCTTGCAGGATGTTGGTCCTGACGTCGCCCTGAGCGGCCTGGAGGAAGAAGTAGGCTTCGATGTCGCTGAGGATCGCGAAACCGAACGTCGCCGCCGTGGCCGGGTTGAAGCCACCGATGACCGGGGCCGTCGATCCGAAGCTGCCTTGGCGGAACTGGAAGTCCAGGTCGGTCGTGTACAGCGGGACCGGAAGGAGCGACGAACCGGGAACGTCGTTGACGCCGTCGCCGTTGAGGTCCGTGCCCGCCGGAGCGCCTTGAAGACCGATCGAAATGCCGTTGCCGCTGTCGCCGTTGCCCGGACGACCGGAGTTGTCCGGGATGTCGGCGATGCCGTCGCCGTCGATGTCGATGGTTTGCCGATCGACGCGGCGGTTGAAGGCGTCGACGCCGACGTTGTCGTCGAGGTCGAAGTCGAAGTCGATGCCGATCCGCTCGAAGAAGTTGTCGGCGAGCGTGATGAAGCGGACTTCGATGGTGACCTGCAAGTCTTGGAGCCGGCGAAGCTGTTCGAGCAGGTCGACGATCTGCTCGTGAACTTCCTGCGTCTGGCTGATGACCAGCGTGAGGTTGTTCTGGAACTCCTTGATGTTTCCGGAGCCGCCGACGGCGTCCCACGTGGTGGGTGCGACGGTGCTGGTGACGAGTTCGATGATCGACTCGAAGTCGGCGGTGGTGCCGCCACCCAAGCCGCCGGGACCGCCGACGGTCATCGGACCGCCGCGTCCCCCGAACGCGCCGGGATTCGAGGCGTTGATCTGCGCCAGCAGGGCCGGATCGATCACCGCCCCGGACGGAACCGTTTCCGCCCCGGCCAGCGACATCGCCGGTGGAGCGCTCGCGAACGGCGTCGAGCCGTACCCGCCATAGCCCAGCCGGGCGTGGGCGTTGTGCAACTCGCCCGCCAGACCGAGCCGCGAGGTCGGCACGAAGTTCGGAATCGGGATCACGAGGTCGGCAACCGGGTAGGCTTCGGTATAGACCTCGCCCCCGCGGCGTTGCTGGCTCGTGACCTTGAGCACTTCGTCCTTGATAACGTAGCCGAGCTCGAGCGGCTCGAGCACCAGGTTCAGCGCGCTCTTGAGCGAGACTTCGGTCGACAGGTTCAGCGTGACGCGATAATCCGGCGCGACGCCGAGCTCGTCGAGACCGCGCGGATCGAGGTAGACGTTGATCCCGGCGGCGCGGGCCAGTTCCTGGACCACGTCGACGAGCGGCTGGTCCTTGAACCGGGCCATGACCGGCGTTTGCAGCTTCTGCTCGATCGCTTTGTCGCGTTCGCTCATGCGGCTACGACCGTCGCGGCCGAACTTGCGGCGGCGATTCGTGATGTCTTCCCATTCGCGCAGGTCGCCGAAGCTGAAGGGTTCCGTCGGTGCGATCGCCGAACGATCCACGTCCTGCATGGCCATGTTCCAGCCTTGCTCCTTGGCGTCGCGAATGGCGTTGTCTTCCTGCAAGGCGCGGACGAACTTGGCCTTTTCGACCATGACGATGACCGCGACGTTGTCCGGATCGAGCTCTTGCGCTCGCTTGGCGAGAAGCTCGGCTTCCGCGAACCGGCGTTCGCGCATCAGGCGGTTGAACTCCTCGACCTTGGCTTGCAATTCGTCGTCAACCTCCAGCCGGTGCTGGCGGCGGCGCTCGATCTGGTCCTTGATCTCGCGGTTCTTCGCGTTAAGGTCCAACTCGAATTGATGGTCCTTGAGGTACTTCTCGGTATCGACGATGCTGCGGTCGATGCCGGTGAGCATGCGGTTCTTCATGGCCGCGTCGAGTTCGGACTCGGCGACCATGCGGTGCGTCTGACGGAGCAATTCGAGCGCGCCGCGCGGATCGGATTCGAGCATTCGCCGGGCGTCGGACTGCCGGCGAGCCGCTTCGGCGAACAACTGCTTCGCGGCTTGTTGCTGCTGCGACTCGACAGTTTCGAGCGGCGCGGCTTGCGGCTGCGACGGACCCGCGTTGCGGATCGTGAGCATTTGCAGGTGGTCCTGCAGCCTCTGGACGGTGCTCGGATCGAGTTGATCCTGCAAGTCGTAGGCGCGGCGGAAGGCATTGAGCGCGCCGGTGCGATCGCCGGCTTGGAGCGCGGCGACGCCGGCGTCGAAGGCGCGTTGGCCTTCCGTCGGTCCGCCGGCCGGAGTCGGCGTGCCGCGAGCGGGACCGGCCTCGCGCGGCAGTTCGCGCGGGGCGTCGGGCGTTTCCGTTTCCGCTTGGACGTAGCGGTTCTGCGTGCGGTCGCGGTCGCTGCGATAGACACCGCGCTCGACCGGCTGGTTGTCGCGTCCGCCGAGCGCTTGGGCCGTGCGAACGCCTTCGGCCTGGCGACGGGCTTGAGCCACGTCGAGCATGACGATGCTCGGGCGATCGGCGCCGGGCGGATAAGACGAATCGGCGACGCCCAGGCGCGACGCTTCGCGAGCGATGCGTTCGGCGGCGTCGAGGTCGCCGGCCTGCAAGGCCGCGCGGGCCTGGCCGGTCAGTTGCATCGCCTGCTGCGCGGCCTGCGGCATCGGAGCGGCCGCGCCGGAACGATCGTCGCTCGCGGCGTAAGGATTATCGACCGCCCGCGACTCGGCGTAGCGGTTGTTGGCGGTGGGCTGAACCACCGCGGCATCGGTATAACGCGCGTCCGCGTAGCGATTGTCGGAAGCCGGCACTTCGCGAGCGGCGGCGATGTTGCGTTGCTCGAACGGATCGGGCTGGCCCGCTGCGGACTGGTCTTTGCGCGCGAACGGATTGATCGCGGCGAGCGGGCTTTTGGCGCCGCCGCGGCCGCGTTTCTGTTCGAGTTGCTTTCGCAACTTGTCGGGCGTGGGGCCGCGATGGAATAGGCCGTAGCTGGGTTTCATCGCTTCGGCCTGGGCGATGAAGCGTTCGGCCGATTCGTAGTTACCGCTGTCGATGGCCGCTTGTGCCCGTTCGAGCAGTTCGTCGGCCGTTTGTCCTTCCGCCGCTTGACCGGATGCGGCGACCGCCAACATAGTCCGCGCGTCCGAGAGATTCGGCGCGGCCCAAACCGCCGACGCTGGCAACCCCAGCCCGACGGCGATGGCGGCAATCAAAAGTCTTGGCGTAGTTTTCAACACCGTTCTCCTTTCGAGACGCGCAAAGAAAATCGCAACGTGTCCGTGGATTGACGTGAGTACCGGCGGGGTCGCGCAGCATCTTCTCGGCCCAATCGGCCAGAGTCCGATCGAGCGCAAGGAGACACGGCGAACCGCAGGCGTTCGCTCCGCGCGGACGAACCGCGCACAACTTGGACGTGATACGAACAGGAAGTGAGCTACTGACGAGTCAGACGAGGGCGGGAGAAATACCGGAAGCGAAAATGCCGGTCAAGGGCAGTTGCCAAGAAAAAACGCCGCCGATAACCCGTTCTTGAGACGATCGCCGAGCGTGCTTCGCGGTATCAACGGGTGGCGCGCGATAGGTTCGAGAAGGGAGATCGGGCGTCAAGTGCTAGTGGACAGTCAGCAGTGGGCAGATAGCAACTCGCCCACGGCCCGCCGCCCGCTGCCCACTGCTCACCCTCTTCACGCGGTCCAATCGCGTGCCGCTCGCGTGCGGAGGAGGTTCGCTTCCGGGTCGTCGACGAACGTTTCCGTCTTCGAGTCGATCGTGACCTTGCGCTTGAGAATCCAGGCGATGGCGGCGGCGTGGCTGGCGATGTGCGAGCGGCGCATGACGTCGGCGTTGGCGGCCGTCGGTTTGCGGCTGCGGATGCAATCGAAAAAGTCGCGCGAGTGGGCCGACACGTCGAGGCCGCGGACGCGCTTCACCTTGTCGGGAATCTCCTTCTCGAGCGATTCCGGCTTGACGACGATCCCGCCTTCGTCGCCGGTTTCGACGGAGCCGGCGTCGCCGATGAAGCGGACCGGGCACGTGCCGAGCTTGGTGATGTAGTGCGGGTCGCGATTGCCGAACGGGTCCTTGAGGAAATCGACGATCAGCTTCACGCCGTTGGCATAGCGGCATTCGATCGTGGCCTCCTTCGGCTCATATTCGATCGGCAGGGTGTCGTCGGCCTGGTTCGCCCATTGGCAGAGGTCGATCGTGTGGGCGCCCCAGTCGAGGACGCGCGCGCCGGAGTCGAAGTCCCATTGTCCGCGCCAGCCGCCGTCGACGTACTTCTGGTTGAACGGCCGCCACGCCGCCGGGCCGAGCCACAAGTTCCAATCGCAAACGTCCCGCGCAGGCGTCGGTTCCGCCGGCAACCACGTGTTGTCTAGCGTGGGCGTGTAGATCGAAGCGTGCATCGTGTGGAGCTTGCCGAGCTTGCCCGTGTGGACGAGCTCGACGGCTTTCCGAAAGTTCGGGACGCTGCGGCGTTGCGTTCCGGCTTGGAAGACGCGCTTTTCGGCGTGCATCGTGTCGGCGAGCCGTTGGCAATCGGCGATGGTGATGCCGCAGGGTTTTTCGCTGTAGACGTCCTTGCCGGCTTTGGCGGCGAGAATCGAAGCGGCCGCGTGCCAGCGGTCGCCGGTCGCGATCAGCACCGCGTCGATGTCTTTGCGGGCGAGCAACTCGCGCAGGTCGCGATAGAGGACGCAATCGGCATTGCCGTAGTGGCTGTCGACGAGCTTTTTGCCCGCGTCGCGACGGCGGGCCTGCACGTCGGCGATGGCCACGCAGCGGATGTCGTCGAACTTGAGCATCGCGGTGAGGTCGTAAGTGCAACGCGGGCCGATGCCGATCACGCCCAGGTTGATCTTGTCGTTGGCGGCGATCCGGGCGGCGCGGGCGGAGGTGGGCAGCGGAAAGTTTGCGGCGAGCGACGCGGTAGCAGCCGCGGCGGCCGTGGCGGAAAGGAATTGGCGGCGAGTCGTATTGCCGGAGGATCGCATGGGTATCTCCTTTGCGGATAAGAGGCTATGCCAGAACCCCGCGTTCTCGTTGGGGTCCGGTTGTGCCGGTGGTCGCCGTCACGATTTTCGCGTCAACAGAAAAATGGTGATGCCAATCATTACGCCCGGAGGTGCGCCAATGCCAGGAATCTCGAAGCTGTCGTCGGGCAGCGACGAAATGGGCACGTACATCAATGCCACCGCTGTAGACAGTGCTATGCCAAGCACGCCGCCGATGACCGCG
The DNA here is from genome assembly GCA_003576845.1 of Planctomycetota bacterium. Taxonomy (GTDB): domain Bacteria; phylum Planctomycetota; class Planctomycetia; order Pirellulales; family PLA5; genus PLA5. Next base: position 20,606 of record QEVJ01000021.1, read on the forward strand.
TAAGCGCAAAAGGCAAGCCACCAGCGACGATTCGCCTTGCGAGCGCGAGCAGTGTCGGGACTATTCGAATTCTCGTCCATGCCGCAATTCTAACAGAAACGGCCCGGAGAATTCCAACGGTCAAAGTGAACCAATACCACAGGATCGGCAATTTGCCGTCCGGCGATGCCCGAGTATACTTGAGGTAAGTCGTCCATTGTGGTGCGCGGCAATCGGGCGGGAAATTCCGGCGCGGCGTCTGAGGTTCCAATACGCGATCGAGGCCCATCATGGCACTTCCCGAAGTTGCCCTTCGCACGGCCGAGAAGCACGTGTCGAACTATGAGGCCGAATCGGCTTTGATGGCTGCGCACCAAGAGGCACTCGAATGCCTCGATTGCGAGGCGTTTCTCGATCTCGGCATCGACGCGTTCAACTGGCTAATGAAGGCGACGAAGGTCGTGCGGACGGTTGCGCTTCGCGAGGACGACGAGGCGATCGAGCGCGCCGAAGCGTCGCTGCGGGCGTGGCGGAAGGCATGGCTTGGCCCGTGCGATCTGGCCGAAACCTGGGCAGGGCTGCAAATCGCGCGCGGGTTCAATATCGAGAACCTCGACAAGTTTCGCGCGTGCTGCGCGGCGATGCGGCAGATCGTTGCCGACGACGCGCGGCGCGATGCGGCGGCCGCGCACGTCGCGCCCGTGGATGTTCTCTCGCAGATGGCCATTGCGCCGCCGCAGGATTGGCTCGACGAGCCGTCTTGGACCGGTTCGTAATCCGCCGGGAGGTTTGCGGTGAACTGGTTCGGGTGGACTGTCCTCGCAAATCTGCCGGATCCGGATGGCAAGCCGTGCAGCCACGAGCATCCCGCGATGGTGCTTCGCGGACCGGGAAGCGACGGCGGGCTGTGGGTCATCGCGATTTCGACGAAGTTCGATACGCCGAACCGCAACAGGTTCTGGATTGAGTGCGATTGGCAAGACGGCGGGCATCCCGTCACCGGACTGTCGCGGCCCTGCGTGCTGAAGTGCAACTGGGTGGTGGCAATCAATCGGCGGGATGTAATCGATTATCTCGGACAGATTCCGCTCGACGTGGCCGAAAGGGCGAGCGATCTCGCGCTCGAGTATTTCCAGGAGCGGCAGGCACTGGGCGGACCGCCGAAGTCCGGCGACGGTTAAGCGATATTCGGACTTGCTGGGCGACGGCGCGCCAATGTAGTACGCTTTCGCGTATACTCGCAATTCGCGCCTCTCGCTATCCATACGCACTCACTATTGCTATTTCGCCTCGCCATGAAACACCGCTTCTCGCGATTTCTGCTCGCCATGACCTTCGTCACGACCGCTTTGATTCCCGCCGCCAGTGCCGATGAGGGCATGTGGCTGTTCAACGATCCGCCGCGGACGCTGCTGAAGGAGCGGTATGGTTTCGAGCCGAGCGATGCGTGGCTCGCGCATTTGCAGCGGGCGTCGGTGCGGTTCAATAGCGGCGGGTCGGGCTCGTTCGTGTCGAGCGCCGGGCTGGTGATGACGAATCACCACGTCGGGGCCGATGCGCTGCAGAAGCTTTCGACGGAAGAGCACGACCTGCTCGCGGAAGGGTTCCACGCCCGCACGCACGCGGAAGAAAAGAAGTGCGTCGATCTGGAACTCAACGTGCTGGTGGAAATCGCCGACGTGACGGACCAGGTGAACGCGGCGGTGAAGCCAGGGATGAGCGCGGCGGATGCGTTTGCGGCCCGGCGAGCGGCGATGAGCACGATCGAGAAGGATTCGCTCGACAAGACCGGGCTGCGAAGCGACGTGGTGACGTTGTATCAAGGCGGACGGTATCACCTGTATCGCTTCAAGAAGTACACCGACGTGCGGCTCGTGTTCGCGCCCGAGCAGGACGTCGCGTTTTTCGGCGGCGATCCCGACAACTTCGAGTATCCGCGATACGACCTCGACATTACGTTCTTCCGGGCATACGAAGACGGGAGGCCCGCGAAGATCGAGCATTTTCTCAAGTGGAGCCAGGCGGGAGCGAAGGAAGGCGAGCTGACGTTCGTGTCGGGGCATCCCGGGCGGACGAACCGGCTCAATACGGTGGCCCATCTCGAATTTTTGCGCGACGTGACGTATCCGTGGACCTTGCAGGTGCTCCGCCGGCGCGAGGTGTTGTTGAGCACGTACAGCGAACGGAGCATCGAGAACGCCCGTCGGGCGAAGGACGATCTGTTCGGCGTGGCAAACGGCCGCAAGGCGCGGATCGGCGGACTCGACGGGCTGCAAGACCCGGCGATCATGGGCAAGAAGCGGGCGGAAGAGCGGGCGCTTCGCGACGCCGTGGCGGCGAATCCCAAGTTGGCCGAGGAGGCGGGTTCCGCGTGGGAGGAAATCGACAAGACGCTCGCCGTGAATCGCGAGATCAGCCGCGATCATGCCCTGCTCGAACGGGGGCATGCTTTCTATAGCCGGCTGTTTACGATCGCGCGGACGCTGGTGCGGCTCGCAGAGGAAAACGAAAAGCCGAACGCCGAGCGATTGCACGAATACGCGGACGCGGGCCGCGATTCGCTCGAGCAGGACCTGTTCTCCGAAGCGCCGATCTACGCGGATTTGGAGACGGTTACGCTCGGCGATTCACTGTCGCTGTTGATGGAAGCGCGCGGAGCAGACGACGAACTCGTCCAAAAGGTGCTTGCCGGCAAGTCTCCGAAGGAACGGGCGGCGCAACTGGTCGCGGGATCGAAGTTGGCCGACGTGGCCGTGCGGAAGAAGGTTGCCGAAGGCGGCAAGAAGGCAATCGAAGCGGCGGACGATCCGATGATTTTGCTTGCCAAGTTGGTCGATCCGGCGGCGCGGGCGGTGCGCAAGCGGCTTGAGGAGGAGGTCGAAGAGCCGCAGCGGCAGGCGTATGCCAAGATCACCAACGCGAAGTTCGCGATTGCCGGGACGAGCGTGTATCCGGACGCGACGTTCACACTGCGGCTCGCGTTTGGGCCGGTGAAGGGATACGAAGAGGGCGGGAAGGCGATTCCGGCATGGACGACGATCGGCGGCGCGTTCGAGCACGCCGCGGCCCACAATCACCAGCCGCCGTTCAAGCTGCCCAAGCGGTGGATGGAGCGCAAGGACAAGCTCAAATTGGACACGCCGTTCAATTTCGTGAGCACGGCGGACATCATCGGCGGAAACTCGGGCAGCCCGGTGGTGAATCGCGAGGGCGAGGTGGTGGGCATTATCTTCGACGGCAACATCCAGTCGCTGGTGCTGGACTTCGTGTATAGCGACAAGGTGGCGCGGGCCGTGTCGGTGCATTCGGCCGGGATCATCGAGTCGCTCAAGAGCGTTTACGATGCGAAGGAACTCGTTGGGGAGATCGGGCGGTGAGGGGAAATGAAGAATGCAGAATGAAAAATGAAGAATGCGGTAGAATGAGCGGGACGTTTTGCGTTTTGCCTTTTGTGTTTCTCTCTGCGTCTTTGCTCCATTGCGGTGAGACAAAAAGAGCGAGCCACGACCGTGACCGAGCAGTACCACGTCCGGATCGAGAAGGACACCCTGGTGTTTAGCGCCGGGCACTTCATTACGTTCGCGGGGAACGTTTGCGAGCGGCTGCACGGGCACAATTACCGGGTCGCGGCGGAGGTGTCCGGGCCGCTCGACGAGAATCATTACGTGGTCGATTTCATCGCGCTGCGCGATACGCTTGCCGCAGTCGTGAAGGAACTCGACCACTACATGCTGTTGCCGACGCAGCATCCCCGGATCGTCGTGCGGGCGGACGCACGCGAGGTCGAGGCGACGTTCGAAGATCGGCGGTGGGTGTTTCCCCGCGGCGACTGCGTGCTGCTCGACGTGCCCAACACGACGGCGGAAATGCTGGCGCGGCACATTGGCGAGCGCTTGCTGGCCAGGTTGGAAGCGCGGGGGATCGCGGCGCCCGAAACGCTGCGGATCGAGGTCGACGAGTGTTTTGGGCAGATGGGCGTATACGCCCGTCGGCGGTAAATCTTCGGGGGATTTTGCGGTTTTTTTCCCGCAATTTTCTCCCGTTGGCCGTTTTTCGATTGGGTCGTGCGGGTTACGTGGACGGCATCGCGCGGATCTCGGGATCGCTTGTCGATCTTTATGAAATCCAAACGAGATTTCGCCGCGAATGGGCATTGCGTAGTCCTATAGTTGGGAGAGCGCGAGGTGCGGGAAGCCGTAACTCGTCGCGGAATCCCGCCGACGGACCGAAACACGTGCCCTTGGAACGCCCTTCGCGATGCCGTATTCCCTCTCCGCGCCCGTCATTGTGATCGCGTCTTCGGCGGCAGCGATGGCCGTCGTGGGGACATTTGCCGTCCTTCGCCGGCGCGGCGTCGGTGCGCACCGCGTCGAGCGATCACCACGGCCGGACCCTGGGGAGACTGCCCCGGCATCGAAGAGCGTGGCCGGCGAGCGCGACGCGAATGGATTGTTCGTGAACGACGAAACGGCGCTCCGCGAGCGATTGCACGGTTTGCTCGTCGCACTTCGCGAATGCGCCAGCGGCAACCTCGATTATCGCCTGCCGACGATGGGTGGTCCGCTCGGACTGCTGGTCTGGCAGTTCAATTGCGTCCTCGATGCGCGGGCCGAATCGGAGCGCGAACTTCGGTTGCGCAACGAAGCTCTGGAAGACTCGCGGCGGCGCGTCGAGGAGCAGGCGGCGGAACTAAAAGAGAAATCGGAGCAGCTCAACGCGGCGCGGCTGACGGCCGAGCTTGCCAGCCGCACCAAGTCGGCGTTTCTGGCGAACATGAGCCATGAAATCCGCACGCCGATGACGGCAATTCTCGGCTTTGCGGATCTGCTCCTCGAAGACGAGTCGCAACGCGTGCGCTTCGACCGTCGGGCGGCGCTGGAAACGATCAAGCGCAACGGCGAGCATCTGTTGGCGCTCATCAACGACGTGCTCGACGTATCGAAGATCGAAGCCGAGCGTCTGACCGCGGAACGGCTCGCGTGTTCGCCGGCCCGCATCGCCGACGACGTCGTTTCGCTGATGAACGCGCGGGCGATCGAAAAGCGGCTGATTCTGCGGACGGCATTCACGAGCAAGGTACCCGCGAGCGTCGTGAGCGATCCGACCCGGCTCAAGCAGATTCTGTTCAACCTCGTGAGCAATGCGATCAAGTTCACCGAAGCGGGCGAGGTGCGCGTCGAGGTCGCGGCCGAACCGCAAGCCGAGGGCGGCGCTCGACTGACGTTCCGGGTCGTCGACACCGGCATCGGCATGGACGCGGCGCAAATCGACAAGGTGTTCGAGCCGTTCGCGCAAGCGGACTCGTCGACCTCGCGCCGATACGGCGGGACGGGATTGGGCCTGGCGATTACGCGGAGTCTGGCGCGGCTGCTCGACGGCGACGTGACGGCCGAGAGCGCACCGGGCCGTGGGAGCACGTTCACGGCGACGGTGGCGGTCGAGACGTCGGCGGACGCCGTGTGGGAAGATGCCCACGTCGTCGCGCCGCCTGCCGCCGAACGTGAAGTCGCCGCGTGCAGAACGCCGCCGAATGCGATCACCCTGCCGCCTTGCCACGTGCTGTTGGCGGAAGACGGGCCGGATAATCAGCGGTTGATTTCGTTCCTGCTGCAACGCGCCGGCGCGCGGGTCTTGATCGCGGCGGATGGACACTCCGCCGTGCGCAAAGCGCGGGCGTCGACGGTCGGCGATGGCGATGCACGTCAGGGGGACAGCGAGGGTTGCGGCGCGGACGAATCGCCCGTCGACATCGTGTTGATGGACAAGCAAATGCCCGGAATCGACGGTTTCGAGGCGACGCGGCGGCTGCGGGCCGGCGGATTCACGCGGCCGATCGTGGCGCTAACGGCCCACGCCATGACCGGGATTCGCGAGGAGTGTCTGGCGGCGGGGTGCGACGACTACGTGTCGAAGCCGGTGGACGCGCAACAGTTATTGAAGACAATGGTCCGCTGGCTCGGCCGGGCGCGTCCGGCAGAATCGGATTCCTTGGACTTGCCGAAGCCGGTGGACGAACGCGATCCGTCCGGCCCGGCGGACGAATCGGTACATTCGCCAGAATGCATCGAGAACGAATCGGCAACGGAAAGAGTCTCGCGACGACCGTGCCTTAGCCGGGTCGATTGCGTCGACTCCTTTGGCCGACGTTGAGCTAACCTTTTGTATTCGCCCAGAAACCAGACGTACCAGACCGACCAGGCAACGCCCTTTTCTCTCAACGCGCGGGTCGCGTTCAACGCCCGCGACAACGCCCCGGACGACCTCACTATGCGTGCCGAGTACATCAATCCGTTTTTGAGTTCGCTGTCGACAACGTTTCGCACGATGCTTTCGATCGAGGTATCGCGGGGCGAGATGTGGCTCAAACAAGATTCCGCACCATTGCACGAAGTGAGCGGTGTGATCGGGCTTTCCGGCAAGGCGGTCGGGAGCGTGGTGCTGAGCCTTTCGGGCGAGTTGGCGAAGAAGGCGGCTTCGCACATGCTGATGGCGGAGATCGACGAAGTCAACGACGACGTCACCGACGCGGTGGGCGAGCTGGCGAACATGGTGGCCGGGGCGGCCAAAGCTCAATTGGAAGAGCTCGAAATGTCGGTCAGCCTGCCGAACGTGATCACCGGGACGAACTACCACGTGCGGTTCCCTTCGGACGTCAAGCCGATTTGCATTGCGTTCAGCACCGATTGGGGGCCGCTGGTGCTGGAAGTCGGCCTGACGCCGGCGGCGGTTCCGGTGGGCGCGTAACACGCCGAGCGGCTCGCGGGCAGACGCGACGCGACAAGCAGCTCCGTGCTTCGAACGCGCCGAAGCTTGCCGTTCCGAAACGTTTCCCGTTTTGCCAAGCTCAAACGGCGGCACTCCATCACTCGGAGAGTGTTGGCTGCGTTGGCTGCTTTGGTTGCGGCCGACGGCCGTGCTAGCGGTGCTACCGTCTCGCGCAAGTTCGCCGGCTGGAGCGGTTTTCTTTCATGGAGTGGGCAACGATCGGCCGATACACGGCCAGCCGACGCTGCGCGACGTGGTTTGCGCAGGGTTCGCTCCACTCGCCGACGAACCGCCATGAAGACCTCGACGCCCGAAGGGTTGCACAAAGCCGCGGTCCTGTTGATGAGCCTTCCGGAGGAGGACGCGGCGGCGTTGTTGGGCCGGCTCGACGCCCGGCAGGTCGAGGCCGTATCGGTGCAGATCGCCCGCAGCGAGTCGATTTCCACGGAGGAACAGAACAACATCATTCAGGAGTTTGCACAGGCAAATCCGGGCGTCGTCACGAGCCTCGGCGGACTCGCGCTGGCGCAAAACCTCGTCGAGAAGGCGATGGGAAAGAACGCCGGCTCGACGATCGACAGCGTCAAGCAACAGATTCAAGCCGTCCCGTTCGGTTTCCTCCAAAAGGTGGATAGCCAGAACCTCGTGACGTTCATCAGCGACGAGCATCCGCAGACGATCGCGCTCATTTTGTCGCACGTGAATCCGAATCAAGCGGCCGAGATCATCAAGAACTTGCCGACGGACCGCCAACTGTCGGTAATCCGCCGCGTGGCGACGATGGGCCAGACCAATCCGGAGATCATCAAAGAAGTCGAGGAAGGTCTGGCGAGCCGGATGGCCGTGCTGATGAATCAAAGCTTCGAGAAAGCGGGCGGCGTGCCGAAGGTGGCCCAGATTCTCAACGTGACCGACCGCGCGACGGAACGGGCGCTTATGGATAGCTTGTCGCAGGAGGATCCCGAGCTCGTCGAAGAGATCCGCCGGCTGATGTTCGTGTTCGACGACATCGGGAAGCTGGGCGACAAGGAAATTCAGACGTTGCTCAAGAACGTCGAGACGGCGCAGTGGGCGATGGCGCTCAAGGGCGCCAGCGACACGCTCAAGCAGAAGATCTTCGCGAATCTCTCCACCCGCGCCGCGGACATGCTACGGGAAGAAATGGAATTTCTGGGCGCGGTGAAACTGTCGGCCGTCGAGCAGGTTCAGCAGCAGATCGTCGACATCGTCCGTAAGCTGGAAGACGCGGGCCAAATCACGATCGACAGCGGCGAGAACGCCGAGGAAGCGCTCGTGCAATAGGGCGACTAGGGAATGCAGAAGGCAAAATGAAGAATGAAAAGTGGAAATTGGCGGTGCGCCTCGCCTGGACGTGCATCGGGAGTCTGTCGCCGCGGCTGGCTTCGATTTAGGATAAGGCGATAAGCCCACCTTCCTTCGAGCCGGCAGATGTCCACTTCTTATTCTTGGCGCGAGTTGGTCGAAGGTCCGGCGGACGTTTATCGGGTCGCGACCAAGGCCGCCGGTCCCGCAGGCGCGCTGCCCTTGTCCGACGAGATACTCCGCACGCTCCCCAGCGGCGATTTGTTCGGCCTGTCGCAGAATGCCGGGATGGGCTGGAAACCGGCGGAAATGCTCGGCCCGCAGTATTTGATCGTCAGCACGCAAGGCGGGCTACGCGCGGAAGACGGCCGGCCGATCGCACTCGGCTTTCACACGGGACATTGGGAAGTCGGCCTGCTCGTCCGCGCCGCGGCGGAGGAAATCAAGCGGGCGGGCGGCGTGCCGTTTGCCGCGTATTGCAGCGATCCTTGCGACGGCCGGACGCAGGGGACGCTCGGCATGTTCGATTCGCTGGCCTATCGCAACGACGCGGCAATCGTGTTGCGGCGGCTGATTCGCTCGCTGCCGACGCGGCGCGGCGTCATTGGCGTGGCGACGTGCGACAAGGGCTTGCCGGCGACGATGATGGCCCTCGCGGCGATGCACGATCTGCCGTGCGTGCTCGTGCCCGGCGGCGTGACGTTGCCGCCGGTCGAGGGCGAAGACGCGGGCAAGATTCAGTCGATCGGGGCGCGGTACGCGCACGATCTCATCAGCCTCGAAGAAGCCGCGTCGCTCGGCTGCCGCGCGTGTGCCTCGCCCGGCGGCGGTTGTCAGTTTCTCGGGACGGCGGCGACGTCGCAGGTCGTCGGCGAAGCACTCGGGTTGGCGCTACCGCATTCCGCGCTTGCGCCGAGCGGGCAGCCGATCTGGCTCGACATGGCCCGGCGGAGCGCGATGGCCGTTGCTCATTTGGCCCAACGCGGCATGACTACACGGGACATTCTCACCGACGCGGCGCTGAAGAACGCGATGACGCTGCACGCGGCGTTCGGCGGCTCGACGAACTTGCTGTTGCACATTCCGGCCATTGCTCACGCCGCGGGGATTCGTCGCCCGACGGTCGACGATTGGATCGCCATCAATCGCCGCGTGCCGCGGTTCGTCGACGTGTTGCCCAACGGCCCGCGGAACTTCGTCACGGTGCAAGCTTTTCTCGCGGGCGGAGTGCCGGAGGCGATGCTGCACCTGGCGCGGCACGGACTGCTCGCGCTCGACGCGCTCACGGTGACGGGTGAGCCGCTCGGCCGCGTGCTCGAGTGGTGGGAATCGTCGCCGCGACGCACCTCATTGCGAACATTGCTACGCGAGCAAGACGGCGTCGATCCCGACGATGTCATCATGTCGCCGGAGATCGCGGCCGAGCGCGGGCTCACGAGCACGGTCTGCTTTCCACGCGGAAACCTTGCGCCGGAAGGCTCGGTCATCAAGGCGACGGCGATCGACCCGAGCGTCGTCGACGCCGACGGCGTGTATCGCAAGACCGGTCCCGCGCGGGTGTTTGTCCGCGAGCGCGACGCGGTCGCGGCGATCAAAGGACAAGCGGTCGACGGCCGCACGCCCGCGCCGATTCAGCCGGGCGACGTGATCGTGCTCGTCGGGCGCGGCCCGATGGGTTCCGGCATGGAGGAAACGTATCAGGTCACGTCTGCACTCAAGTACATTCCCTGGGGCAAGCACGTCGCCGTCGTCACGGACGCGCGATTCAGCGGCGTGAGCACGGGGGCGTGCATCGGCCACGTCGGCCCGGAAGCGCTCGCCGGCGGTCCGATCGGCAAAGTGCAAGACGGCGATCGAATTCGCATCGAGATCGACCGCCGGAATCTCACGGGGAGCGTCGATCTGGTCGGCGACGCGAACGGGCTGGTCGCGCCGCAGCAGGCCGCGAGTCTGTTGGCGGCACGTGCGTCGCGGGACGATCTCGCGCCCGATGCGGCGCTGCCCGACGACACGCGGCTGTGGGCGGCGCTGCAACAGGCCGGCGGCGGAACCTGGGGCGGGTGCGTGTACGACGTGGACGAAATCGTGCGCCGGCTCTCAACAAGCAACGAGCGAGCCGGGGCATAGTGGGAACACCCCTGCAAAGTGGACAGGGTCTCATCAAACTCACTGGACGGGGTGAAATCTCCGCCGCTATCCTCCGTGCAACGAAGCTGCGAACGTGACTTCGCAGCCACCCAATCATGCGAGGAGCACGAAATGACTTACCTCAGCCGACGAGAGGCCGTGAAAGCTTCAGCCGCAGGAATCGCTGCCCTAGGGGGCGCAGCTATCGTTGCGGGACAAACAGCAGGACAGTCGCCCAAGCTCGATCAGCGAGATAGCTATACCATTTGGTTACGCAATATTCGCTGCTGGGACGCGGCGACGGACCCGGAATTCTCCGTGTTCATGCCCGAGACAGAACCGATTACGATCGGTAGGGGAATATCGGAGGAGACACGCTATGTGCAAATTGGGCCCTATCGTGTGGAGATAAAGATCAGTGCTGACGACGACGGAATAACGGTTTCTTCGGGCGGAAACAAGCGTACCATCGCAATGAATGAAACCGTTCACGGCAGCTACTTCTTCTATCAAGATGACGCAGAACGGGTTGGTTTCAAAGCCGATGGAACGCTCAAGGTACTAGGCCACGCACGCGGTTGCTTCGACATCGAGTGGTAATGCGAACATCGGCACAACCGTCTGATGCAACGGGAAACAGGATCCTCGCGGATCCTGTTTCTTTGTATCATCGGCGTTCACCGGCTGCGAAGGGACCCGTACGCCAGGAGGCCAACCGGTTCGACAGAACAGTTTCGAGGTTCGCGGATTTCAGCACAAGATGCGAGAGCGATTCTGGTATTCGCCGAGCCGTCGTCAATCTCCCAATGGCCGATACCAATCGCCGCGGAGCCAATCGACGATGAGTTCCAACTCGTGCCGCGTGAGGAGGTTGTTCGCCGGGTTGCCAGCGTCCGCCGCGAAGGCGGGCATCCGGTCGTTCTTGTCGCCTTCGTAGAACCGCGCATGCGCCGGGTTACCGATGAAGTCGATCAGCCACTGTCGCGAACCGTAGCCGGTCAATTCGGGCGCCATGCCGAGATCCCCGTTGTCGTGGAACTTATGGCAGTCGATGCACGCGCCGCCTTCCCAGGCATGCTCGGCAATCGCGGTTCGGCCCGCTTCGAGCGTGCCGTCTTTAGCCGCGGCGGCGTCGAGTTCCTTATGTGCCGGGAGCGCCGCCTCTGCTGAGAGCGCGGCGATGACTTTTTCGAGCGTTGCCTTGCCTTCGGCGTCGAGCTCGCTCAGGCTGTCGCGGACGAAGCCGGCCATGTCGCCGTCGCGATGCGTCGTGTTGCCGAAATAGGGCGCGTCGGCAACGAGCCACTTCTCTTTGTCCTCGTGAGCCGCGGCAATGCGTTTCGGATCGAGCAAGCCCGCGAGCCATTTGCGAGTCGCGAAGCCATACAAATTCGGCGCACCGCGCGGGTCGAGCTTTTGCTGGCCCGGGTTCTCCGCGTCGGGGACATACGCGAGCGGCCGCGGTTCGCGGATGCCGTTGCCTTCTTCGTCGACGTGGTCGTGACAGCTTGCACAATGCTTGGCAAAGAGCCGCGGGCCTTGCAGCTTGGGGTCGTCGTGGACCAGCTTGAGCGCTCCGTGCGGCGGGATGCCGGTGGCGGCCAGTTCGTGCGACCGCTGGGCGTTTCCCTCGGCCAACTCGTTGGCGGCAATGTGGTCCTGCGACTTGCGATACGCCTGGTACTTATAGTGGTCGATCGCCAGTTGCTCGGCGCTGGACTTAGTCGCTTGGGCGTAGATGTCGATTCGCTCCGCCTCGCTTTTTCCGGAATAAATGCTCTTGCCGCCGTTCTTGCGAAGGTCGGCTTCGATCGTGTCGAGCATCTTGCGGACGTCGGCAAATTTTTCGGTGGCCGCATCGGCGTTGGTCCAGGCGGCGTGGTGGTCTTCGTAGATTGCCATGCCGGTGAGCAATGCCGCGCCGCCCAGGACGAGAAAGATGAACAGCACGTTGGCCCAATGGCCGACCTGGCTGCGGCCGATGAACGGCATGAGGAACAAGAGCAGCATCACCGCGCCGGGGACGACGATCGCGCCGATCAGTTCGCCCGTCTCGCCGTGGAAGAACTTGAGAAACTGGAACAGGAACAGGAAGTACCACTCGGGCCGCGCGGCGTCGTAGCTGTCGGCCGGGTCGGCGGGCGCGCCCAGTTCGGCGCGGGCGAAGATCGACAGCAGCACCACCGTCACGAGCACTGCCAGGCACGCCACGCCGTCGCGCAGGACCTGCTCGGGCCAGAAGGTGGTTTCCGGCTTCCTGAGCGGCTCTTTGGCCTTTAGGCCGTGCTTGCGGAAGAGCGCCAGGTGCAGCGCGAGGACCGCCACGAGCAAGCCCGGGAGCACGCCGGCGTGCAGCGCGAAGAACCGGGTGAGGGTGTGATGGCCGTATTCCTTGCCGCCGACGATGGCTTGCTGCAACCATGGCCCGACGAGCGGGACGATGCCGGCGATTTTGGTGGCGACTTGCGTCGCCCAATAGCCCTTTTGATCCCACGGCAAGAGATATCCGGTGAGCGCGAGTCCGAGGACGATTTTCATCAGCACGAGGCCGAGCCAGAAGTTGATCTCGCGCGGGGCGCGGTAGGCGCCGTCGATGACGACCTGTAGCAAGTGCAGGGCGAGGAGCACGACCATCAGTTGCGCGGTGTAGTGATGAATGCCGCGCAAGAGCGAGCCGCCGTCCATCTCGAACTCGATGTAGTAGACGCTTTCCCAGGCCGTTTGGGCGCTGGGGCTATAGGCCATCCATAAGAAGATGCCGGTCACGACCTGGACGAAAAAGCAGAACACGAGCGAGCTGCCCCAGACGTAGCGCCACCGCGCGCCGCCGGGAATGCGCTCGTAGAGCGCCTCGTGCATGAGGCCGCGGTATCCGGTTCGATCATCGAGCCACGCCAGAAGCTTGTTCATGCAGAAAGGTCTCTCGCTCTGCGATGCATCGTGGTTGGACAATGGAAGACGAATTGTGAATGGAGAATGGTGAGTTGTGAATGGTGAACGAGGAATGCGATTCGCGCGGTCTACGAGACTTCTCGTTTACGATTCACCATTCACCATTTTCCATTCGCAATTCCGGCTACTCTTCGATCTGCTCCTCAATCCCGCCGCGGAATCGTTTGTACGCTATGAACACGTCGTTTCCCTTTACTTCGACTTCGAGTTCATCGAGATCGCGCGGGCTGGGGCAGCTTTCGGGATTGATCCGTTCGCCTTCGATCGTCCAGGTGCTGTTGTGGCAGGGGCATTTGTAGACGTCGCCCTTGATATCGACCGAGCAACCCAGGTGCGGGCAGACGCTCGTGAACGCTACTGGCCGTTCAGCGGCGCTCGTGCGCCGCAGGAATACCGTGCCGATCGGATGCGCGTCGTACCGACTCCATTTATCCTCGCGCGTCGCGACGACCGGAAAGCGGTACACCTTGCCAATCTCGGGCATCGCGTCGAGCGTCGCAACGCGGATCATGCCGTTTTCGAGGGCGCCGTCCGTCGTGGATTTCTTCTTCGGCGTCCGCGTGAGCGGATCGGCGAACACCCGCAACCCGGCCAGCACCGGCACGGCGGCGACGATCGCTCCGATCGCGCCGGCGGCGATCGCCACGAAGCCGCGACGGTCTTCACCGGCGTTCGGTTTCGTCGGTGGCGTGGAAGCCGGCTTGTTCGCCGGGCCTGTATTCGACGGCTTGGACATCGCGGTTGTCTCCTCAAACGAGAACCGATCGCCCGGCTGCGTTAAAGCAACGGCGATCGTCGATGGACGATGGTAGCAGAAATTGCGAGAAGCGTAGAGGGCGGTATCGGAAACGGCGAGTGGACGGTGGGCGGTGAGCAGTGGACAGAAAACTGTCCACTGCCCACTGTCCATTCCTTTACATCATTGCGGCCCGGACTGCTGCGAGTACTGCCTGCTGGGCGGCTTCGATTGGCCCATCGAACGACGCACCGGCCGCGGCTTTATGACCGCCGCCGCCAAATCGCTCCGCGAGCTTGCTGCAATCGACGGCAGGCGTGCGGCTGCGAAAGCTGAGCTTGAACTTGTCGCCGGCCTTGCCCGCGTCGACGGCCACAAAGATAACGGCAACCTCAACGCCTTCGACGGCAAGCGTGAGGTTGATGACGTCTTCGGTATCGCTGGCCAGCGCGCCCGTGGCGGCGAAGTCTTCGGCGAGCGCGGCCGTGTAGACGAGCCGGCCGCCGAGGTCGGTCTTCGCCCGCGCGAGAATCCTGCCTCGGAGTTGCACGCGGGCGAGCGTGTCCTGCTCGTAGAGTTCGGCATAGATCGTCTGCGGATGCGCGCCGGCTTCGATCAACCGGGCGGCGACGCGCATCGTCGCGGGACTGGTCGAGTTGAAGCGGAACCAGCCGGTATCGGTGGCGATGGCGGCATACGCGGCGTGGGCGATGTCCGGCGTGATTGCCACGCCAAGGGCATCGGCCGCCTGAACGACCAAGTGGCCCGTCGCTTCGGCGGTCGTGTCCTTGAACAGTTCGGCGCCGAGGTCGTCGCCGCTGACGTGGTGGTCGACGACGAGCTTCTTCGCCTTGGTCGCGCGGACGACATCGGCCATGGGGCCGAGTTGCTGCCAGGCCGACGTGTCGAGGACGATCAGCACGTCGGCATCGGCCAGATCGACGGCCGCCACGCCTTCGCCGAGTGCGGCGACGCGTTTGGCGGGGTCGATGAACGCGAGATTCGGCGGCGTGGCCTGGCCGTTGACGATCCGCACGTGTTTGCCCAGGGCTTCGAGCACCGCGGCCATCGCCAGCTCGCTTCCGAGCGCGTCGCAGTCCGGCCGCACGTGGCTGGTGAGCACGAACCGGTTCGCCGAAGCGACGATTTCTTGGAAGCGTGGCCAGTTGATGGGCATGTGGAGTCGAACGGGGCTGAGGAATGATACGACGGGCCGGTCTCGGGGGCGAGTCGCCGCATGTCGGTGGAAACGTTCGCTCGTCGGCGGATCGTCCGGCCGCGCAACGGAGAACGTCCGCTCGGGGATTCGACCATTCTACCAAGGTGGCCGCGTCGCCGCTGCCAAAACCGGTGCCGCCATTCCGTCGGGGGAGTCGCGTTCCGGTCCTGGCGATCGTAGCGTTCGCGCGGGCGTTTCCCGGCAACCAGAGCGTCCAGCCATAACCTAACTTTGCGAGGGCAAACCACCCAGGCGTCGCCGGTCACATACGTGCGGTCGGACGCCGCCTGGCACACGCGACGTTGACAATTGCGCACTCAAGACGCCCGAGCGCTTGCCATGAGCGAACTGATCTGGGATCGCACGGTCATCCCGAACAATACCCGCAAGTGGACCAAGACCGAAACCGCGCCGGAAAAGCAGAGCTTTCTGGTGCAGATTTATCCGCTGAACGCGGGCTACGGCCTGGTGCAGCTTCCCGCCGAGCGGTTGGTGATCGGGCGCGACTCGTCCTGCGATCTCGTGGTGGTCGACGACGCCGTGTCGCGGCGGCACGCGACGATCGAGCCGACCGACGAAGGGTTCGTGATCGCCGACAACGGCAGCACGAACGGGACGTTCGTCAACGACGTTCGCATCGAGCGGCACATTCTCAAGGCCGGCGACCGGTTTCGCGTCGGCGGGCACATCTTCAAGTTTTTGGCCGACGACCACATCGAGGCGCAATACCACGAGTGCGTCTATTCGATGGCCACCCGCGACGGGCTGACGGCCGCGTTCAACAAACGGTATCTGCTCGACGCGCTGCAGCGCGCGATCCGGGAGTGCGAACGCAAGGTCCGGCCGTTGGCTCTGTTGATGCTCGACGTCGATCACTTCAAAGCCGTCAACGATACTTACGGACACCTGGCCGGCGACGAGGTGCTTCTCGGGCTTTGTCAGCGGCTGCGCGATTCGCTGCGGCGCGATGAGATTCTCGCCCGGTACGGAGGCGAAGAGTTCGCCGTGCTGATTCCGGAAACGACGCTGGACGACGCCCGTATTCTGGCGGAGCGGTTGCGGGCGGGCGTGGCGGCGGCGCCGTTCGACACGAATCAAGGCTTGCTGCCGGTGACCGTGAGCATCGGCGTGGCGTCGCTGGCCGGCGGGACGTCGCTCACGCCGCTCGATTTCATCGCCGAAGCGGATCGGAATCTGTACGCCGCGAAAACGGCAGGACGCAACCGCGTCGTCGGTTAGCGCTTTTGCTCGCCGCCTCCGCACTGCTGGACAAGCCAGCAGTGGCGCCCATTTCTCAGCACGGACGCCGCATTAGCGAGGTGTGGCTAGCGCCGAACGCCGTCGGATCGCGACGCCGACTCGGAATCTTCGGTGGCGTTCACGACCGTTTGACCGGCGGGGCGACGCGGCCCGATCGCCAGTCCGACCCAGCCATCGTGGACGACGAGTTGATTCACAGCCAGATCGGCAAGGCGCTTGTCGGTCAAGGCCCGATCGGGCAGCAAGTGAACCTGCTGATTGCGCGTGAACATCTTGCTGAACACGCCGCGGAGCACGACGTTCGACCGCGTGTTGAGGTTCTTGCCGGAAAGGCGAATCGCCGACGTGCGGGCGAACACGGCGTCGAGTCCTTCGGTCTGCGGTTCATAGACGGCGATTACGGTCAAGTCGCGCCAGGTTTGCCGCTCGGCATCGAGCCGCGCGAGCCGGAGCGTCACGTGCGCCGCGTTGTCGACCAACCGGACTTGCAGCGGGTTCTCGTCGGCAAAGGTCACTTGGACGTTCTCGGGCACGTCGTCGGGCACCTTGAGGTCGGCCCGACCTAGCCGCGCCGCGACCGATTCGTACAAGCTGCGCAGCTCGAACGTTTTCCCTGCCAGGTCGAGATTCGCCAGCGCGTTGTTGATGGCCGACTCGTGAAGCTGGACCGAAAGCCAACTGTCGCCGGGAGCCCGGGGCCTGGGCGTGTGTCCGCCAAGCTGCTCCGCGCCGGCCAATCGGTAGCGGAAGATCAGGCGTTCTGCGGTCGTGGCCAAGGCAATCGGCGTCGGTTCGAGCGCCAAGCGCCGCAAGGGTTCGACGAGCGTTTCGGTCGCCTTGGTCGTCAGTTCGCCAAACCGCGGATCGGCCTCGCGGTCGAGTTGCGACTGGGCTTGCTGCGAAACGCGGTCTTCGATCTCGCGCTCGGCGCCGTACCGGCGTTCCTCGTGCTTCGATCGCACGACGGAGTGGACGAGCGAGTTGAGAATCGGGAACGGATCGAAGTCGGTCCTCATGCCCGAGAGCGACGTTTCGTTCTGCGCCGCGGCGACGGCGGGGAAGAGCCGCCAGCGGTTCTCGTCGAACGTCACGAGCTTGCGGGCCAAGAATCGCGTTTCGCCCGTCGTGAACACGGTCGCCGGGCCGCTTTCGGCGGACGTGTCCGAATCGACTTCGCCGTGGGCTTCGAGGCCGAAACGAATGCGGCGATCGTCAGGCAAGAGCCGCACGAGCAAGCGCGTACGCGTCCGTTGCGTACCGTGAACCGGTACGCCGGCCACGAAGTCGTTGACGTCGCCGAGCGTTTCCGCCGGTTGCGGCAAAAAGCGATTGAGCAAGTCGCCGTGGGCCGCCACGCGGACGTTGGCGTTACGGTAGTTGAGATCGACGTGCTGCCCGAGCTTCCGCGCTGCGGCGTGGTCGCGGGCGGTGAGTTTGCGCGCGGCCAGAGCGATTTTGCGGGCTGCGTGTGGCGTCGGCGAGGCTTCGTACGATTCGATGTCGTCGAGCAACGCAACCGCGTCGTCGGCGAGCAACGCCTGGCTCGACGGCAGAATGCGGAGCACCGACTTCGGATCGCGGACGATTCCGTCGTCGCCGCTTTCGTTGCGGGCCGCCAGCCGATCGTCGCGAACGCTCTGGTTGAGTGCGTAAACCGAGCGCCACGCCTCGAGCCGCCGCTCGATCGCCAGGCGAATGCGGGTGATCTCCGAAGCGACGGCGAGGTTTGTCCCGAATTCGGCTTCGAGCGTTTGGCCAGCGGCGAGTAACCGCTGTAAATGGCCGAGCACGGCGGCGAATTCCTTAGGCGTGAGTTCCACGCCGCGACGCAGGTCGTCGAGCACGCACAACATTTCGCCGGCCCACGTTCGCGTCGGTTCGACGTGCGTCAACTCACGCAGCCGCTCGATCGTCCGTTCGGGCATCGGCCAGGCCGTCGCGACGCTCTCCGAGGCGCCCGCGCCGTCGAGCGTTGCAGGATGCGGGACCGGATAGGGGACATCGTGTTGGCCGCCGGCTGTGGATGTGGGAGCGTCGGGAACCGGTGCAAACGCTTGGCCGGACGGGAGGATTCCGAGCGGTGGCGCGGCGGACTCGACGTTCGGCGCCACCGGTTCGGTCGGCTCGTTTGGGTCGGCAGCAGTAATCGGCGCGATCCCGGTGGCCCGCGCCGCGTCGCCGGCATTCGCGGTAACCGGCGGTTGCACCGGCGCCTCGGTCGGCGCGACGATCGGTTCGGACACGCGGGTAGAAATATCGGCCGGTCGGGCCGGCTCCGGATCGGGGTGCAAATCGGTCGAGGCGTCCGTGCTCTCCACGGCAATACGAGGTTCGCGATTCGCGTCGACGTCGTTCGCGGACGCCGTTGCGACGATCGCGGCGGGCACGTGCGCGGCGGGCCGCATCGCGGCGCGCGGAGGCCAATCGCGGGCGAGCGTGTCGAATGTTTTGTCGCCGTTGGGACGCTCGGCGTTCGCCGCCGTGTTCGCCGCCCGCTGGCGAACCTCCACGCGCCATTGCCGCGGCGCGATGAGGCTCAGCGCGAACAGTACGCCCATGAGCAGGGCGATCGGCCAGCGAATTTCGCGCAGGGTGTTCGACATCGGTCACACTCCAGGTGCTGGTACGGCACTTGGCATCCGCGCATACGCCGGCAACATCGCGAGGCGTTACTGTCCTTAAGATCGGCAAACTACGGCGAGTGAATAAAACCGGTTTCGCTTATGCGAGTCGGCACGTTGGGCCAATTACCCCGGCGCGAGGCTCTCGGAATTGCGCAAAACATTCCCGAGAAAAGACATCGGTCGCGAGCGGGGGCATCGCGGAGGCAGCACGAGCGAGGCCGAGATAAGCTCCTGTGGATAACGACATTTACCCGAGCGAGCGGTTTTTGGGGCGTCGTCCGCACCGCTTGACGCCCTGCGTCCCGGCAAACGATCATGGCGGTCGCCGGCCCGCGACGGGCGGGCCCTCCTTCGGCGAAATGGCAACGCAATGCAACAAACGAGTTGGATCCTCGGCGTCTTGGCCGCCGCACTGCTCGCGGTTCTTGGCGTCGATCGCCTGAGTGCGGCCGAAAACTGGCCCCAATTCCGCGGTCCGACTTGCCAGGGCCATGCCGACGACGCCGACGTTCCAACGACCTGGAGCGAAACCGAGAACGTCGCCTGGAAGACCGCCATCCACGGGCGCGGCTGGTCGTCGCCGATCGTCTGGGGCGATCAGGTCTGGCTCACCACGGCCACCGCCGACGGCAAGCAGATGTTCGCCGTGTGCGTCGATCGCGACTCCGGCAAGATCGTGCACGACCTCAAGCTGTTCGAGAACGACAAGCCCGAGGAGATCCATGAGCTCAACAGCTACGCCTCGCCGACGCCGTGCATCGAAGCGGGCCGGGTTTACGTCCACTTCGGGAGCTACGGCACGGCGTGCATCGACACGGCGAGCGGCAAGACGCTGTGGCAGCGCCGCGACTTGCCGTGCAATCACTTTCGCGGACCCGGCTCGTCGCCGATGTTTTACGGCGACGCGATCCTGATTCATTACGACGGCTACGACTTTCAATACGTCGTCGCGCTCGACAAGCGAACGGGCGAAACGGTGTGGCGCAGCGATCGCCAGATCGACTTCGGCACGGACAACGGCGACTTCAAGAAGGCGTATTGCACGCCGCTTTTGATCGAGACCAACGGCCGCAAGCAGCTCATCAGCCCGGCGTCGAAGGCCGTCGTGGCGCTCGATCCGGACACGGGTAAGGAGATTTGGACGGTCCGCTACAGCGAGTTTTCGGCGACGGCTCGGCCCGTGTTCGGACACGGACTCGTCTTCGTGAACACGGGCTTCGGCAAGGCGGAGCTGTGGGCGATTCGGCCCGGCGGCGAAGGGGATGTGACCGAGACGCACGTAGCGTGGCGCGTGTCGCGGCAGATCGGCTCGAAGCCTTCGCCGGTGCTCGTCGGCGACAATTTGTATCAAATTCACGACAGCGGCGTGGCGACGGCCCTCGACGCTCGGACCGGCAAAGAAGTTTGGACGAAGCGGCTCTCGGGACAGTTTTCGGCTTCGCTGCTCGCGTCGCAGGGCAATGTCTTCTTGTTCAGCCAGCAGGGGCCGACCTACGTCGTCAAGGCGGGCAATGCGTTCGAGCAGATCGGCGAGAATAAGCTCGACGCCGGCTGCATGGCCTCGCCGGCGGTTGCGGGCAACGCCCTGTTTGTGCGCACCGAAACGCACCTCTATCGCATCGAAAAGAAGTAGGCGAACCGTAGCGGAAGTCGCCAAGACTTCCCGCGATCCGCCGCTCGACGCCGCGCTCGGAAGTCTGGCGACTTCCGCTACGGGTACGTGCATGACCATTGAGCCACTCGAAGCCGCGTTTCGTGCCGCTTGGCCAATCGAGCGCTGGGCCGATGTACCGATTGTTGTTGGCGTGTCCGGCGGAGCGGATAGCGTGGCGCTGTTGCGGCTGATCGTCGCAGTTCGACGAGCAAGTACGCCGTTACCAGACGGCAAGAGCGACGAAACAATCATCGTTGCGCACGTCAACCATGGCTTGCGCGGGCAGTCATCCAATGACGACAGGGATTTTGTCCTCAGGCTATCGCTAGAATGTCAAACTTGGTGTTCGTTCTTGGGCACCGCTTTGATCACCGAAAGGTTTCGTGGCCGCGATGGATTGGAGGCGAACTGCCGCAAAGCGCGATACGACTTCTTCTTGGAGGCTGCCAGAAAATACGGCGCGCGGTACATCGCCGTCGCCCACACCGCGGACGATCAGGCGGAAACGATCCTGCACCACGTGCTCCGCGGCACGGGCCTCGCCGGGTTGGGCGGCATGACGATGTTTCGGGCGATGAACGACGCCGTGACGCTCGCCCGGCCACTATTGGGCGTGCGTCGTAGCGAAATCATCGCGTATCTCGAAGCGATCGGCCAACCGTGGCGGGAGGACGCGACGAATTTCGAGTCGACGTTCACGCGCAATCGATTGCGGAACGAGCTGATCCCGCAGCTTGCGCGGGAGTACAACGCGGACATCGTGCCGGCGCTAGTGCGGCTGGGCGAGCAAGCCCGCGAGGCCCACGACGTGGTGGAGCAAGCGGCGCGGCAACTTGCCGATCGATGCGTAAACCCGTCCGCGGCGAGCGACGATGCGGCGGTGGTTATCGACTGCACGCCGCTGGTCCGGGCAAGCCGGCACGTGGTCCGCGAGTTGTTCGTGCAGATTTGGCGCGATCGCGACTGGCCGCGGCAAGCGATGGGGTTCGCCGAATGGGACGCCCTGGCGGCAATCGCTCTCGGCGAGGCGGACCAAACCCCGACGCGCGTCTTTCCCGGCAACGTCGCGGCGAAGCGGACGGGCGAAACGCTGGAACTAAAACGCCGCGGCTGGGAATGACCCGGCCGCGGCGCAAACAAATGGTTTGGCGTAAACGATCGGACCGTCGCTATTCCACCGGCCCTTCGACGCCGCCGGTGTAGTGCTCTCCCTCGGGCTTCTTGCCGTGGAGGACTTCGACCTGATAACCGCCCTTGGCGCGGAAGTAAATCACGAGGAGTAGGTAGCCGACGGCCATCGTGAGCGGCACCACCGCCGTCCACTTGAGCGCCATGCCGCCGCCATAGAGACCAGCGTCCAGAACGAGTTGCTCTTCCGTGGTGATGGCCCGACCTTCCTTGACCTTGTCCTTGATGGCGCCGACCTTGGTACCATCGAGCCCGGTAATCTTGGGGAAGACAAGGAACGAGTTCGGCTTGTCCTTCGAGGCATATTCATCGAAGGTTGCGGCCGACGTTTCCTTGAGCTTTTCGGCGGCGTAATAATCTTGCTTGTAGCCGATACCGGGACCGCCCAACAAACCTGCCGACAACATGCCGATGCCGCCGATGGTGCCCATCGTCAAAGCACCGCCGCGCGGGAACCGCTCGCCGACGACGCCGAGCATCGTCGGCCACAGGAACGTTTTGCCGACGCCGTAAATCGTTGCGGCGAGAAACACGGCGGTTCCCGCGGTTCCGGCGGCCACCGCGTCGCTCGTCGTGATGCTGCCGAGCCAGTACAGGCCGCACGCGCCGAGCACGGCACTGGCGAAGAGCAAACCAACCGGATTGATGCGCTCGACGATCGGTCCGGCGAAGAACCGCAGAACGAACATAATCGCCGATGTGTAGATGAACAGCAGCACGGCCTTGCCCGAGATCACATTGTTCATGATGTCGGTAATCCAGCTATCCGTGCCGAGTTCGACGTACCCGACGAGAGCGTGCAAGAAGAACAGGAACAGCAGCATGGGTTGCGCCAATTCCTTGAGCATCGTCGCGAAGTCGACGCCGGCGGCGCGCGCTTCCGATTCCGGAAACTTGTCGCGCAGGACCATCATGCCGTAGATCAACGTCGGGACGAGGAACAGGCCGAGCGTGATTTCCCAGCGCAAGTGCGAGGCAACAGGCGTTCGTCCTGAGAACAGGTATACGATCACCCCGCCCAAGATCAGGCCTCCCGGCCAACCGGCATGAAGTATGTTGAGGTAGTGCGTCTTTTGTTTGGGATAAATCGTGGCGACGAGCGGGTTAATGACGGACTCGCAGACGCCGTTGGCCAGCGCGAACAGCGTCATGCCGATCTTCAGGCACAGCATCGCGGCGTGCTTGCCGTCTTGTCCGCCGTCGCCGAACGCAGGCGTCGCGGCGAGCGTGACGACTGCGGACGACGCATGGAGCAGGAATGCAGCGACCATGAGGAGCTTGTAGCCCACGCGGTCGGCAAACAAGCTGCAAAGAATGATCGTAACGCCGAAACCGGCCAGGCCGAGGCCGGTGATTTCGCCTAACTCGCTCTTGGTGAAGCCGAATTGCGACTCCCACTCGCCCAAGATACCAGCGCGAATGGAAAACCCCATGCCCGCGGCAATTAGGGTCAAAAAGCTGGCAATAAACAACCGTCGGTTGCGTGCTTCGTCGTTCACGATAAGGATGCTCCAGGGTAGGTCCGCCGCCGTCCATACCAACCTCGCGCGACGGACGAGTGTTCGCCTGTCGCCGCCGCCCAATACCGTGGCGGCACGCGCCGGATGCAAACTGCCGGTCGTCTCTTGACGCGGCGCACCGCACGCGCGGGAAGCTTCCGAGTATACCGACGGATCGGCCGATGTAAATGTTTTTTGGAAGCTGCCGCGGCCATTTTTCCGCGGGAGAACCGGCCTTCGCGTGCTGCGGATGGAAGAATCGGCCGGGTCGGGCGCGGGCCGCCGGCAGATGCCGTTAAACCTTCACGCCGGTTTCCGGTCCGAGATCACCGGCCAAGGATCAGTGGCAGGGCCTTGCCCGGCTTCCGCGGCTTCTTCTCGCCGTCGGGCTTGGCTGGGCTTTCCTTCGCGCCGTCTTTGCGCGCGGCGTTCGGCGGCGTTTTGCCGCGTCCCTTCTTGCCCGGTCGCGGCGTGGGCGTGGGAAGCTTGACGGTGATCGTGTTCGCCCCGATGTCGCCGGTTCTGCCCACCTGGATGCCTTCGACCTTCACCTCCGAGCCCGCCGCGGCCATCGCCAGATTGTGGCTCTCGAACGTTATCTTCGCGTCCTCCGCCACGGTCAACGCGATCGTCCCCTTCGGCGAATGGTCCCCCTTGGGCACGCTGATCGTCAACTCGCCGTTCTTGAAGTTTTTGGCGATCCCCTTGACGAGCACCGGCTGGCCTTCGTCATTCGGTCCGCCGTCCGGAAGAACCCCGGCGTTCTCGGGCTTCGTATCGAGAACCTTGACCTCCGCGACCGGTTTGACGTTCTTGTGATTCGCGTCGAGCACGCAATTGATCACGACGGTCAGCCCGGGCCGAATCTGCTCCGGCGACAGCTCGCCCGTAATGTCGACGGTGGGCGGCCCGGCGACGATCGGCACCGGCGGGCCCTTGGGCGGTTTGAGAGTCACGGACATTTCGCCTGCCTTGGCGAATTTGACTTGCAGCCGCTGGCCCTGGGCGTTGACGAGAACCATCGTACCCGGCGCGACGCTGACGAGCTTGCCCGTGCCGCTGAACTCGGCGATCTCGACCTTGTTCTGCGCGGCCGCGGGTTTCGCCAGAGCGATCGCAACTACGGCGGCAAACACGAGCGGTAGACGCATCGGAGGAAGCTCCCGGAGGACTCGCAGAGCGGCCGTTCGCCGCAAACAAACGTCAGTGGGCTGGTCGGCTGCGGCATCGCGGCTGTCCACTATCCACTGCCCACTGCTCACCAGAATACCTCACTGCGAACGCGGTTGCCAGCGAAACGCGCGTCCTTGCCCGCGGTGGTTCGCTGGGTGAAAATGGCGGTAGTTTCCCCGATGACCGGTGTTTGGGTGGTTTATGAGCGGCGATTCGCACGCGGCGGGCAATGACGATTCGGGCGCGGGCGGAAAGCGGCCGCCGCGAGGGCGGATGACCGTGCCGAAGTTCGCCGGGCTCAAGGCGGCGGGCCGGAAAATTTCGATGCTCACCGCCTACGACTATCCTTTTGCGGCGCTCTTGGACGAAGCCGGTGTTGACGGGATTCTCGTCGGCGACAGCATGTCGATGGTCGTCCAGGGCCACGCGACGACGCTGCCCGTCACGCTCGACGAGATCATCTACCACGCGGAAATGGTCGGCCGCGCGGTCAAGCACGCGCTGGTCGTCGTCGACATGCCGTTTCCTTACGGCAACCTCGGGCCGTATCAGGTGATCGAAGCCGCGGGCCGCATTCTCAAGGAAACGCGGTGCCAGGCGGTGAAGCTCGAAGGCGGCGCGGCGCAGGCGGACATCATCGCCGCCCTCGTCGCGGCCGGCATCCCCGTCATGGCCCACGTTGGCCTCCGCCCGCAGAGCGTGCATCAACTCGGCGGCTACAAGATGCAGCGCGACGAAGCGGCCTTGCTCGCAGACGCGAAAGCCGCGGAGGATGCCGGGGCGTTCGCGATGGTCCTCGAATGCGTGCCCGCGTCGCTGGCCGAAAAGATCACCAAGCAACTAGCGATTCCCACAATCGGCATCGGCGCCGGCCCGGGTTGCGACGGGCAAGTGCTGGTGACGCACGACCTGTTGGGCCTGACGACCGGCTACGTGCCGCGGTTCGCGAAGGCGTACGCGGATTTGAAGACGACGATCACGGACGCCGTGGGGCGCTACTGTGCGGACGTGGCAAACGGGAAGTTTCCGGGGGTGGAACAGACGATGGAGTAGGCGTGGGGCATGTTTTTTCCTCAAACTTGCGTTATATCGCATCCGATATATAATCCAATTGGCTGGGCAGGCACCTGATGGCGCGAGAACGAGATAGTTCGACTATCGGACGCCCCGCGAAACCGCTTGTCTGGCTGCATGGAGAAATCAAGACACCGCCGTTCACGGCCGAGGGCCGCCGAGAAGCCGGCCTGCTGCTGCGGCTTCTTCAAAACGGAGAGGCATTGGCGATGCCGGACGCGGAGTTGCTGCCTATCGTTGGGCCGCGTTGTGGCGCGTTGCGGGTAAGGGATGCACAGCACAACTGGCGAATCATGTATCGCGTCGACGACGATGCAGTCGTCATTGTCGAAATCTATGCCAAGAAGACTCGCAAGATTCCTGGCGAGGTGATCGCCCGGTGCAAAGAGCGGCTAAAACGATACGATGCGGCTGTGAGCGGATAATGGCAACTTTTCGAGAGCGATGAGGCGCGTCATGAAGCAATCCAAACGCAAAGCCTTGGAAGCGGCCGGCTGGAAGTTGGGTGATGCGGCCGACTTCTTGGAAATGAGCGACGACGAGCGGCAATTGCTCGACGCCCGCCTCGAACTTGCGCTTGCGGTGCGGCGACAGCGGGCCGCGAGCAACCTCTCGCAGGCCGAACTCGGCCGAAGGCTCAAGACCAGCCAGCCAAGAGTCGCCAAAATCGAACGCGCGGCAACGGACGTATCGCTCGATCAACTCGTCAAGGCATTCGCCGCGGCCGGTGGGACGTTCTCGATCCAAACCACCAAGACAAGAATCCGAGGGAAAGGGAAACGACGACCGCAAGGGTCCGGCGAAGTTGCGACGCTGAAAGTCGCAGTCAGCAAATAGCGTTTGGGAATTGCACGCGCGCTTGTCGCGCGTTCGCCTACTCGCCTATGACGCGTGCACAGGCGCGATCACCAAGCCCTCGTGACGCACGACCTGCTTGGCCTGACCACCGGCTACATCCCGCGGTTCGCGAAGGCGTACGCGGATTTGAAGACGACGATTACGGAGGCCGTGGCAAGGTATTGTGCCGACGTGGCCAGCGGGACGTTTCCGGGGGCGGAGCAGACGATGGAGTAGGGAGGCTCGCGAATCATTTGGGACACTCGCCTCCGCCGTCGTTTCGGTCGTCACGCATTTGTCGTTTGCTCTTGCGGCGCGACCGCCACAGGCAAGCCGCGACTGCCAGTGCAATCGGTAATGCGCCCGCTGGCTCGGGAACGAAGAGCAGATCGGACACGAGAATCGCGCCTTCGTTGCCGAAATCGAACCCGGCGAGAAACGTAAGTTGTCCGTTGTCGTTCCATGCCGGGCGATAGCCGTCGGTGTCGATATCGGAATAGCGCGATGTGGGAACGATACTGCTAATTACGTGCGATTGGCCCGGTCCGGTGAAGAAGGTATCGCCCTCGAACGCGAGTAAGTGGAGAATTCCCTGCCGATCTTCGGCGAATGCTCCCGTGCCCAGCTCGCTGTTGTCGGCGGCGACGAGCTCCGCGAAGAATGCCACCTGGCCATAGTTGTTGATTAGCGGTTGCTCGGGGCTGAAGCTTCTGAATCGCGTGCCGCTTGGCATACCCGGAGCCGAATCGCCTTCGCGGGCGACACGGGTCAGGGCGCCGTCGCGATAGGCCCAGATGACGGCGTCGTTATCGGCGGTGATGCCGAGGGCGGCATTCTGTCGCAACCCGCCGGTGAATACCAACTCGCCGTACTCGTTGTAATGCGGACCCGCGGCGGAAAAAATGCCCGTCAGCAGGGCGCCCGCGGGAAACCCGGGCGCCGGCATCTCGTCGTAGGCGAGCCGCCGAAAGGCGCCGCGTGTGCCGAACCAGATGGCCGAAACTTGAGTTACGTCGTTGTTCGTGGCATTGCCGCGGAGAAATGCCCGGCCCTGGTTATCCAAATAGTCGAAGCCGACGTCGGAGAACCTCCATCCGATCGGAAAACCGGGGGCCGCTTCGCCCGACCGCCACAACAACTGCGTTTGTGCGCCGCTGCGGAGCCAGGCGGCCGAGCTGCGCGTGAAGTTCGGCGCCGGACCGATGGTCTGACCGGCGATGATGTAATCGCCGTTGTCGTTGACGACGGGCATGGCGACGCCATTCCAAATCGTGCCCGCGGCCATGCCGGGAGGAACGGGCAAGCTTCGCCGCGCGGCGAGTTCGAGGACGCCGTTTCGTTCGACCCAGGCGCCGTAGTCATTGTTTCCGTCGACGCCCGGGCCGGCGAGCGTGGCGCGAAACGCGACGTGGCCGCCGTTGTTGAAGCGGAAGTCCGTCATGCGATTCGTCGAAGATGGCGTGAAGTACACGCCGGTGGGCGTGCCCGGCGCTTGCTGTGCGATCGCCGCAACGAGGCGCAACTGCCCTCCGACGGTCGACCAGATGCTATCCGTGCCGAACGGGCTCGTACCCTCGACGACGTTCGCGTAAAACGCCACTTCCTCAGAGTCATTGATCCAAGGATTGCCGAAGTAACGAAAGTTTTTGCCCGGCAATCCCGGCGTCGCCGTGCCGGAGCGCACGACCAATTGCAAATCGTTGCGGCGACCGATCCAGATGCCGGAATCGTTCCCGTCATTTAGATTCGGACCGTCGATGCGTCCGTGGAAGGCGGTCTGGCCATCGGCGTTGATCGCCACGCCGTGAAACCCGCTGCCGCCATTGCGATTGAAGAATCGGTAGTTGGCGCCGACGCCGATCGCGGGGTCGTGCTTCGCACTGATGGCGCTGAGCGCGAGCGGGTGCGGCACGTCGACGGGAGGAGGGAACACGTCCAACGAGAACGTCATGTCGAAACCCAGGTCGCTGCTCGTCAGCGCATTATTGTGAACCTCAACGGCGAGCGTGTTGCTCCCCGTGCGGAGCAGGCCGGGCGTCATGGCGACCACGCTCGACGTATAGGTCAACTCACCGCCGACCGACGGGGCGAATGTGTCGGGCGTGACGGTTCCGCTGGGCATATTGAGGCGGAACACCTCCGTACCATTCAGATAGGCGATGCAGCCGTCGTCGCAGATCGCGGAGATCGTGCCGCTCGCCGCGTCCAGGTGGTAATCCTGCAACTCGAACGTCGAGCGAAACAGGTAGGTTGTCCGTTGGGCGGCCGTTCCCGCAAGGGGCGTCGTCGGTCGCCCGACGAAAGCGTCGATCGCACCCTGGGCGAACGGCGACGGTCCGCTCTTCCATTGCCCGTAGGTTGGCGCGGCAGGGTTGTAAGCCGGCGAATACCAACGAGCCGCGCTGGTGTCGGGATAGTTCTGGCCGCGATTGATCTGTTCGAAATACTGCCAAGTAGCCGGCGCGGGAACGACGACTTCGACGGCGAAAGCGCGCGGGCTTCGTGGATCCCCAATCGCCCACGCTATTGCGAATGCCGACGCGAAGTGAAACAACCGGAATATGCGCCGCGACACCGTCGACGCGACAGACCGCCGAACAACCAACATGAGGGTGCTCCGTGAAACGCAAAGTAAACTGCAACCAACAAGGACAACGCTTGCTTGGACGCGACTTTGCCTTCACTAGCACCGTAAGGAAGTGGCGTATTGAACGCTCGACAAGAGCATTGCCGGGCCGCAGGTACTCGCCAGCCACTGAGCATGCCCCCCAGGCTACTTTGGGTGGGACCGGAATGCAAGCGAATTCCAGGCACTTGCATGGCTAATCCATAGACTCAACGATACGGTCCTCGATTGACTCGCCCGTGACGTCGAAATAGGCAGCCGCCAATCGTTTGCGGCGTGCGTCGTCTGCGGTTCGTTGGTAGGCGAACACGATCTCGTCGGCGCTGCTTGGCGTGCCGAAGCGCTTTATCGCCGCGATGGCTTCCGCGTCGTCGGTTGGGTCTTCCGAGAGAATCGCGGTTATCGCCCATGCGCGCCTGTTTGCGACGTAGCCCTGGGTCACCCAGGGACCCGCTACGGAGACGACCAGACCGCAAATGCCCGCCAGTACCGTGCCCAAGCGAGACCAACGTTGCCCGGCCGCGTCGAAGGCGCGAACGGCATTGCGGGCGAACACGAATGCCGTTGCGAACGGGGTGAATCCGAGAACGCCGAGGACCACGAACAGCGCCACAATGCTTACCGGCAGGAGCAGACAACCGAGCACGAACGCGAAGATCGCTCCGCCGGCTAGCATGCTTACGATGAATGCGGGAAAACGCCCAAGAGCTAGCCACGCGCCGAGCGAAATCATCCCGACGATCATCGAGACGATGCCGCCGATTTCATACCCGTCGAGCAGCGGCTTGCCCAAATCGGACCGAAACACGAGCGGATCGAACAAAAGACAAACGAGCGGTAACGCAATTCCGAAAACGACGTCGAATACTTTCTGTCGCGAGGTCGCCGGGCGGGAGAACTGACGTCGCCAAAAGGAATCGCGAGTGGACATGACGTTGTATGCGCTACGTCGCGCGGCGGGTTCGCACACCGAGAAAGTATCCGTGACAATGTATGGCGCCCGGTTGAGTCCGTAGCGAGAAAGCGGCGTCGCCGCGCTGGCCGGCGACGCCGCGTCCGTCAATCGAATGCAGCGGAAGGCACTACGGCAACTCCATCGTCTTCAAATCCGCCGCCTCCCCGTCTTTGATGAGCACGATCGCGTGCGTTTCGTTGAGCTTGTCGAGCTGCGTGACGCCTTGCCAATCCTTGATCGTTTCAAAGCCGTGTCCGGCCGTGCCGCCGCCTTTGACGGGTTCTTTGAGCGACTCTTGCTTTTCGATGCCCTCGGTCGGAATCTTCATCACGCCGCGGGCGGAGTTCGACATCAAGAGGTAGCTCTTGCCGCCCTTTTTGTACGTGATCATGTCGATCGGCTGGTTGCGGTTGCCCAGTTCGGCGACCGTCGTGCCCCGCACCTTCTCGCCCTTGCGAACGCCGTCGAGCGGGAAGCGGACCAGCGGCGTACACGTGAAGCCGGCGAGCAGCTCCGGCTTGCCGTCGATGATGAACGGCACGAACGTGCGGGCCGGGGCGTAGTTTTCATCGCGTCCGTGGGCGGCGTGATAGTGTTCCAGGTTCGCCGCGAACGTCTTGTTCGTGAACGGGAAGTCCATCTCGCGGACCGCCGCGGGCGCGGACGCCGACGACAAGCCCGAGACGATCAGCTTGCCTTCGATGTAGGCGAGATCGGTGACGGTGTTGTCGCGGGGATCGCCGCGGCGGCCGCTGGGTTGGCTTTGCGGGGCGTCGGCGATGACGATCTTCGAGTGCTTGATGTTGTCGAGCTTGAGGGCCGTGAGCTTGTTGCCGCTGGTGAGGCGAACGAGGGCCGGCGTATTGTCGGAGCCGGCGAGGACCGCGATCACCACGTTGCCCGTCACCGGGTTGGCGGCGAGGTCGTTGATTTTCACCTGGTCGGGCTTGACTTCGAGCGTTTCGGCGAGCTTGGCGCCGAGGTTCGCGATGTCGTACTTGGCCGACTTGGCGTCGCCCTCCGCGGCGTCGGCGGCAATGGCATAAATCGTCGCGGCTTTCGTATCGGCAACGAACAGCACGCCTTCGGGACCGAAGCCGATCGGGCCGACCGATTTGAGCTCGACTTTGCCGGGTTCGAGACCCCAATAATCTTCATCCTCGGCGCGAACGGGGGCGGCGATCGCTACGGCGGCAAGCACGGCGGCCAGCGCGCCGAAGCCAGAGAGACGATGACTCCGCATGACAAGCTCCTTTCGAGTCGACGAATGGCGGGCGGCGCGCGTTGACGATTCGCGCCGGCGCCGGGCGACCAATTGCCCGGCGGCTGTGCTACTTTGGTACACTCTCGGCGGCCGGCGTGCAAGCTTATTGGCGGCAGTGGGCAGTGAAGAGTGGGCAGTGGTTCACTGCCCACTGCCCGCTAACCACTCTGCCGTCGCTTCTTTGTCCGGCCTGGTAACTTGGGCTTTCGGGCCGATTTGCGCGTCGTGCCGACGGCTTTCGTCGACCGCGGCGGCTTTGCGGCGATTTCGCCGAGCCGGGCCTCGATGAGCTTTCGCACGAGCGCGGCGGGAAGCGGCTTGGCGGCCGTGAAGTGGATCGAACCTTTGGTCGTCTCGAACCCCGCGAGGTCGGTCCGCAGCACGCTGACGACTTTGCCGCTCATCGGGTAGAACGAGCAGTGGTTTTTGCTCGCGCCGAAGCCGGCGACCGATTTGTCGCCGACGCGGAACGCCGGCACGCCGTAGTTCAGACATTCCTCGGCCTGCGGGACGGCGGCGCGAATCGTCTTGCGGAGCCTTTCGAGGACCGCTCGCTGGTCGACGGGTACGGCGGCGAGGTAGTCGTCGATCGTCGTCGGTTTGGCGGGCATGGTTTTTCACCGGATGATGTGCAGGCGGCGCGCGGCGGAACTCGAACGAGCATAGAACTTGCCGCGCGCGGGAACAACCACCACGCCCGTTGAATATCGCTTCTCGAGGACACTTCATGCTTGCGAAAACGGCATCGCGGCAACTGGCGAACGTCTGCGCGACGCTCTTGCCGCTTTCGGGCGACGATGCGGCGACTCTGGCGGCGGAGGTTCGCGATGCGGTGGCCGAGCTGCACGGCGACGAAGGGTCGGCGCGGCTTGCGGCGTCGCTGGCGATGCTGGACAACCGGCTCGTCAATCTCGTCGTCGCCGGAAGGTTCGCGCAGTTCTCGCGGCTCGCGGCGGACGAACGCGAGCGGTTGCTGCTGGCGTGGTCTACCGGCCGCAGCAAGCTCGGTCGCACCGTGTTTCAAGCCATCAAGCGGCTGGCGATGTTTCTGCATTACACCGAGCATCTGCCGGCCGGATACGATCCGGACTTTGGTATCGAGCCGCACGGCACAGCGACGCCGATTTGCCCAATGAGCGTCGACGGCGTCGAGCGGCTCTCGGCCGAAGTGCTCGTGATCGGCAGCGGGGCCGGCGGAGGCGTGGTGGCGGGCGAATTGGCCGCCGCCGGTTGCGGCGTGCTCGTCGTCGAGAAAGGCGGCGCTCCGCGCGAGGATGCCTATCCGCGCGACGAGCGCCGCGGGTTCGCCGAGCTGTACGAACGCCGCGGTTCGCTCACGACCGTCGACCGCGGCGTGACGGTGCTCGCCGGGAGCACGCTCGGCGGCGGCACGACGGTCAACTGGATGACGAGCCTCGAACCGCCCAGGGACGTGCTCGACGAATGGCGGTGCGACTTTGGCTTTGAGGCGGCGACGTCGGCGGAGTTTCGCGCGAGTCTGGCGGCCGTCGCGGCGCGGCTGAACGTCAACGTCGACGAAAGCCCCGCGACGGCCCAGAACGCGGAACTCGAACGCGGTTGCCGAGCGCTCGGCTATCGCGTGGCGGTGATCCCGCGAAACGCCAAGGGTTGCACGACGTGCGATACGTGCTCGTTCGGCTGTCGCCACGGCGGCAAGCAGGACATGCGGCGGACGTACCTGGCCGATGCGGCGGCGCGCGGTGCGCGAATTCTCGTGAACGCGGAAGTCGTGCGCGTCACGCACGCGGCGGGCGTCGTCGATGGCGCGGAACTGATTGCCACGGACAGCAGCGGCAATCGGCGGACAATTCGCGTGACGGCGAAAATCATCGTCGTGGCGGCCGGTTCGATTCACACGCCGGCGGTGTTGTTGCGTTCCGGCTTGACGAATCGGAACATCGGCGCGAACTTGCACTTGCACCCGACGACGGCCGTGTGCGGCGAGTTCGCCGAGCCGATCCGGTCGTGGTCCGGCGCGCCGCAGACGCGGTATTGCGACGAGTTCGCCGATCTCGACGGCCGCGGACACGGCGTGCGGCTGGAAGTGAGTCCGGCCCATCCGGGTTTGTGGGGCTTGGGACTCGCGTGGCCGTCGCAGAGTGAACATCGGCGGCGGATGGAGCGCGTGGCGCATCTGGCGAACATCATCGTGCTCGCGCGCGACGAATACGCCGGCCGCGTGACGGTCGATCGGCAGGGAAGGCCCGAGCTTCGCTATCGGATTGCACCGGGCGATGCGCGGCGGTTGCTGCGCGGGGCGGTCGAGGCGCTCCGCGTGCTCGTCGCGGCCGGAGCGACCGAAGTGCTCAGCCCGCATCAGAAGAAGCTCGCGTTTCGACCTGCTGACTCGGGTGGCACGGGTGGCTTGCCCACCCGTGCTGCATTGGATACTCCATCGGCCTCGCTCACGGGTGGACAAGCCACCTGTGCCACCCGACGCGGCGACGCACTTGAGCGATACTTGGAGCGGGTCGCGGCGGCCGGTTGGCGGGCGAACGACCTCGGCCTGTTCAGTGCCCACCAGTTATCGAGTTGCCGGATTGCGGCGAGTGCTCGGCACGGCGCGGTTCGGCCCGACGGCCGTTCGCACGAAGTCAAGAACCTCTACGTCGGCGACGGGAGCCTGATGCCGACGGCCTGCGGCGTGAACCCGATGCTCACGATCGCGGCGCTCGCCCACCACATCGCCCAACAAATCAAAGCAATGCTCTAACCTCCAACCTCTAACCTCC
>QEVJ01000001.1 GCA_003576845.1 Planctomycetota bacterium
ATACCACGGCTCACTCGACCAAGTTCTGTCAATGAGCCATGTCATAAACGAACACCCCACAAACCGACAATACGAACTTCAGACGGCTAAACTGTTACAGAATTTCATGCTTCGCCTCAGGTTCAGCACCACCACAACGTCTTAAACCTATACCAACGGCCGCGTCGCTTCCAGTAGACGTGAAGCACGCGGGTGACACTGGCTCGGCTAGTGTTTTGCCCAAATCCCGCTCGCGACTCGCGCACTCGATGACCGAGGACGCCAAACAAGCCATGCGAGGTTCGAGCGCGAGTTCTCCTCGCACCACGGGCCAAGCCAGCGTCACTCCGCCAAGCCTCACTTCCCCTCCCGCCTCCCCGCCCCCTTGTTCTCCGGATGCTCCGGACTGCAAATCGCCGTCCCTCGCCCGGTGCCGGGATATTCGATCCGAATCCGGTCGCCCGCTTCGTTGAAGTAGTTCCATTCGCCGAGCTTCTTTCCGTTCACGGTCATGCCCGTCGCCTTGAGATTTCCGTTCGGCCACGTTTCCTCGACATGCCGCGCTGTGCGGTTGTACTTCCAATCCTCGCCGAACTGGACCTGAACCGTTCCGATCCACGCCGTAACGCCCTGGCTCTTGCCGCTCGCAAGGTACGAAATCGTCAACCGGCGGGCTGGCACTGTCCCACGATTTTCCAACCCCGCCGCCATTATCGTGGGGTGCCACTGGCTCGGCCAGTGCAGATGCGCGGACCAACTCTGCACTCGCGCACCGCCGATTCGCCGCGGCAGGGTGTGGCGTAATCGAAGTCCCGGCGTGACGCACCGTGGGCTTCACTTCGTTCGACCCGCCCTTCATTTCTAGCCAGCCTTGCCAAGCGCGTCGCAGGCCGCGGCGATGGCCCCGTGGACCACCACCTCTTCGCCCAGCGCGGCGGGTACGATCGCGTAACTGTCCAAGAGCGGCTCGAACACGTACCGAGTCACTTCGATGCGCAGCGGCTCGAAGAACGCCTTCTCGCCGGCAAGCGAAACGCCGCCGCCGATGACGACGACTTCGGGCGCGAGGAGCGTGATGACTTGGGCGATGGCCCAGCCGAGCGCCTTGACCGCGATCAAGATCGCGCCCGTGGCAATTCCGTTTCCATAGCCTGCCGCGCGGAACACGTCCTCTGCGGTAATCTGCCGGAGGTCGCCGCCGAACGACTCCGACAAGCCGGCAATGGCGCGCAGCATCTCGCCGGACGTCGCGGCCGGATAGACCCATCCCCGCGGCGCTTGTCCCTGGTCGGCGAATAGCGCGTGAAGTAACTGGTCGTGCGGTCCTTGCTCGCTCGGCGCTTGCGTGGCGTTCGTAAGTGATTGGCCGAAACGCTCCACGAACGAGTGGACTGTGCCGACAATGCCGGGTCCGGCAACGAGATCTTCGACGGTCGCGGTGTGCGCCCCGCCCATGAAGAACGGCCGCAAGTGTCCAATCTCCGCCGCCACGCCGCGGCTGCCGCGATAGATTTGCCCGTCGATTACCAACCCGCCGCCGACGCCGGTGCCGACCGTGACGTAGAACACGACGTTCTTGCCCGCCCCCGCGCCGAACCGGGCTTCCGCAAGTGCCGCCGCGTCGCAGTCGTTGTTGAGAACCACGGGCACGCCGAGAACGCTTTGAGTCCACTCTGCAAGCGGGAAATCGTCCCACCCCGCGACTTGGTGGCTCTTGATCGTGCGGCCGGCGGCCACGTCGAGCGGTCCGCCAAAACCATACCCGACGCCGCGAACAAAATGCGCGGCGACCAACTCGCGCCCCACGGCGGCGATTTGCTCGCGAATCCCCTCGCCGCCGCGGGCAATCT
This sequence comes from Planctomycetota bacterium, assembly GCA_003576845.1. Classification (GTDB taxonomy): domain Bacteria; phylum Planctomycetota; class Planctomycetia; order Pirellulales; family PLA5; genus PLA5. The sequence continues at coordinate 1,830 of QEVJ01000001.1, forward strand.
CCACCGGCCGGCGCTCCAGCGCAACGAGCTTGCCGTCGCCCGCGCCGACGCCAAGCTGCAGCTTCGTCCCGCCGATTTCAATGCCCAAATACATGCGAAGTCGTTACCCTGCGGCCGGTTGCGGCAACCAAAGGTTTGCGGATTGATGGGCAAGCTCGCGGCCGCGAACCTGGCGGCACTGCGTTTGCGTAAATATAACAGGGGCACGACGCCAGAGGGGTCAGCCGAGGGGTGAGCCGCGAGGTTGGTCTTGCTCGCAGCCCGCGAAACGATACCATCCCCGCTCCGTCATTTACCCGCAATAGGTCGCCGTGTCGAGAGTCGCCATGAATCGTCTGCCAACGATCTGCTTCGCCGCCGCCATCGTCGCCGCCGTCGCCGGATTCGTCGGACCGTTCATGGGAGATTCGCCTCTAGTGGGTCAGCGTGCCAATGCCCAAGAAAAGCCCGCGGCGGGCGTCCTGGGTGCGGGCCTGATGTTCCCGATGCCGCGGAACCCGGCCGACGAGACCAACTGGCTCGACAGCGCAATCGCCTGGACCGACCAGGTTCATTTCTACAACTGGCGGATTCAGCGGCACGTCCACTCCAAGCGCTGCCGCCTCCTCGACGCCGACGACAAGACCCTGGCGACGGGTACGCTCGACGAATGCCAGGCCCGCCTCAACCAGATCAAGCGCGACGAAAAGCTCGAGCCGATGAAAGGCAAGGCCGTCGTGCTCTTGCACGGCCTGGGCGCCCCGCGGTGGTCGATGAAGCCTCTGGCAGGCTATCTCGAAAAGAACGGCGGCTACAAGACGTTCGTCGTCGAATACGCCAGCTTGCGGTCGTCGATCGACGATCAGGCCCGCTCGCTGGCAAACGTGATTCGCAACCTCGACGGCATCGAAGAGATCAACCTCATCGGCCACAGCCTCGGTAACATCGTCATCCGGCGGTATCTGGCGGGCGACAAATCGGCGGAAGACGGCTGGAAACCGGATGCCCGTGTCGCGCGCGTCGTGATGATTGCCCCGCCCAACCACGGCGCGATCACGGCCGTGCAATTGGCCGACACCGCGACGTTCAAGACGATTTTCGGCGCCGCGGGCCAGCAACTCGGCAAGACGTGGAAGAAACTCGAACCGCGCCTCGCCACGCCGCGGGACTTCGGCATCATCGCCGGCGGTTACGGCAACGATTTGGGACTCAACCCGCTGGTGCCCGGCGACGACGACGGCCGAATCAGCGTGGAAACCACACGCCTTGCGGGGGCGAGCGACTTCCAGGTGATTGGGGCCGTCCACGAATTCATCATTTTCGATCCGCGGACGTTCCGCCTGACGCTGCGGTACTTGGACTCAGGCTATCTCGTATCCGCGAGCCAGAAGCGGGGTATCCCAGCGGCCCGAACCGCCGACTTGTCGCGCCCACGACAATAAGGCGGTTTCTGGCGCCGACGCGGTTCGTGCCGATCGGTCACAACATCGGCGACTTGGCGGAATCGGCGCAATCTCCGGTCCCCGTTGGGTTTACGGCCTGAGCCGTTTGTACCCTCCCGCCCCGTTGCCCTCGCTCTTTTCTCGCGAGAAAGTACGTGCCTATCCGCGGGGCAAAGGGTAGAATGCCATGAGCGCACCACCTCGGCCTCTAAGTTCCTTGATTTAGCGTCATACGCTTCCTCGGATATCGAAGCACGGAATGAGAATCTCCTTCGCACCAGGATGTGAAGAGCGAATCGCCGCCGACGGAACCGAATTGCGGTATTACGAAGTCGGGTCGGGCCAAACTCCGGTGGTCTTGTTACACGGGCTGTTCGGCAGTGCCTCGAATTGGCTCCCGATCATGAACGATCTGGAGCCGCACTACCGCTTCTACTCCCTGCAATTCCCGATCGACCCGACCGCCGAACGCCGGCACGGCAAATATCGTTCGATCAGCCAGTTGACCGACCACGTCGTGCGGTTCTTCGACGAACTGCAAATCGACCGCGCCGTCGTCGGCGGAAACTCGCTCGGCGGACAGATCGCACTCGACTTCTGCCTCCGATTTCCCGAAAGGGTCGAGCGGCTCGTGCTCACGGGCAGTGCCGGGCTGTTCGAGCGGAATCTCGCCGGTGGGCAGCGGCCGCGGTTGTGCCGCCAGTTCATCCGCGACCAGGCGAACCAGATCTTCTACGATCCGGCGCTCGTCTGCACGGAAATGGTCGACGACATCTACGAGATGCTCAGCGACCGCCACTACCGCAAGCTGATGGTCAAGGTGGCCAAGTCCACGCGCGATCGGTACATGCTCGAAGACCTCGCGCGGGTGACCGTGCCCACCTTGATCGTCTGGGGTCGCGACGACACGATCACGCCGCCGTTCGTCGCCGAGCAATTCCGCGAAAATATCCGCAATGCCACGCGAGTGTACATCGACGAATGCGGCCACGCCCCACCCATCGAGCAGCCGCGGGAATTCGCCCGGGCGTTGCACGAGTTTCTCGGCGACCTGGCGACGTCCGAGTTCGCCGCGCCGGTCAAGCCTCGCTAGTCCCGCGCCGGCATTGCTGGCATGGTTCGCTTCTGCTCGGCCGCGAGCGACCTTGCTCCGCTTGCAATGGCTTTCTATACTCCGCCGCCCGCGCAGGCTCGCTGCGCGGTTCTTTGGCCGGCGGCTCCCGTGCCGCGCGGATTCGCAAGAGGAGGCCCAGGCATGTCGGGGCGATGGATTGCGGTAATCGCGGTGGGATTGGCGAGCATCGGCGCGGCCGGAGTTGGCATCGCCGTAGCGCAGAATGTCTCCCCGCAAGCCGCGACGGCAACACCCGCGGTGGCCCGCGAAAATCCGCCGGACGTGAACGGTTGGCGCAGTGCCGGCCCGCGCGTGGCGCGTCGGCTCGCCGATGCCGTAGAAGACGCGAACGTCCGCCCCGCCGTCGGCGAAGAAAACAACCAATCGCAACCGGCCGCCGATGCGCCGGCCGAACGCTCGCCGCCACGGTCCTCGATCCTCCGCGAAGGCAAGCTCCCCAGCGGCCAAGGCCAGGTCTGGCAGGAATACGACATTTCGCCGTTCACCCGCCGCGTGACCACGACCAAGCGCCCCGAGCAAATGGTCATCGACTGGGTGCTACGCGAAACGGGCTACGAAGCCTGGCACAGCGACGTCGTGTCCGTGCTTTCCGCCGACAAGGACATGCTCCGCGTCTATCACACGCCGCAGATGCAGCGCGTCGTGGCCGATCTCGTCGACCGGTTCGTCAACCCGCAACAGATGAACCACGCCTACGGCCTCCGCGTCGTCACGATCGGCAGCCCGAATTGGCGCGAAACGGCCCTCGGCATCCTCAAACCGATTCCCGTCCAAGCTCAAGGCGTCCAAGCGTGGCTGCTCAACAAAGAAGACGCGGCGCTGCTCCTCGCGCAGATGAGCAAGCGGAGCGACTTCCGCGATTACTCCTCGCCGCAACTGATGGTCTACAACGGCCAGTCGATCGTCCTCGGTTCCACGCGGCCCAAGCAATACGCCCGCTCGATCATTCCGCGGCCGGGCGCGTTTCCGCCGTACGAACTCGAACTCGGCCGCATCGACGAAGGTTATTCGCTCGAACTCAGTCCGCTCGTGTCGATGGACGCAGCGACGACCGACGCGGTCGTGAAGGTGAACATCTCGCAGATCGAAAAGATGGTCGGCATGTCGGTCGATATTCCGCTCCCCGGTGGCGGATCGCGGCGCGAACGGATCGAAGTCCCGCAGATGTCGAGTTGCGACCTGCACGAACGCTTCCGCTGGCCGACCGATCAGGTGCTGCTCGTAAGCCGCGGCGTCGTTGCCACGCCCGCGCCCGCGGCCGGAGGCGTGCTGCCGTTCACCCTTCCCGGCACGCCCGACAGCAACCGCGCCGACGCGTTGTTATTCATCCAGAGCCGCGGCAAGATCGACCCGCCCGCAGCGGTCGTGGCCCCCGCGATTCCCAACGCCACCGCCGCGCCCGTGCAAACCGGCAGCCTGCCGATCTACCCGTACCGCGGCCGGCAGTAGCGAGCTCCTCATAGCCCGTAGGTCAGGCCAAGCGGCAACCCGCGTTCCATCATCAAGAGATCCAACCCGCGCCGGCCTGACGCCGCGTGGTTGCCGGCCCTTCTCGTCGCTGCGCGTTCAAAACGGAGATTCTACCCGCCGCCGAATCTCCGTCGATGAAACATCCGCGCGAAACTCCGACGCGGGCACTTCCTCACATAAAGTCGCCAGCGCCGGCGGCAGCGCAAGATCCGAAAGCGACTCGAACCGCTCGCCCACCGCCCGTCCAAAGACCAGAAACCGGCAGCCCCGCTCCGCCAGATGAGCCACCGCCGCATCGCGGGCCGATTCGCTGCCGCCGTAGTATCGCGGCTCGGCGATCCGCTCGATCGTATCGGCGCCAACCACGAACGTCGCGCCGCCAAAAATATCCGCCTTCTCGCGAAACGTCGCCGCGCGAGTGATCCACAGCGGTTCGCTTGAATCGAATTGCGCCGCCCGCTCCGCCAGGTCCGTAAAGTCCAGCGGCGGCTTGTCGACGTTGAGCAACGAGATTTCGTGCGCCACCGTTTGCCCGGTGCGTCGCGCGGCCACTGCCGCCATCTGCCGGTGCCCGACGTGTCGCGGATTGAACGCGCCGGGAAACACGACGCGCACCGCCGATCGCGGCGAGTCCGTCGCAGCTTCGCCTTCGCGGCCGACGTGCCCGCTCGCGCAATCGCGCTCTCCCAAAAGCAACTCCGTCCATTGCCGCGGCGCGTCCGTGCGCCTCGACGCCAGCCGTTCGTCCCGTTGCAACAGGGCCTCGACTCGTTCGTCGCCGCAAGCAACGCCGCACGCCTCGGCCACCGCCCGCAGCGCCAACTCGCCGGCAATGCGTTCTTCTTCCGCGCGCGTTCGCCCCGCTGCGGAAAGCGCGACCGACCACGTCTCGGTGAAACGTGCCGATTGGACCGCCACGTGTACGCGATGCGCCCCGCGCTTCGGCCGATCGCTCGCCAGCGACGCCGTGCAACCGACTCCCGCCAGCTCTCCGGCATTCGCATCGCTCGCGAGCCCCCGCGCCCGCTCGAACGCGGCCATCGCCATCGCCCGGGCCGTCTGCGGCGTGCAGTAATGTTCCGGCCGCGCGCGGAGCCAATCGTCCATCGCCGCCGCCGAATATGGTACGACGGCCTCAAGTACCGTCCGCGATGCCCCGCCGACTTCCAGCAAGCGAGAAATTGCCTGGCTCCCCCCGCCCGTTGCCACCAGCACGACGCGCACCGGCGAAGCATGAATCGCGACGACCAGCGGGTCCGGCGACGTTGTCATGGCGAATCAAGTCCATTGTAGGAGGCGAATCCTTTCGCCGACCGGGTCGCTTACGGCTGCCATCGGCGAAAGAATTCGCCTCCTACAGCGTCCTGCGGCAGAATTGCCGTCAGTTGTGCCACGGCGCCGGCGGCACGTGCCGAATATCGCCGCGGGCGTGAATCACTTCACCCCCAACCTGGCCGACGACGTGCTTCCAGTGATCTTCGCCGCCGTAGAACACGCGCTCCGCGGAACCGGGCGCGACGAGCCACGCGCCCTCGCGCAGCTCGTTCTCCAATTGCCCTTCGCCCCAGCCCGAATATCCCGCCAGCACGATCACCGGCTCGCGTGCGTCCTCGATTAACCGCTCGAGCGCTCCGCGCTGCGACGCAAAATGGACGCCCGGCAGAATCTCGCGCTCGGAAAGGTCGGCCTCGGCATGAACGGCCAACAGCGGTCCGTCGACTGGCCCGCCGACATAGACCGGCCGATCGAGCGACGTGGCCCCGCCGCCCACGTGCCGCCAAACGTCGGCCACGCGATTCGCGCTCGGCTTGTTCAGCACGACGCCGAACGCGCCCTCTTCGCCGTGCTGCACGATCAGAATCACCGACCGCGCGAAATTCGGATCCGCCAGTCGCGGCGAAGCAGCCAGCAACATTCCCGAAAGCGATTGCATACCATTTAGCCCCCGGTGAACACACCGGGGGCAAAGTGCTATCCACGCAAATCGAACCCAACGCTCCGAGAGATGCCCCCAGTCATGTCCCCGACATTCGTCGCCGGCGCCCAACCTCACTCGCTCGGCTCGATCGACGCCTTCATCGACCCCTTGCACCCGTCGATCAAATCGTCCTTGCCGTACGCATGGATCTGATCGCGTTTGAGTTCCGCCCGTTCGCGCGTCGTGGTGCAAACGATCACCCGCCCCGACACGTCGACTTCCTTCGCCAGCTTGAAGCCCATCTCGACCGGGTGTCCAAACAACTCCTGCAACATCGTAATCACGTAAGCATAGGTATGGTCGTCGTCGTCCCACAGGATGACGTGATACGGCGGCTGGCGGCGCGGCTTCTTTTCGTTCTTGGTGACTTTCTTCGGCGTAACGGCCGGCTCGGCGACGGCGGCTGCGGATTCCTCTGGCACGACGGCACCTCGATGACGAACCGACTCGAAAAGGGAATCGGCTCCTGACAATCGGTTGATTTCGCGTAGGATGCCCGGCGTTCGCGAGCCGTCGTTCCCCTTTTCGGACCGACGCCCGTTCGCGCGAATCGAATAACCGTACGACGAAGGACGGCGGCTCGGTGGTGCGGCCCCGCGCCGGCTATTATATTGTAGCCGAATCGCGACAGGGAGGCGCGCACGCAAAAACGTCGTTAACCCCGTTGCCCCCGTGTCCTTACTGTCGCGGCCAATGTCCACTTTCCGCCGCCCACCACCCACTCAACGCCAACGTCGACTCCAGGCGTAGTCCGCGCGAACGCCTCCCTCTCGCCGAAACCCAATGCGTTACGGAGAACCGCCTTACGTGCCCACGCCACACGACGCCTCAGAGCCTGCCGATTCCGCGCCCCCCGCGGCGTCGAGCGTCCGGCTCGACGACTTCCAGCGGCTCATCCGCCGCATGTACCACGAAAAGGACGTCGCCCGCGGCATCGACGGCACCTTCATGTGGCTGATGGAAGAAGTCGGAGAACTCGCCGGGGCGCTCCGCAACGGGTCGCACGAAGATCGTCTGGGCGAGTTTGCCGATGTTCTCGCCTGGCTTTGCACCATCGCCAACGTCGCTGGAGTCGACCTGAGCGAGGCCGTCCAGCGTAAGTACGGCAGCGGCTGTCCCGGCTGCGGACAGTTTATATGCACGTGCGACGACGCGGAGAAGCCGTAATGAACGGCGGCGACGGCGCTCCCCGACTGCGAACGTTCCGCGCTGTCGCGCTGCTCGTCGGTTGGGTCGTCGCGTTTCTGCTAACCAACGCCGTCCGCGCCGCACCCACGATCGACGCGGTGGCCATCGGCATCGCCGGCGCCTATCGCCCCGATCGCTGGTGCCCCGCAGAGATTCGCCTCGCTCACATCGAGGCCGACGGCGATTACCGCCTCGACATCGATGCCCTCGACGCCGCGGGCCGCCGCATCCGCTACTCCGCCACGCACCGCCTGAGCGCCATCGCCGAGAATCGCGTAACGCAATTCATCCAGCTCGGCCGCGCGAATGAACCGCTCATCGTCGCGCTCCACGATGCGAACGGTCGCCTCATCGCCGAACGCCGGTCGGAACCCGGCCAATTCGCTCGTCCACTCGCCGAGGAAGAATCGCTGACCGTCGTGATCGGCCGATTGACCGGCCTCGACGGCGTCGACGCATTATCGGCACAACCGTCGCGCAAGCGGCGTTACCAACGAATCGCAAGCATCGCCCAGTTACCCTCGGCCGATCGTTTGGCGCTCCTCGATCGCAGTCTCGCGCTCGACGCGGCGACGACGATCGTGTGGATGGTCGGCCAATCGCCTGCGGCGAACGCGAGCGCCGATGCCAACCGATTGTGGCTGCTCGACGATTGGGTTCGCGCCGGCGGCCGACTCATCGTCAGCCTCGGCCCCCACGCCGCGCAGGAGCTCGGCGAATCGGCGATTCTGCCGGGCTTGAACCTCGGATCGCTCGGCGAACGCGCCGAGCTCCTTCGCACGTCGCCGCTCGAGTCGTTCGTCGGACACGAAGCGGACGCCTCGACCGCTCGGCCCAGCGCCGAGAGCGACGAGCGCTCGTTTCGCCTGCAAATCGCCCGCCTCAACCCCGTCGAGGGAAAAATCGTCGCAGCGGTCAACGAGACGGGCGACCGCCTTCCGCTTATCGTGCACGTGCCGCACGGCTTTGGCGAGGTCGTGGTCGTCGCCTTCGACCTGAGCGCCCCGGCGCTCGTCTCCTGGCCGGGCCACACCCGCCTGCTCGCCAAAACGCTCGCGATCGTCGAAAGCGATGCCCCGCGCGACGTCGCCGAACGACCCACAAGCCGCGCCTGGGCCGGCAAGGCGTATTCCTCGCTGTCCGAACAGTTGGCCGACGCGCTCGATCAGTTCCCCGGCGCGTCGCCCGAACGATTCTGGTATTTGACCGCCGCCGCGATCGCCTACATCCTCGTCATCGGCCCGCTCGACTGGTATCTCGTGCGCCGCCGGCCCGAATGGACTTGGGCGACGTTCCTCGCCTCCGTCTGTCTCGCCGCGGCCGGCGCCTACGCGATCGTTCACGCCACGAAGACCGACGACGTGCTCGTCAATCAACTCCGCTTCGTCGACGTCGATTTTACCGCCCAGGCAGCGGCCCGCGTGCGCACCGTGGCCTGGTCGAGCGTGTACCAGCCGTCGGCAGGCATTTACGAAGTGGCGACGCAATCGCCCCCGGCATGGCCGCCGCGAACGGAACCAACCGACGCAGCCCCATCCGAAGGCGCGCCCAACGCGCCGCGGTTGTCGCTTTGGGCCGGGCCATCTGGGCAAAGCGATCATCTCGGCCCGCTCGCCGGCCGCTTCGACACGCGCGAACCCGCGGCGATCTACGACATGGGTCGCGGCCGCATCGCCCGGCTCGTGTCCCCCGCCTGGTCGAGTCGGCTGTTCTTTTCTCGGTCTCTCGCGGACACGCAAGCGCCCGAAGTCGCCACGCTCGAAGCCGATGCGTTCGGCCGGGTCGTCGGCTCCGTCCGCAACCCGCTCGACGAGCCGCTCGAACGGTCGGTGCTGTTCTACGGCGCCTACGCCCTCGCGCTTGGCACGCTTGAACCCGGCAGGACGGTTTCGGTCGACGGCCGCGGCGACTGGCGTTCGGCCGAATCCTATCTGACGCGGCAATCGCTCGCCCAGGACCGCGAAACCGCCGAAAAATACGACGCGACCGCCGTCGACCTGGGCCGCATTGGCGAGGTCGTCGGTTTCTACGAAGCGGCTCACGGCGCAAGCTACACGGGACTCGCCAACCGCGACATCGCCGAGGTCGACTTGAGCCGACAGATCCGCCTCGGTCGTGCGATCCTCGTGGGACAATCTTCGACCGGCGCGAACGTCGGCATCACCCCGGGTCCGCGGGCGACGCCCCATCGCCAGACCACCTGGTGGCGATTTCTCCTCAAGCCCACCACAACGCTCCCGTCCGGCCAGTGATTTGCACGTCGTTCGCTCGCTCGTGCGGCGCCGCGGTTGCCCGCGTTAACGCCGCCGCGGCGTTCGCGGTTGGATGCGTGACGCCGCAACGTGCTCGATAATCGATCGAATCATGCCCCTGGCCGCGAATCATCCACGTTCGCTCAACCTTTTCGCCTTCGCACGCGCGGCGCTTGCCGCGGCGCCGTTGGCGGTCGCTCCGGCGTGTGTGCTCGCGCTCGGAAGCCGCTGGGCCGATTGGCAACGCATGGTCGCCGTGGCGGTCGCCGTGTTCGCGGCAGCCAAATGGCTTTCGTTCGCCGAGTTCTTGGAACAAGGTCCGGCCGGCGGCAAACTCGCTACGCCGAAGATCGCACTTCGCATCGCCGGCTACTTCGTCCTTTGGCCCGGCATGGACCCACGGCCATTCTTCGCGAACTCGACCGCCGCGGCCCGCCCGCGTACTCGCGAGTGGTTCCTCGCCTGGGGAATAACGCTCTTGGGCCTGCTCGTCCTCGCCGCTGCTGCCCGCCTTGCGACCGCCGATCCGTTCCTCGCCGGTTGGCTCGGCATCGCCGGTTTTCTGCTCGCCCTGCACTTCGGTTGGTTCCACCTCCTGTCGCTCGGCTGGCGACGCGCCGGCATAGCCGCCGTACCGATCATGAACGCGCCCTTCGTCGCCGCGTCGCTCGCCGACTTCTGGGGCCGCCGCTGGAATCTCGCCTTCCGTGATCTCGCTCACCGTTTCGTTTTTCGCCCAACCGTCGCCGCGTTCGGTCCCGCCGTCGCCACGCTACTCGTCTTCCTGACGTCGGGCCTGGCTCACGACGCGGTCGTTTCGCTCCCCGTCCGCGGCGGCTACGGCGGCCCAACTGCGTATTTCCTCATCCAAGGGCTGGCCATGCTCTTCGAGCGGACTGTGCTCGCGCGGCGAATCGGAATCGGCCGCGGCCGACTCGGTTGGGCCTACACGCAACTCGTCGTGTTCGCACCCGCGGCCCTGTTGTTTCACCGGCCGTTCGTCGAAAGGGCGATGGCGCCGCTCCTCGTCGTATTGCCGTTCTGATGCGAGATCGAAAATGCAACTCGAACACCTGATCTTCATCGGCGGCATCCTCCACTTCGGCATCCTCTTCGCCAGCGCCCTCACGCCCAACGTCCTCGACTGGCGCCGAGAGCTAACCAAACTCGATCCGCTCTCCCGGCAGCTCGTCTGGGTCCACGGCGCGTTCATCGTCCTGGTAATCGTGGCGTTCGGCGCTCTCTCGGTTGCCTATGCCCCGGAACTCGCCGGCGGCGCCGCGCTCGCCCGCGCCGTGTGCGCGTTCATCGCCCTCTTCTGGGCCGCGCGGCTCGGCGTGCAGTTCTTCGTGTTCGACGCCCGGCCCAAACTCACCACGCCGCTCTTGCGCATCGGCTATCGCGCCCTGACGTTCGTCTTCGCCTACCTCGCGGTCGTGTTCGCGATGGCGGCCGCAACTTCCTGTCGGACACCGCCTTAGCGCGTTGCGGTAGAAGTGTGCTCCGCGCCGCCCTACAATGCGCGGCATGAATCCCCAGTTCAGCCAATTCGCCGCCAGCGTCACGACCGAAATCGCGTTCGATGTGCTCGTCGCCGCCCGCCGCCTCAAAGCCGCCGGCAAGGACGTCGTCGAGCTTGAAATCGGCGACAGTCCCTTTCCCACCGCCACGCACGCCGCCGAAGCCGGCATTCAAGCCATCCGCGACGGCCACTGCCGCTACGGTCCTTCCGCCGGCCTATCCGAATTCCGCGCCGCCGCCGCCGAATACGTGAACGAGCACTACGGCCTATCTGTCTCCGCCGAACACGTCGTCGCCGGTCCGGGCGGAAAGACGTTCGAGACCCTCTTCTGCGAAGCGTTCTTGAACCCCGGCGATGCCGCGCTCGTGTTCAGCCCGCACTTTCCGACCTACGGCCCGAACTTCGCCCGCCGCGGCGCGCGCATGGTCCTCTCCCCGTTGCGCCAAGAACGCGAATTCCGCCCCAACCTCGACGACGTGCGCTCGTTCCTCGACCGCGAGCGCGGCGCGAAGGCCATCTTCCTCAACAGCCCGCACAACCCGACCGGCGGCGTCGCCACGCACGACGACCTTCGCGAATTGGCAAATCTCGTCCGCGGCCGCGATGTCGCCGTGTTCAGCGACGAGCCGTACGACCAGATGGTCTGGAATGGCCGGCATCGTTCGCTCCTCGCCGAGCCGGGCATGATCGACCACTGCGTCGCCGCGTACACGTTCTCCAAATCGTTCAGCATGAGCGGCTGGCGGCTCGGCTTCTCGGTGAGCAGCCCCCGGATCGCCGAACGCCTTTCCGTGCTCACCAACACGATGCTCTCCTGCGTCCCGCCGTTCGCCCAGCACGCGGGCATCGCGGCCCTCAAGCACGACCGCGCGGAACGCGACGAACGCATGGCCACGTTTCGCCGTAAGGTGGAACTGCTCGTCGACGGCCTAAAGCACATCGACGGCGTCGAATGCCTGATGCCCGCCGGCACGTTTTACGTCTTTCCCGATGTGTCGGCCGTCTGCAACCGCCTCGGCATCACGTCGCACGGCCTCGCCCTCTACCTGCTCGAAGCGGCCGACGAAAAGTTCGGCGTCGCCTGCCTCGGCGGCGAGTGCTTCGGCGAAGCCGGCCACGGGTTCTTACGCTTCAGTTGCGCCGAACCCGACGACCGCATCCAACAAGCCGTCGAGTTCCTGCCAATTGCCTTCGCCCGCGAAGACCGCGTAAAGGAATTCCTTGCCGATCGCCCGAAATTGCGACGCAGCGGATGAAATCGTGTTAGATGTCTTTTCTGCGCCCTCTGCGAGACCCCTGCGCCCTCCGCGTTAAAAAACGAACCAACTCAACTTCGCCAACGAAGCGAAATCGGCCGCGCGCTGAGATTCAACACGCGGCCGATTGATGTTAACGCGATTCACTTCGCAATCGCGGCACGTTATTCCGCCGTCTCGCCCGCCGATTCCTCCCCGCCAGCCGCCGCTGCGACCGCTTCCGGCTCCGGCTCGACCGCGACCTTGAGGCCCTCGAACTTGAGCCGCACGGCTTTGTCTTCGTCGTTCTTCACGACGTCGACCCGTATCAGGTTCATGCCGCCGAATTCGCCCTTGAGCAGCTCCTCGGCCAGCGGATCTTCGATCCAGGCCTCGATCGCCCGCCGCAGCGGCCGCGCGCCGAAGTCCGTGTTCGAACCCTTCTTGATGACGAACGTCTTGGCGTCGTCGGTCAATTCCAGCTTGAGACCTTTCTCCTCGAGCCGCTTGCGAACCTTGTACAGTTCGAGGTCCACGACCTCCTTGAGGTCCTCGACGTTCAAGTGCCGGAACACGATCACGTCGTTGATCCGGTTCAGGAACTCGGGCCGGAACACCTTTTCGATCTCCGCCGTCACGCGGGTCTTCATGCTGTCGTAAGACGCATCGTCGTCCGGCTTCTGGAAGCCGAACGCCGACTCGTTCTTGATCGCGTCGGCGCCCGCGTTCGTGGTCATGATCAAAATCACGTTGCGGAAGTCGATGTGCCGGCCAAAGCTGTCGGTCAGCCGGCCTTCTTCCATGACTTGCAACAACATGTTGAACACTTCCGGATGGGCCTTCTCGATTTCGTCGAGCAGAACCACCGCGTATGGCCGGCGGCGAATCTTCTCGGTGAGCTGCCCGCCTTCTTCGAAGCCGACGTAGCCCGGCGGAGCACCGATCAAGCGGCTGACGTTGTGCTTCTCCATGTACTCGCTCATGTCGATCTGAATGAGCGCGTCCTCGTCGCCGAACATGAACTCGGCCAATGCCTTGGCGAGCAGCGTCTTGCCCACGCCCGTTGGCCCGGCAAACAGGAAACAGCCCGTCGGCCGCTTGGGATCCTGCAAACCGCTGCGAGCGCGGCGAACCGCCTTCGACACGGCCTTGATCGCTTCTTCCTGGCTGATGACCTTCTTGTGCAAGTCGGCTTCCATCTGCATCAGCCGCTTGCTGTCTTCGGTCGTCATCCGCGTCAGCGGAATGCCGGTCATCTTCGAGATCACCTCGGCGATGATCTCGTCGTCCACCACGCCGTCCGACTCGCGCGACTTGTCCCGCCATTCCTTCGAGATCTGGGCCTTCTTCTTCTTGAGCTTGTCGGCCTGATCGCGGAGCCGCGCTGCCCGCTCGAAGTCCTGATTGGCGACCGCCTCTTCCTTGTCCTTGTTGAGCTGCTCGACCTGGTCGTCGATCTCTTTCAAATCCGGCGGCTTGGTCATCGACCGCAGCCGCACCCGGGCGCCCGCTTCGTCGATCACGTCGATCGCCTTGTCCGGCAGGCAGCGGCCCGTGATATAGCGGCTAGACAGCTCGACCGCGCTCACGAGCGCTTCGTCGGTATAGCTCACGCGATGATGGGCTTCGTAGCGGTCCTTGAGACCGCGGAGGATGTCGACGGCCTCGTCCTTCGTCGCCGGCTCGACCATCACGATCTGAAACCGCCGATCGAGCGCGCTGTCCTTCTCGATGTATTTGCGATACTCGTCCAGCGTCGTCGCGCCGATGCACTGAATCTCGCCGCGGGCGAGCGCCGGCTTGAGCACGTTCGAGGCGTCGATCGCCCCTTCCGCTCCGCCCGCGCCGACGAGCGTGTGCAATTCGTCGATGAACAGGATCGTGTTCTTCGCCCGGCGGACTTCGTTCATCACGGCCTTGATCCGTTCTTCGAACTGGCCGCGATACTTCGTGCCGGCGACCATCATCGCCAAATCGAGCACGACGATCCGCTTATCCGTGAGCAGTTCCGGCACGTTGCCGTCCACGACCCGCTGCGCGAAACCTTCGACGATCGCCGTCTTGCCCACGCCCGCTTCGCCGAGCAGCACCGGGTTATTCTTCGTGCGGCGGCTCAAAATCTGAATCGCCCGCTCGATCTCCCGCTCCCGCCCGATCACCGGATCGAGCTTTCCCTGGCGGGCAAGTTCCGTCAGGTCGCGGCCGAAGCTGTCCAAGGCCGGCGTCTTCGACTTGCTCGCCTTGCCCGAGCCGCTTTCGCTGCCGCCACCGCCGCCGCTCGTTCCGCCGCGCTCGGTGCCGCCCCGCTCGCTCCCTTCGTTTTCAATGCCGTGACCGAGCAGATTCAGAACCTCCTCGCGGACTTCCTCGAGCTTCAGGCCCAAGTTCATCAGCACCTGCGCCGCCACGCCCTCTTGCTCGCGCAACAACCCCAGCAGAATGTGCTCCGTGCCGACGTAGTTGTGGTTCAAGTTGCGAGCTTCTTCCATCGAATACTCGATGACCTTCTTCGCCCGCGGCGTCTGCGGCAGCTTGCCCATCGTCACCATCTCGGGCCCGCTCTGAACGAGCTTTTCGACTTCCAGCCGAATCTTTCGCAGGTCGACGTCCAAGTTCTTCAGCACGTTCGCCGCCACCCCGCTGCCTTCTTTGATGAGGCCCAGCAGAATGTGCTCCGTGCCGATGTATTCGTGGTTGAACCGCTGCGCCTCTTGGTTGGCAAGCTGCATCACCTTGCGGGCGCGGTCCGTAAATCGTTCGTACATTGTCTTGCTCCGGTTGATCCAAGTAGGACGGTCTTGAAGTCCGTCCCACTCATTTCGCTAGGCTGCTTGGTTGATCTCTGCTGGTTTATCCGATTTCGCCTCTTGCGGCTGACTATCCGATGCTGCCGTTTCCGGCTTTTTCAACCGAGCCAACTCGCGCTCGATCTCCAAACTCCATGGACGGCTCGCCTCCAATCGGCTTGCCCGCTCCAATTCCGCCTTCGCTTCCGTCGTTCGGCCCGTCCTCCTCCACACCGACGCGAGCATCAAACTGGCAGGAATGTCGCGCCCGTTTCGATCGAGCAGTTTTCGTGCCAGTCGCTCGGCCGCGACGAAGTTCCGCTTCAAGTATTCGTTTACCGCGGCAGGATACAAGTCCTCCTCCGCCGCCGGCCTGGAATCTCCGCCATTTTGCCCTTCGCCGCGGGCGAGTGAACGCCAAGACACCATGGCCGCCGCCAACCATACGCCGACCAGCACCAACCACCCGATCAGCCTCGCCGTCGTCGTTGCCAACTCGTGCCAAACGAGCGACACGGCGACGAGCGCGTTGAGCAATCCCCCGAACGCCGCGGCAACCGCCAATCCCCGCCACGATCCGTCGTACCACAACTGCGGCAATCCGGGCCAAAAACACGCCGCCACCCGCCGCGCTTTCCACGCAGCCGCGCACCGCGTCGCCATGCTCCCAAACCACCGCCGCACCGCTTCGCTCCTTCAACCGCGGCTCTTGCATCCGCTCCCGTAGGTCCGCCCGTAGGTCAGGCCAAGCGGCGTTGGTCGTAACCAAGCCGATAAGCGTCAACCCGCGCCGGCCTGACACCAGCGTCAACAACCCACGCGGCAACCTCCCCAAACGCGCGCAAAACCGCGCTCCGGGCACGCAGCCACGCGGAATTCTAACTCTTATTCTCCCCCCGGGCAAGGCAACCGAAACCATTGCGCCGCTTCGAGTTGCCACGACCCAACGCAACTGCGAAATTGACGTGCTAGCACCGCCCAACGAGCCGAATTTGCCGCCTGTAACGACGCGAGATGAAGACATGGATCCGCGATTCTCCCCAGAAGTCGGCAAGATCATGCAACTTGCCAACCAAGAGGCGCACTGCCTCAACCACGAGTACATCGGCACCGAACACGTTCTGCTCGGATTGGTACGACACGCCGATAACGTCGCGGCGAAGTTCCTTCGAGACCGCGGCATCGACGTTCGAGTTATTCGTGCGGAAGTCGAGAAACTCGTCCGCAGCGGGCCCGACATGGTAACCGCCCACAAGCTGCCGATGACCCCACGCACGAAACGCGCGATCGAATTGGCTTTGGAAGAATCGGTCGCTCTCGGCCACCAAGGCGCCGGTCCTGAACATCTTCTCCTGGGCCTTCTGCGAGAGGGCGACGGCGTTGCCGCACAAGTCTTGGCGGAACTCGGCCTTGGACTTGCTGAAACGCGGAGAAAGGTAGCAGACGTGCACCCCGGAATCCGCGACGGTGCCGACAAGCCTGCTTCCGAGCCGATAATCGCGCCACCGATAACATTCTCGTTGGCCGAACTCGAAACGGCGACCGATCTAACTTCCCAGCCGTCCACCGCCATACTCCGCATCCTGGATGCGTCTTCAAACCGTGCCGCCGAAGGCCTGCGCGTGGTCGAAGACTACCTGCGGTTCGTCCTCGACGACCCGCTGCTCACCGAAGAAGCCAAGACACTCCGACATGATCTCGCTTCGGCCGTCGAACTTCTTGGCCGCGACCAATTGGTTGCCTCCCGCGACATCCCCGGCGACGTCGGCGTCGATATCAAGACCGAGACGGAAACGCGCCGCGAACATCCCGCCGAAGTCCTCGCCGCCAACCTTCACCGCGCCGCGCAAGCCTTGCGCAGCCTCGGCGAGTACTCGAAAATCATCGCCCCGCAAGTCGCCCCGCGGTTCGAGGCCATCCGCTACCACGTCTATCAACTCGAAAGCACGATCGCCGCGTCGCGCGACGGCGCCGCGCGGCTTGCCGACGTGCGGCTTTATGTCCTCGCCGACGGACGCGAGTCGCCCGACGCCTTCATCGCCTTCGTCGATGCCCTGCTTGCCGCCGGCGTGCACGCCATTCAGCTTCGCGACAAAAACCTCTCCGACCGCGAGCTCCTCGACCGCGGACGCGCGCTGCGCGAACGTATCACCCGCTTCGGCGCGCGAACGCTCTTCATCCTGAACGACCGCCCCGACCTCGCCGTGCTCTGCGACGCCGACGGCGTTCACGTCGGCCAGGAAGAGTTGACTGTCGCCGACGCCCGCAAGATCGTCGGCCCGCGAAAGCTCGTCGGCGTTTCGACCCATTCGCTGGACCAGGCCCGCCAGGCCGTGCTCGACGGGGCGAACTACATCGGCGTCGGCCCGACGTTCCCGTCCGCGACCAAAGAATTCGCCGAATTTCCCGGCGTGGCCCTCTTGAAAGACGTCGCCGCCGCAACGCGCCTGCCCGCCTTCGCCATCGGCGGCATCACGCTCGACAACCTCGACCGGGTCCTCGCGACAGGCATCGGCCGCGCCGCCGTCAGCGGCGCAATCGCATCCGCCGCCGATCCCGCCGAAGCGGTCCGCAAGTGGCTAGCCCGGCTGGAATCAAAAACGCCGTAGCAAAGCCTCTAAACTTCGCTACGGCGCAATGAAATTCTTCTTAAGCTATCCCCTGTCCCCTGCCCACTCAAAAACAGCAACAAGAGCCGGCAGCGGCACAACACAACTACTCGTTCGTCCCCTGCCCCAACAGCGCATCGAGCCCACCGGCCGCCGGCTGATCCTTCGGTTGGCCCGACGAACCGTTGCCGTCGCCGCCGGACGCAGTTCCGGCCGTTTCCAATAGCGGGAACGCCCGCTCGAGCGCCCC
Source organism: Planctomycetota bacterium (assembly GCA_003576845.1). GTDB lineage: Bacteria > Planctomycetota > Planctomycetia > Pirellulales > PLA5 > PLA5. The sequence continues at coordinate 19,676 of QEVJ01000001.1, forward strand.
GCGCTTCTCCGCCGCCAGCGCCTCGAGCGCTTCGACGTGAATCCGCACTTCCGATTCCTGGAACGTGCGGAAGCCCGTCCCGGCCGGGATCAAGTGCCCGAGAATCACGTTCTCCTTGAGGCCCACGAGCCGGTCGATCCGCCCCGCAAGCGCCGCTTCCGTCAGCACCTTGGTCGTTTCCTGGAAGCTCGCCGCCGAGATGAAGCTGCTGCTTTGCACCGACGCCTTCGTGATACCGAGCAACTGCGTCGACGCGGTGGCCGGCTTCGGACGCCCGCCCTTGCAGTTGTCGCCACCCAGCGCCTCGATCTGAGCGTTCGTCTGCTCCAGCACTTCCTTGGGCACGATCGAGTCGACCTCGAAGTCGCTGTCGCCCTTGTGCGTGATCTTCACGCACTTGCCCAACTCCTGGTTCGCCTTGCGGAACTCGAACTTGTCCATCACGTTGCCCGGCAACAGCGTCGTGTCTCCCGGGCTGTTGATCATCACCTTGCGGAGCATCTGGGCGACGATGATCTCGATGTGCTTGTCGTCGATGTCCACCCGCTGGCTGCGATACACGTTCTGAATTTCGCGAACCAGATACTGTTGCACCGCTTCCTCGCCGGAAATCCGCAAGATGTCGTGCGGCACGAGCGGACCGTCGACCAATGCCTCGCCGGCCCGCACGAAGTCGCCGGTTCGCACCCGCAAGTGCTTGCCGTGCGACACCAGGTGCTCGCGTTCGATGCCCGACTCGCTGCGGACGATGATTGTCCGCTTGCCGCGCTTCTTCTCGCCCAGGATCTCGACCACGCCGTCGATTTCGGCAATGACCGCTGGGTCCTTCGGCTTGCGGGCTTCGAAGATTTCCGTCACCCGCGGCAGACCGCCCGTGATGTCCTGCGTACCCGAAACTTCGCGCGGTGTCTTGGCGAGCATCGTGCCGGCCGACACCACCTTGCCCTCCTCGACCTCGATGTGCGCCTTTTCCGGCAGGTAGTAGAAGTCGAGTATCTTGCCGTCGTCCCCTTCCAGGATGATCTGCGGGTGCAAATCGCCCTTGTGCTCCATGATGATCTGCCGGGCGTGGCCGCTGGCATCCCGTTCGACGCGCGTCGTTTCGCCCTCGATGATGTCGTCGAACCGCACTTTGCCGCTCGTCTCGGCCAAGATCGGGATGCTGTGCGGGTCCCACTGGCAAAGCACGGCGCCCGCCTTGACCGTGTCGTTCTCCTTCACCATCAACTGCGCGCCGGCCGGAACTTCGTATTGCTCCAACTCGCGGCCCTTCGGGTCGACGATCACGATCTCGCCGTTCCGCGTGAGCACGACCTGCTGGCCTTCCTCGTTTGCCACGACCTTCAGCCGCGTGAACTTCACCACGCCTTCCTTCTTGGCGCGGATGTCGCTCTCCTCGACGGCCCGGGCCGCCGTGCCGCCGATGTGGAACGTCCGCATCGTGAGCTGCGTCCCCGGCTCGCCGATGCTCTGCGCGGCGATGATGCCGACCGCCATGCCCTCTTCCACCGGCGAGCCAGTCGAAAGGTCCATACCGTAGCATCGCCGGCAGATCCCCAGCGACGCCTCGCACGTCATCGGGCTGCGGACCTGAATCCGCTCCAGGCCCATCTCTTCCACCTTGCGGGCAATCTCGTCCGTGATCATCTCGTTCTCGCCCACGATCACTTCATCCGTAATCGGATTGACGATGTTCGCCCGGCTCACGCGGCCGCGAATCGAGTCCGCCAGGCGAATCTCGACCTTTTCGCCGCGATAAATGACGCCCTTCGTGATGCCTTGCGTCGTGCCGCAGTCGTCCTGCGTCACCACGACGTTCTGCGCCACGTCGGCCAGCTTGCGGGTTAGATAACCCGAGTCCGCCGTCTTGAGCGCCGTGTCGGCCAGACCCTTGCGGGCGCCGTGCGTCGAGCTGAAGTATTCGAGCACCGACAAGCCTTCGCGGAAATTCGCCTTGATCGGCGTCTCGATGATCTTGCCCGACGGCTTGGCCATCAAACCGCGCATCCCCGCCAACTGCCGAATCTGCTCGACGCCGCCGCGCGCGCCGGAGTGCGCCATCAAGTAAATCGGGTTCACGTACCCGACCTTCCGCTCGTCCGTCTCGAGCTCCGACATCATTTCCGCCGTGATCCGCTCGCGGGCGTGCGTCCAAGCGTCGAGCACCTGGTTGTACCGCTCGCCCTCGGTGATGATCCCGCGTTGATACAGCTTGTTGATCCGCTGCACGGACTTTTCGGCCTCGCCGACGATCTTCTGCTTCGACGGCGGCGTAATCAGGTCGTCCGTCGCGAACGACAACCCGCTGCTCGTGCTCTGCGTAAAACCCAACTTGTTCATGTCGTCGAGCAGGTTGATCGTCTTGCTGCGGCCCAGCATCGCGTAGCAATCCGAAATCACCTTCGCTAGCTCGCTGGACCGCATCGGCACGTTGTAAAACGGCATCCCCTCGGGCAGCATCACGTTGAAGATCACCCGCCCGACCGTCGTTTCGATCACCGCGCCCTTCTTCGCTTCGCTGTCCGTCTTCAGCCGCCGATTCGCCGGCAACCGGACCTTGATCCGCGCGTGCGTGTCCACCACGCCCAGCGAATGCGCAAGCTGCACCTCGTCGATCGAGCTGAACGACATCCCGTCACCGCGGCGATTCGGCACGCTCATCGTCGTGTAATAGCAACCCATCACGATATCCTGCGACGGGCTGATGATCGGCGCGCCGTTCGCCGGGCTGAAGATGTTGTGAATCGACATCATCAGCGTGTGCGCTTCGACCTGAGCCTCGATCGACAGCGGCAAATGGACCGCCATCTGGTCGCCGTCGAAGTCCGCGTTGAAACCCTTGCACACCAGCGGGTGTAGCTTGATCGCGTTGCCCTCGACCAGCATCGGCTCGAACGCCTGAATGCCCATGCGGTGCAGCGTCGGAGCGCGATTGAGCAACACCGGATGATTGCGGATCACGTCTTCGAGGATATCCCAAACCTCGTCGTCCTTCCGCTCGAGCATCTTCTTCGCGCTCTTGATCGTGTCCGCATGGCCCAACTCCTTGAGCCGCCGGATGATGAACGGCTGGAACAATTCGAGCGCGATCTTCTTCGGCAGACCGCACTGATGCAGCTTCAAGGTCGGGCCGACCACGATCACGCTGCGGGCCGAGTAGTCCACCCGCTTGCCCAGCAAATTCTCGCGGAAACGGCCCTGCTTCCCCTTGATCATGTCCGTGAGCGACTTGAGCGGGCGGTTCGACGAACCCAGCACCGGCCGCTTGCAGCGATTGTTGTCGAACAACGCGTCGACCGATTGCTGCAGCATCCGCTTCTCGTTGCGGATGATGACTTCCGGCGCGTTGAGGTCGACCAGCTTCTTGAGCCGGTTGTTGCGGTTGATGATCCGGCGATACAGGTCGTTCAAGTCGCTCGTCGCGAAGTTGCCCGAGTCCAGCAGCACGAGCGGTCGCAAATCCGGCGGAATCACCGGAATCACGTCCAGCACCATCCACTCCGGCCGGTTGTCGCTGTCGCGGATCGACTCGACGATCTTCAGCCGGTTGATCAGATCCTTGGCCTTCTGCTTCGAGCCGGTGTCCTTGAGGTCTTGGCGGAGCGTCTTCGAGAGCGACACGAGATCGAGATCCGTGAGCAAGCGGCGGACCGCCTCGGCCCCCATGTCCGCCTCGAACGCGCCTTCGCCGTACTCTTCGCGCGCCTGGCGATACTCGTCTTCCGTGAGCAATTGCTGCGGCTTGAGCTTCGTGTCGCCCGGCTTCGTGACGACGTAATCCTGGAAATAAATAACCTTTTCCAGGCTCGTCGTCTTCATCGCGAGCAGATTGCCCAAACGGCTCGGCATCGCCTTGAAGAACCAGATATGCACCACCGGCGCGGCAAGCTCGATGTGCCCCATCCGCTTCCGGCGCACGCGGCTGTGCGTGATCTTTACGCCGCAGCGATCGCAGATCATCCCCTTGTACTTCATCCCGCGATACTTGCCGCACGAGCACTCCCAGTCCTTTTCCGGACCAAAAATCCGCTCGCAGAACAAGCCGTCCCGCTCCGGTCGGTACGTGCGGTAATTGATCGTCTCGGGCTTCTTCACCTCGCCAAACGACCAGCTCCGGATGTCGTGCGGACGCGCCAGGCTGATTTTCACCGACGCGTAATCGTTGATCCGATCGTAGGAGGTTTCAGCAATTGCCACGGCGAATGCTCCGTTATGGGGAATGGACGGGAAACCAACACATGCGGCGGCGGACCCGGGTCGCGCCCGAGACGGTCGCCCGGCGCTACATCAACCCCGCCACCGCGGCGGCCGTGCGGCGCTTGGCCAACTGCATGTTCAGCCCCAGCCCGCGGATCTCGTTCGTCAACACGTCGAAGCTGGCCGGTGTGCCGGCTTCGAGCGTGTTCTCTCCCTTGACCATCGACTCGTATATCTTCGTCCGTCCTTCGACGTCGTCGCTCTTGACCGTCAGCAGTTCCTGCAAGATGTACGACGCGCCGTAAGCTTCCAGCGCCCACACTTCCATTTCGCCGAACCGCTGTCCGCCGAACCGGGCCTTGCCGCCCAGCGGCTGCTGCGTAATGAGCGAGTAAGGCCCCGTGCTGCGGGCGTGGACCTTTTCGTCCACCAGGTGGTGCAGCTTGAGCATGTAAATGTAACCGACGGTCGTCTCCTGCTCGAACGGCTCGCCCGTGCGGCCGTCGTACAACTGCGTCTTGCCGTGCGCCGGCAATCCGGCGTCCGCCAGACACTGGTTGATCTGCGACTCCGTCGCCCCGTCGAACACCGGCGTGATCGCCTGGAATCCGAGCTTCGCGCCGGCCCAACCCAAGTGCGTCTCCAAAATCTGGCCCACATTCATACGACTCGGAACGCCCAGCGGATTGAGCATGATCTGCACCGGCGTGCCATCCTTGAGGAATGGCATGTCCTCGCGCGGCAGTATCTTCGCGATCACACCCTTGTTGCCGTGGCGGCCGGCCATCTTGTCGCCCACCGAAATCACCCGCTTCGTGGCGATGTACACCTTCACCATCTGAAGCACGCCGCTCCGCAGCTCGTCGCCGCGCTTCATCGAGTTGAGCCGCCGGTCGCGATCGTCGATCGCCGCCTCGATCGCCGGCCAATGCGTCTTGTATGCCTTTTCCACGTCGGCCTTGCGCTGCGGACTGCGGATATCGATCGTTTCGACGTTGAACGTCGCCGCCTTTTCCGCCACGAACCGCGGATCCTGGTCCTTCACCAGCGGCACGCCGTCCTCGTCCGTCAGCGTCTTGCCGAGAATCCCCTCGATCTCGCTCACCATCTCGCCGAACGCCTCGGCGACCTTCTGGTTGCCGTCGGTTTCGACTTTCTTGAGGTCCTTCTCGAACTGTTTGCGCTCTTCTTCCGTGAGGCTCATCCGGCGCGAAAACTTCTGCGTGTCGATGACGATGCCTTCGACGCCCGAGGGCACCTCGAGCGAATCGTTCTTCACGTCTTCGCCGGCGCGGCCGAAGATCGCGTGCAGCAGCTTCTCCTCCGGCGTGAGCTCCGTCTTCGACTTCGGCGATACCTTGCCCACCAGAATGTCGCCGGGGCGGACGAACGTGCCGATTTGCACGATCCCGCTTTCGTCGAGATTCCTTAGCGCCTTCTCGCTCACGTTCGGAATGTCCCGCGTAAACTCCTCGCGGCCGAGCTTCGTCTCGCGAATCTCGATGTCGAACTCCTCGATGTGGATCGACGTGTACGTGTCGTCCTCGACGAGCTCCTCGCTGATGATGATCGCGTCCTCGAAGTTGAACCCTTGCCACGACATGAACGCCACGAGCACGTTCCGCCCCAGGGCCAACTCGCCCCGATAGGTCGCGGCGCCGTCGGCGATCACCTCGCCCTTCTCGACCTTTTGACCCAGCTCGACGATCGGCTTCTGATTCAAGCACGTTCGCTCGTTGAGGCCCGTGTATTTCCGCAGCACGTAAGCATCGGCGCCGATCTCGATCCGCTCGGCATCGACGAACGTGACCTTGCCGGCCCGCCGCGCGCGAACCAACATGCCCGAGTTCTTCGCCACGTCCCGCTCCATCCCCGTCGCCACGATCGGCGGTTCGGTGACGAGTAGCGGCACCGCTTGTCGCTGCATGTTGGAACCCATCAGCGCCCGGTTGGCGTCGTCGTGCTCGAGAAATGGAATCAAACCGGCCGACACGCCGACCATCTGGGCCGGCGATACGTCGATGTACTGAATTTTATCGACCGGCACCATCTGGAAGTCGGCCCGGTAGCGGCCGACGATCTCCGTGCCCTGGAGCTTGCCGTTTTCGATCACGGCGTCGGCCGGAGCGAGGTAAGCATCGCTCTCCTCGTCGGCCCCGGCATAGATCGCCAGGCTCGAAATCAAACCGATGTTCGTGCCTTCCGGCGTTTCGATCGGGCAGATGCGGCCGTAGTGCGAAATGTGTACGTCGCGGACTTCGAACCCAGCCCGCTTGCGGTTCAAACCGCCCGGGCCGAGCGCCGAAAGCCGCCGCTCGTGCGTCAGCATCGACAGCGGGTTCGTCTGATCGACCACTTGCGACAATTCGCCGCGGCCGAAGAAATAATCGATCGCCGCCGACACGCTCTTCGGGTTAATCAGGCTCCGCGGCGTCATGTCCTCGACGTCCTTGAGGCTCATCCGCTCCTGAACCGTGCGGCGGAGCTTCAAGAAGCCCTTGCGCAGCTCGTCGCTGGCCAGTTCGTCGATCGTTCGCAACCGGCGATTGCCCAAATGGTCGATGTCGTCGACTTCCGCTTCGTTGCCGTGGACGGTCAGGTCGATCAGGTACTTGATCGAAGCGATCAAATCCTCCGGCCGCAGCGTCATTTCCTTTTCGGAGACGTTGAGATTGAACTTCCGGTTGATGCGGAACCGGCCGACGCGGCCCAGGCGATACCGGTTCGTGTCGTAGAACTTTTCGTGGAACAGCAGCTTCGCCTTTTCGAGCTGCGGCGGATTGCCCGGGCGGAGCCGCTGATAAATCCGCAACAGCGCCTCCTCGTGGCTGCCCGTCGCGTCCTCGGCGAGCGAATTGAGGACCAGCGGCGTCTTGGAGTCGGGCATGACTTCGACCGCGTGCAATCCGGACGTGCAGATAATCTCCGCGGCCGCCTTGGTGATCTTCTGGCCGCATTCGAGAATCACTTCCCCGGCGCGATCGCTCGACGCCGGATACACGACGTCGTCGACCGCGATCTTTCCTTCGATCTTGGCCACGCTGCGGCCGTCGACGATCTTCTCGACGCTCGTCTCGTAAAACGCCCGCAACAGGGCCGCGTCGTGGCTGTACTGCGGATCCATCGCCCGCAGCAGCGTCAGCGCGGAAAACTTGCCGCTCTGGTCGATCCGCACCGTCATCGAATCCTTCTTCGTGACGTTGATCTCGACCCAGCTTCCCCGTTCCGGAATCACGCGGCAGCTATGCAGCCGCCGCTCGGTCGATTCCTGATCGCGTACGAAATCCACGCCCGGGCTGCGGTGCAACTGGCTCACCACGACGCGCTCGGCCCCGTTGATGATGAACTCGCCGCCCCCCATCATGATCGGCATGTCGCCGAGATAGACCTCTTCCTCGATCGGCTGCTCTTTGGTGAGCCGCAGCCACACGCGGAACGGACGACCGTAGGTCAGCCGCAACTGCCGGCATTCCTCCGGCGTATACCGCGGCTTGCCCAAGTCGTACCGGAGATACTCCAGCTTCAGCGTCTTGTCGTAGCTCTCGATCGGGAAGATCTCCCGCAGCACGCTCTCGATGCCCACGTCCTTGCGCTTGTCGGGCTTCGTTTCGTACTGCAAGAAAACGTCGTACGAGCGGGTCTGGATTTCCGTCAGATCGGGAATGGAGTGGAGATCGACGCGACTGCCGAATTGCCGGACCTGTGCGGGGCGGATCCGACGCTGAGCAGAAGTAGCCATGCGCAATGACTCCCAAGAGAATACGGCGAACGTCCCGGGCCGGGCACTACCCGGGACGTTTCGTCAACATGCGGCGTTCGAACGCGATGCCAGAGAGCGAAAGGCGAAACCGGTCGGCGTCGTGCAGAGCGCCCACCGCGCGACGCAACCGATCGAAATACGACACTCCGCCGAAACGAGCGCAGCCGCGCATGCGCGCGGCCCTCGCCCCGGCGACCAACGACGGGCGAATGCTACTTGATCGAAACCTTCGCGCCGACGCCTTCGAGTTCGGCCTTGAGCTTGTCCGCATCGGCCTTGCTGATGCCCTCCTTGATCTTCGTGGGAGCGCCTTCGACCGCGTCCTTGGCTTCCTTGAGTCCCAAGCCGGTCGCCGCGCGAACCACCTTGATGACGTCGATCTTCTTGTCGCCGAAGGCTTCCAGAATCACGTCGAATTCCGTCTTCTCTTCGACCGGAGCAGCAGCAGCCCCACCGCCGGCTGGAGCCGCCATCATCACCGCGCCGCCGGCGGCCGGCTCGATCTTGTGGACTTCCTTGAGATAATCCGAAAGCTCGATCGCCTGCTTGAGCGTCAAACCGGCGATCTTGTCGCCGAGCGACTTGGCATCCGCGGAAAACTCACGCACTGTGTCGGTGGACATGACTGACCTTAGCCCTTTCTGGCAAACGACGCGCCGGACCACGAAACGCTGATGACCGCGGCGCTGGTGTTGGAGTTGACGAGTTCTTGATTTACGAATCGCGGCGTGACCGCGCTAAAAAACGAAAACGTGTTCGATTACTCTGCCGCCGGCGCTTCCCCGCCGCCCTCTTCGCCGGCGAGCTTCTTGACCTGGCTGGCCAGCATCCCGCCCGGACCCACGAGTTGCGCGGCAAGGTTGCGTCCCGGAGACAGAATCTGCCCGACGAGGATGCTCAACTGCTCCTCGCGCGACGGCCATTTGCTCACTTCGGCGACCTCGTCCGCCCGCAGCGCCTGACCGTCCATCACGCCGCCGCGCGCTTCAAGCTTGTCGAACAGCTTCTCGCCGGCGAGCTTCGTAATCGTCCGCGCGAGGCCCACGATGTCCTCGCCGCCCCAGCAAATCGCCATCGTGCCGCTCGCCCCCTCGAACGCCGGCGCGAGCCGCGTGCCCTCCGTCGCCCGCCGCGCCAAGCTGTTCTTGACGACCATCAAGCTGACGTTGGCCGCCCGCAGCCGCTTGCGCAGCTCCGACGTGCTGTGCGAATTGAGCGCGATCACGTCCACCACCAGCAAGTCCTCGACGCCGTCGAGCCGCGAGCGCAGGTGTTGCGTGACGAGTTCCTTCACGTATTTGCTCATGGCGATGCCGCCTTATCATGCCCCGGTCGAAATCCGGGACCGAAAAAAAGTGTGATTCTAGACCGCGATGAACACGCCGGGCGTCATCGTCCCGCTAACGCACACCGACTTGATGAAGTGCCCCTTCACGCCGGCCGGCTTGTTGTTGACGATGAAATTGATGAACGCCTGAATGTTCTCGGCCAGTTTCTGATTGTCGAAGCTCAGCTTGCCGACCACCGCGTGAACGATGCCTGTCGCGTCGTTGCGATACGAAACCTTGCCGGCCTTGTATTCCTTGACCGTCTTACCCACGTCGGGCGTGACCGTTCCCGCCCGTGGCGACGGCATCAACCCCCGCGGACCCAGCACCTTGCCGAGCGGACCGACCAGCCCCATCATGTCCGGTGCCGCGATGCACACGTCGAACTCGGCCCAGCCTCCCTTGATCTTCGTCGCCAATTCTTCGGCGCCGACTTCGTCCGCGCCCGCTTCCTTGGCTTGATCCGCCAGCGCTCCCTTGGCGAACACGACCACCCGCTTCGACTTGCCGATCCCGTTCGGCAACACGATCGACCCGCGCACGAGCTGATCCGCCTGCTTCGGGTCGATTCCCAGCCGCATCGCAATCTCGACCGTCTGGTCAAATTTCCGCGTCTTGTACTTCGCCAGCATCTCGACGGCCTTTTCCACCGTCTGCGGCGTGCGGCCGGGATGCGCTTGCGACATCGCCGTCATTTTCTTCGATAACTTGGTCATGCCTTATACCCGACTACCCGACGAAAAAATGCTCTTCACTTCGCGACGCACGCCCGGCGAACCGCCGATCAACCCGTGACCTCGATCCCCATGCTCCGAGCCGTCCCCTCGATCATGCTCACCGCGTGCGCGGCGTCTCGGGCGTTGAGGTCGTTCTGCTTGAGCCGAACGATCTCGTCGATTTGCGCCCGCGTTACCTTGCCCACCTTGTCCTTATTGGGAACGCCGGCGCCCTTGGCGATGCCGGCCGCCTTCTTGAGCAGCGCCGCCGCCGGCGGACTCTTCGTCACGAAATCGAAACTGCGGTCGTTGTATACGTTCACCACCACCGGAATCGGCATGCCCCCGGCCTCGCGTGTCCGCTCGTTGAACTGCTGCACGAACTGACCGAGATTGATCCCGTACTTACCGAGCGACGTACCCACCGGAGGCGCCGGAGTCGCCTGCCCGCCGGGAATCTGAAACTTCGCCGTACCCGTCAGTTGCTTTGCCATGATCCGCTCTCGCTTGCCCGCGTAGGACCGATTTCCGAATCCGTCCTACATTCGCGTACCCAGTGCCTAAACCGATTCGACCTGCCAGTATTCCAATTCGACCGGCGTCGACCGGCCGAAAATGTTGATCATCACCGTAATCCGGCCGTTCGTCGCGTCGACCGCGCTCACTTCGCCCTCGAAATTCTCGAACGTGCCTTCGTTGATCTTCACGTTGTCGCCCGGCTTGAACGCGATCGACAGCGTCGGCGTCTCGGTCTCGACCGCCTTCTCCTTCTGCTCGATCTTGGCCACTTCCTCGGGCAGCATCGGCGACGGCTTACCCGCGGCGCCCGTAAAGTCGCCGATCCCCGGCGTCTCGCGAACGAGAAACCAGGTATCGTCGGTAATCGCCATATTCACGACGATGTAGCCGGGATACAGCTTGCGTTTGACCACCCGCTTCTTGCCGTTCTTGAATTCGGTGACGGTTTCCGTCGGAACGATGATGTCCTTGACGTAGTTCTCCAGCCCGGCGACCTTTACGCGGCGCATCAACCCGTCGCGAATCGATTCCTCGCGGTTGCTCTGCACCTTCAGGATGTACCAGTTGAACGGCACCTCGGGCTCCGGCTCGGCCAGCTCCACCGGCGGACGCTCGACGTAAGGCTCTTCTTCAGGCTCTTCTTCCGCAACAACCTCGTCCCGTGCTCCTTCGTCCTGAGCGGCTTCGTCCTGAGCAACTTCCTCGTAGCTCGCGCTCGATTGCGGTTCGCTCGTCGACGCAGGAGCAGAATCGTCTCCAACCGACGCGGCGCCGGGCGCCGAAGCGCTCGAACCATGCTCCGCGTCGTGCGGCGCAGGAGCATCCGCCGACGGCAATTCGTCGGGCGTGCGTTCGGCCAGGTTTTGCGTTTCGTCAAACGACATGATCTTGCGACAAACCGAGACAAAGCCCACGAACACTTACGACGCCATTTCGCGGTCGACCGACAAACGGAATCTCGCCGGAGTCCAAAACTGCCGGCCCCGCCAATGGCACGCCGCGGCAAACCTGCGGCAGACGCCCCCGTTAACCGTTCCCCACTCCGCTACCTTGAATTCCAAGCCAGTCCACGAGAATCTTGACCCAAAGCAGATCGTACAGGAACAGCACGGTAGCCAGCAAAAACACCACGAACAACACGACCAGCGACGCGCGAATCAACTCCGTGCGGCTCGGCCACGATACCTTATTCATCTCCGCTTCCACCGCGATCAGGAAGTCGGCAAACCGCGGAATATTAACCGCCCGATAACAAATCCAAGTCAGCGGCACGAACACCGCAAGCGCCACGACCGACGCCAGAACGTCGACCGACAATTTCATGTTTCGGGCCCACTCCCGAGACCAGCCCCAGGTCTCCAGCGAAACCTCGAGCCGCCAGCATCCCACCGCAACGGCAATCGCCAGCGCGGCAAAGGTCAACTGCCGGGCAATGCGCCCCTGGCTGCGCTTGTAAAGCCCAGCCTGCAACAGATCGCCAACCAGCGACCCGCCCGAAGTCTCTTTTGTCTTGACCGTCGACACGCGCCAACTCCGTCCAAATGTACCCGCGTCGCTCCATCTCGACGCCTTGACCTGATCGAACCGCTTCCGGAATCGTGCGCCATTCGGCGACGAAACCCGCCCTATCCACCGCCGCGAACTTCCCGGCACGAACGCCCCTGCGCCGCGCGATTATGTAATGGCAGGGGCGAAGGGACTCGAACCCCCAACCGCTGGTTTTGGAGACCAGTGCTCTACCAATTGAGCTACACCCCTATTCGGCCCGCCGACGACCCCGCAAGCGCAGCCACCAACGAACCCGCGACGCACCAAACCGCCGACCGATCCGCCGATTGCCCCGCACCGACCGCCGCCTAACGTCGCCGCCCAAATTCCTCACAGTTTGACACGTCGCCCAACCGGCCGCCAGTGCAAATTGCGGAAAACACAAAACGCTCGCCGCGGCCGGGCAAACGACCGCGGCGAACCGTTTGGCTATCGTTCCATCGGGACCGCAAGGCAAACCGCCCCGCGGCCCCAAAACTACGCGACTACCTTCGTCACCACGCCCGAGCCGACCGTCCGGCCACCCTCGCGAATGGCGAACCGCACCCCCTCGTCCATGGCGATCGGGTATCCGAGTTCGATGCTCAACCGGACGTTGTCGCCCGGCATGCACATTTCGGCCCCGCCGACCAGGTTTGCCGAGCCGGTCACGTCCGTCGTGCGGAAGTAAAACTGCGGCCGATAACCGCTGAAAAATGGCGTGTGACGGCCGCCTTCTTCCTTCGACAGGACGTACACTTCGGCCTCGAACTTGGTGTGCGGCGTGATCGAACCCGGCTTCGCAATGACCTGGCCGCGCTCGATGTCTTCGCGCTTCACGCCCCGAAGCAGCAACCCGACGTTGTCGCCGGCCTGCCCCTGGTCGAGCGTCTTGTTGAACATTTCCACGCCCGTGCAGGTCGTTTTGCGGCTTTCCTTGGCGAAGCCGATGATCTCGACTTCTTCGCCGACCTTGACCAATCCCCGCTCGATACGGCCCGTGGCGACCGTGCCGCGGCCTTCGATCGAGAACACGTCTTCCACCGCCATCAGGAACGGCTTGTCGACTTCGCGCACCGGCTCCGGAATATAGCTGTCGACCGCGTCCAACAGGTCCTGGATGCACTTCGTCGCCGCCGGATCCTTCGGCGCGTCGTAGGCCGGCTTCGCAGCGCCGCGGATGATCGGAATGTCGTCGCCCGGGAAGTCGTACTTCGAGAGCAACTCGCGGAGTTCCATTTCGACGAGATCCAGAAGCTCCGGATCGTCGATCAAGTCGCACTTGTTGAGGAACACGACGATCGCCGGCACGCCGACCTGACGAGCCAGCAAAATGTGCTCCCGCGTCTGGGGCATCGGACCGTCGGCCGCCGACACGACCAGGATTGCGCCGTCCATCTGGGCGGCCCCCGTAATCATGTTCTTGATGAAGTCGGCGTGGCCCGGACAGTCGATGTGGGCGTAGTGCCGCTTTTCCGATTCGTACTCAACGTGCGAAACGGCGATCGTGACCGTCTTCGTATCGTCGCGGACGGTACCGCCCTTGGCGATGTCGGCATACGACTTGAAATTGGCCAGGCCCTTGGCCGACTGAACGGCCAGCAGCGCGCCCGTGAGGGTCGTTTTGCCGTGGTCGATGTGACCGATCGTCCCCACGTTGACGTGGGGTTTTGTCCGCGTAAAGACGTCCTTAGCCATGGGTTTTCGAGTCTCCCTGCAAATCTTGGGTCTGACAAATGCGTAACGCTAGGTTTTAGCAACCCCAGGAGGGTTTTCCTAGGGAGTCAAAAAGCAAAAATAACGCCGTTCTCCCCGCCCGGCCGATCCCCGCCGTCCGCAGGCCTCCTTTGCCGCAAAAATCCCTCCAAAAGCTGCTGATGGGACTCGGACCCATGACCTCGTCCTTACCAAGGACGTGCTCTACCAACTGAGCTACAGCAGCATGTTCGTCGTCCCGAGGCTGCGGCCGTGCTCGCTGGCGAGCGCTCCAAACTGCCCGTTCCGGCGACCTCGATTACAAAGCGGGTGAAGGGAATCGAACCCTCGTCTTCAGCTTGGAAGGCTATTGCTCTACCATTGAGCTACACCCGCATTTCTTTGTCCGATCTCATAGCGGAAGTCGCCAAGACTTCCGAGAATATCCGGTTGATCCGGCGATTCGGAAGTCTTGGCGGCTTCCGCTACAAGTCAACTCGCCGAGACGACGGCGAAACATTGTTAAATGGGAGGTACAGGATTCGAACCTGTGAAGGCATAGCCAACAGATTTACAGTCTGTCCCCTTTGACCGCTCGGGAAACCTCCCGTCCCTGAATGCCGCGAAGGTCGTTGCGCCGCCGTTGCCGCTCGCGGCCTTTAGGTTTCGCCGGAAAGCACGACTCACTTGCCGCCGATTCAGCCGATTCAACAGACACGCCAATCGATGTTTGGCTCGCCGTATCCGCCGCCGCACGGCCACGATCCGCCCGGCAGCTTGCCGCGCGACAGCAACCGCCCAATGGCTTGACGCACCGCGGCACTACCGTCCGCTCAATGAGCTAGCGAAGGGACTTGAACCCATAACCTGCTGATTACAAATCAGCTGCTCTGCCAATTGAGCTACGCTAGCGCGCACGCCGCGATCGCGAAACCAGTAAATATAACAAACGTCATCGACCGGACAAGACGGGAGATTCCAGCGGTTTCCGGCGAATCGCAGCACCCCGTCGCGGGGGACGCTCCGCTTGCCGCCCCGCGGCGCGTGGCGTAGACTTACTCCGCGTCTCGAACGGCCAACGCAGCCCGTAAACCCAAGCTAGGCAAGGGATTAGCGTCGTGAGCGCCACCGATGCCGCCTGTCAGCAGTGCATCCGCCCCGACTGCGGCCAGCGGTACGCGCTCGGCGAGGCGTTGGTCGCCTGCGCGGCTTGCGGCGGCCTGCTCGACGTCGCCTACGACTGGAACCGGCTCCCCGTCCCTAAGACGCTCGCCGACTTCGAAAAGTTCTGGTCCCGCCGGGCCGATCCGCTGGCCTTTAGCGGCGTTTGGCGGTTCTACGATCTTCTGCCCTTCGCCCCCCGCGACCGCGTCGTCACCATCGGCGAAGGCCAAACGCTGCTCCAACGCGCCGACCGCGTCGCCAATTACGTCGGCAGCAACCCAGGCCGGCTCTATCTGCAATACGAGGGCATGAACCCGTCCGGCAGCTTCAAAGATAACGGCATGTCCGCCGCCTTCACCCACGCCCATTGGATCGGCGCGCGTCGGGCGGCCTGTGCCTCGACCGGCAACACCAGCGCCTCGCTCGCCCTGTATTCCTGCGTCAGCCGCTTGATGCAGGCCGTCATCTTCATCGGCTCCGGCAAGATCTCCTACGGCAAGCTTTCGCAGGCCCTCGATTACGGCGCGCTCACCGTCCAGATCGCCGGCGACTTCGACGACGCCATGCAGCGCGTCAAGGAAGTCAGTCAGCAACTCGGCATCTATCTCGTCAACAGCGTGAATCCCTTCCGGCTCGAAGGCCAGAAGACGATCATGTTCCGCGTCCTCGAAGCCCTCGGTTGGGAAGTGCCCGACTGGATCGTCGTCCCCGGCGGAAACCTCGGCAACTCGAGCGCCTTCGGCAAAGCATTCGCCGAACTCAAACAACTCGGCCTCATCGACCGCGTGCCGCGCCTCGCCGTCATCAACGCCACCGGGGCGAACACGCTGCACGGTCTCTACAACGGCCAAGGCGTCCGCTGGAACGACGGCCGCATCGATCAGAACAAGATCGCCGCGTTTTACGCCGAAATGGACGAACACAAACGCCGCGCGTCCACGATCGCCAGCGCCATCGAGATCAACCGCCCGGTGAATC
Organism: Planctomycetota bacterium; assembly: GCA_003576845.1. Classification (GTDB taxonomy): domain Bacteria; phylum Planctomycetota; class Planctomycetia; order Pirellulales; family PLA5; genus PLA5. The sequence goes on from QEVJ01000001.1 coordinate 35,560, forward strand.
TCGACAAGTGCCTGCGAGCGCTCGCCGTGTGCAACGGCGTCGTCCGCGAAACGACCGATCAAGAAATCCTCGACGCCAAAGCCCAAGTCGGCGCAGGAGGTCTCGGCTGCGAACCGGCCAGCGCCGCGAGCGTCGCGGGCGCGAAGCAACTCGTCGCGGAAGGTGTTATCGGCCGCGATGAGCGCGTCGTCTGCATCCTTACCGGCCACCAACTCAAAGACCCAACCGCCACCGTTGCCTATCACACCACGGACCAAGAGCAATTCAACAAAGTCCTCGGCGCCCGCGGCGTAAAACGAGCCTCCTTTGCCAATCGCGCCGTCGCCGTGTCTAATGACCTCGACGAAATCGTGCGGGCGATTCAGCTTTACGGTTAACACGCAACCGTAGGGCGGGTCGAGCGATAGCGAGGCCCACCGGCGGTGCAATTCCGCCCCTCGTCTTGTGAGCAAAACGATATGCTCGAAGACCTCCAAACGAAGCTGCACGAACAAGGGCGTTTTTGCCGTTTCGAATCGCAGTTCACCGCATTCCAGAATCTCACAGGCGAAACCCGCCGTCTTTTGATCGCCGAAGTGCATCGTTCGCGCGGCGGGGGAACTGGCAGAAGCTTTTGGCTGCATAACGGCTCAGGAATCACGATTTTGGGGCTATGGAGTGGCCTCGAATATCACATCATGGACGAAAGCCAAGCGTGGGAAATCGTAGCAGGAGTTCTCGATGGGCGGCTTTGCATGCCCGCCGTAACGCCGAGCGTTGTCTTCGATGAGACCACGCCGGGTGGCGGAAATGTCTGGCCCGCAAATGAAACACCGCGCGCGTTGCAAAGCCGAAATGGCTACGCGATTCGGCCGTTTGGCGCATTGCAACTCTTTCCGCGCGATTCTGGCGAACGACAACCCGAGTCCTGGGGCTTTTCAACCCAGCCGCCGTTAAGTCGCGACGAATTCATTCAGCGGCTCGCGCCTGCGGTGGACGAATGCAACCTATCACATAATGGTTTCGTCCACATCAAACTTCGCACGGCATCGGCATTAACGCGATTCCACGCCGGCGGTACGATGTGCGTCGATGACTTACTCGTACTGATGTACGAATCGATACGCGAGACGGACGATGAAGTCAGCTTGTTGCGAACACTTATCGGCACAGGCTGCACGGCGTACGATGCGTGGCAGAACCGGGTTCACTTGGACGATCCGTATTATGCCTTACCCAGCGACGGCCCTCGACCGGACGAGCCAGCGAACGCATCCGAAGAATAGACAATGGGAACAATCGCAATGACCGCACTTCGTCTCGCCATCAACGGCGCCGCCGGGCGCATGGGCCAACGCCTCGTCGCCCTCGGTTCCGCCGACCCGACGCTAAAGGTTGCAGCCGCCCTCGAATATGCCGGCCATGCGCTGCTCGGCCGCGACTCTGGCCCGATCGCTGGCGTCAGTGAACTCGGCGTGCCGCTTTCCGCCACGCTCGACGGCGCGGTCGACGCGCTGATCGATTTCTCGACGCCCGCCGGCGCGGAATCCGCGACCAAGCTCTGCACCGATCGCGGCATCCCGCTCGTCATGGCGACGACCGGCCTCACCGCCGCGCAACAGCAAGCCATCCGCGACGCCGCCGAAAGAATTCCCGTCGTCTGGGCGCCGAGCATGAGCTTCGCCGTCAACATCGCGATGAAGCTCACCGATATCGCGGGCCGCGCACTCAAAGATCATCCCAGCGGCGCGGACGTCGAAATCATCGAGCGCCACCACCGCTTCAAAGAAGATGCCCCCAGCGGCACCGCGCTCAAGTTCGGCGAGATCGTCGCCGCCGCGATGGGCCATACCGCCGAACGCCACGGCCGCGAAGGCCGTCTCGGCAAGCGTCCACACGAAGAGATCGGCTACCACGCCGTCCGCACCGGCGACAACCCCGGCGAACACACGATCATCTTCGGCCTATTGGGCGAAACGCTCGAAGTCACCGTCCGAGCCAGCAACCGCGACTGCTACGCCCACGGGGCACTAGCGGCGGCGAAGTTCGTGGCGAAGCAAAAGCCGGGGCTATACGGCATGAACGACGTGCTCGGATTGTAAACGATTCGCACATCACCTGATTGTAGCTTCGTCGGCGATTCTCGGGATGCACGAAAAACACATCGATACGTTTTTTAACGCAGAGAGGTTTCGCAGAGTGCGCAGAGAGGAATCGAATCGGCGACGTTTCGCAGCCGAGCACGTCATAGCGGTGACTTCCGTCGATCGAATTCTCTGCGACCTCTGCGCGTCCTCCGCGTCTCTGCGTTAAAAAACTAACCAACTCCGATGGCACATACGAGCTAGAGCAGTCGCAACTCATCTTCTAGAGGCGCGAATGAATCCGTATCGGATGGCCATGCCGCCGCGTTCGTGGGAGACGCGCCTCCGGCCGCGGCTCGTGCGGTTATTGCGGCGATTTCGGCGCTGGAAGCGGGTGCAGGATCAGCGTCTCATCGACGTCGAGGTTCGAGGTCGCGAGCGATTGGTCGACTTGCTCAAAGGCAACGTCGGCTTGCTGTTGACGCCGAACCACTCGACCCACGCCGACCCGTTCACGATGTACGAACTCGCCGATCAGGTCGACCGCCCGTTCCACTTCATGTCGACCTGGCACGTGTTCGAGGCCCAGAATCGCGTCGGCCAGCGGATGCTCCAATGGCACGGCGTGTTCAGCGTCGACCGCGAAGGGAACGACCTCAAAGCGTTCAAGCAAGCCGTCAACATCGTCCAAACCGACCGACACCCGCTCGTCATTTTTCCCGAGGGCGAAGTCTATCATTGCAACGACAAAGTGACGCCGTTTCGCGACGGGCCCGCGGCGATCGCGCTGGCGGCGGCGCGTCGGGCAGAGCGGCCGGTGATGTGCGTTCCCGTCGCGCTCAAGTATCGCTACCTCGACGACCCGATGAGCGAGTTGCTCGAAGTGATGGAAAAGCTCGAACGCGAGGTCTTCTGGCGACCGCGGCCGGAACGCCCGTTAGTCGAGCGGATCTATTCGCTGGCCGAGGCGCTGCTGGTGCTCAAAGAGTTGGAATTCCTCGGCGCGGCCCGCAGCGGCGCGATCGTCGCGCGCTTGCAAGGCCTGGCCGAGCACGTCCTTGGCGCCGCCGAACAGCGTTGCGGCATCGCCCCGCCCGCGGGAACGACGATTCCCGAACGGGTCAAAGCCGTTCGCCGCGCGGCGCTCGAAAAGCTCGAATCGCACGCCGAGCACGATCCCCAGCGGACGGCGATCCGCAACGTCCTCGACGACGCCTTCTTCGTCGTCCAGCTTTTCAGCTATCCCGGGAATTACCTCACCGAGAATGCCAGCATCGAACGCCTCGCCGAAACGATCGACAAGCTGGAAGAGGACGTGCTCGGCAAATATTCGGCCACGATTCGCAGCCGCCGCGCCGTGACCGTCGCCATCGGCGAACCGATCGCCGCCGCCAGCGAAAAGGGCAACAAAAACGCAGTCGGCGAGCTTACCGAAACGCTCGAACGCCGCGTGCAAGCGCTGCTCGACGAACTCAACGGTTCGCAAACCGCGGCGACGCCGTAATCGCCACGTCGCGGCTTAGCTGCTGGCGGAGTCGCGAGTGAGAGCCGCCAGATACGCAGCGATGCCTTCCCGCCACGTCGGCAGTCCTGGCCCTCCGAGCCGCGCGTATATGGTCGTATCGAGCACGCTATACTTCGGACGCGGAGCAATCGGCTCTTTGGTCTTCGCGTATTCTTGCGTCGTGATCGCCTCGACTCGCGTGTTCACGCCAGCCTGACGAAACAACTCGACGGCGAACTCGCACCACGAAACGGCCCCGCGGTCGACCACGTGATACGTGCCCCAGGCCTCGCGTTCGAGCAGAAACAGCACCGCCGCCGCCAGATGCGGCACGTATGTCGGTGAGCAGACCTGATCGGCGACTACGCGCACCGCGTTCCGCTCGCGCCCCAGACGCAGCATCGTCTGCGCGAAGTTGGTCACCTGCTGAAACGCTCGCGGCGCCGCGTACAGGCCGCAGGTTCGCACGACCAAATGCTTTGGGCAACTCGCCGCAAAACGCTCGCCCGCAAGTTTGCTCTCGCCGTACACGTTCACCGGCGCGGGCGAGTCGTCCTCGGTGTAAGGCGTCGTCCGCCCGCGGTCGCCGCCGAACACGTAGTCGGTACTGATCTGCACGAGCGGAATGTCCCGCGCCGCACATGTCCGCGCAAGAGTCTCGACGGCGTCCGCATTCACGCGAAAGCACTGCTCGGCACTCGTTTCCGCGGCGTCAACGTGCGTGTAGGCCGCGCAATTGACGACCGCCTCGATCGAGTCGTCCTCGTCTTCGTGGTCGAGGAGCATAACGACTTCGATCGCCTCGGTAATATCCAAGAGATCGCGGTCATACGCCGTCGCCCGGCGTCCGAGCCGCGCGGCCAGTTCGCTGCCAAGCTGACCTCCCGCTCCCGTGACCAGGATCGTCATGCCTATTCCTCGCCGAACGCGGCCGCCCGCAGTGCTGGGAATCCCGATCCAAACGCTACGACCGCCAATAAGCTACTCTCGGTCGCCCATTTTACCATGCGGCCCCGAACCATACGTTTCCCGCCGTTGCCCGGGTCGTACATAATAAGGATCGCCGCCGCGTCCGCCGCGGATCGACCCGTCCGCCGAATCGGCCATGTCCATCATCTCGTCCCGCAAATCGCCCGCGCTTGCCGCGACTCCGCGCGAGGAAGGCTCTTCCCGCCGCGGCGCCGAGTCGGCCCTGCGCTTAGGGCGGTGGCCGTTGCGCGACGAACCCCGTTCGACGGCGCTGGTCCTCGTCGCGATCGGCGTGTTGGTTGCGCTGGTGGCCGCGCAGACGGCAAGTTTCGCGGCCGCGGCACTCGTGCTCCTCGTGCTCGCGCTCGCGGATTGGCGAAACGTCCTGCCCGCGACCTATCTGCTCGACGCCTCGGGCATCGAGCAGCACGTCCTGTTCCTGCGGCGGCGGGTCGCGTGGGCGGCGGTCGCCCGCTGCGAGGTTTGGCCCGAAGGCGTTCGCCTGCTGCGTTCGGCGGCGGGGCATCCGCTCGACGGCTTGCGAAGCATTTTCATTCCCTGGGGCGACGACCGCGAGGCGATCCTGGCCCTGCTCGCCCGCCGCGCGTTGCGCGCCCACCTGGTCGACGGTCAAGGCCGCGCCGTGCTCCCCTCGACCGCCAGCCATCCGGCGACGCCACCGTCTTCGATCCCGACCGCCAGTCCCCTGCCGCTGCCGACCGCCGAACCGCCGACCACGACCACTTCCGTGCTCCCGCCGGATGCAACCGGTTGACTTCGCGTCGGTCTACGTAACACCCACCCTCGTTTCGAGCTGCCGCCTTGTTTGACCACCCTTGCGAAATCGCGTTTGGTTCCCGCCGCGTCGGTCCCGCGCAGCCGGTCTACATCATCGCGGAACTGGCGTGCGCCCATCAGGGTGAGTTCGAATTTGCCGAGCGCTCTGTCGCCGCCGCCGCCGAAGCCGGCGCCGATGCCGTCAAGTTCCAAGCCTTCACGGCCGACGGACTCGTCGTCCCCGGACACGACCTGCATGCAAAGTATCTGGCGTGGCAATTCTCGCCGAGCCAATGGTCGGCCCTTGCCGCACAGGCGCGGAATCTCGGCTTGGGCGTGCTCATCGACGTCTTCGAGCCGTACAGCTTGGAAATCGCCCGCACCCTCTCCGCCGACGGCTTAAAAGTCCACTCCACGAACGTCACGAACCCGATGTTCCTCGAACGGGTCGCGGCGCTCGGTCTGCCCGTGATGATTGGCGCGGGCGGGACGACGGAACCCGAGATCCGCGCGGCGATCGGCGTGCTCGCTCGCCACAACACACCGTTCACGCTCGTGCACGGCTTTCAAGCGTATCCCACCGCCGACGCCGACACGCACCTGCGCCGTCTCGCCACGCTCGCCCGAGACTTCCGTTGCCCCGTCGGTTTCGCCGGCCACGCCGACGGCGCGAGCGACGCCGCGATCCACCAGAACCTCGTCGCGCTGGGCCTCGGCTGTTCGATCCTCGAAACGCACCTGACGCTCGACCGTTCGCCGCAGCGGGCGGATTACCACTCGTCGCTCTTGCCCGAGCGATTCGCACAGATGGTCGCCGCAGTCCGTAGTATGGAGACCACCCTAGGAAGCGGCGGCTATGAACTCGGCCCGGCCGAAGCCCAATACCGCGCAACCTTCAAGGCCTACCTCGTGGCAAGCCGCGACCTCGCCGCCGGCCACGTCCTCACGCCGACCGACTTCGCATTCAAACGCGCCGCCACAGGACTGCTACCCAGCCAAGCCGAAAAGCTCCTCGGCCGCCCACTAACACGTGACATTCCAAAAGACACGCCAATCGTCGAGCAACACGTTCACTAGTTTAGCGCACGACGTTACCCCCCGAATCCCGAACCCCAAATCTCGACTCCCGAGCCCCGCGCCCCTCTCCTGCCATGAAAATCGCCGTCCTCCTAGCCGTCCGCACCGTCTCCACGCGGCTCCCGCACAAGATCATGCGCCAGATCAAGGGCCGCACGGTGTTCGAGCACACCGTCGAGCGGCTCAAGCGCTCCCGACGCTGCCAGGACGTCGTCGTCTGCACGTCGACCAGTCCCGTCGACGACATCGTCGCCGACACGGCCGCGATCATTCGCTGGTCGTGCTTTCGCGGCAGCGAAAACGACGTGATGGGCCGGTTCTACGAAGCGGCAAAGCAGCACAAGGTGGACCTGATCGTCCGGGCCCAGGGCGACAATATGTTCGTCTCGCCCGAGTACATCGACGCGATGCTCGACAAGCACCTCGCCGCCGACGCCGATTGGGCGGTGGTCGACGGCCTCCCCTGGGGCATGAAATCCGAGACGATCAGCTTTCGCGCGCTCGAACGCGCCTACACCCACGCCGAAGACACCAGCATGTCCGAGTACATGACCTGGTTCTTCGACCAGCCTCAATACTTCAAAACCCTGCACATCGAAGCCGACGAAGCCGATCGGCGGCCCACATATCGCGTCACGATGGACACGCCGGCCGATCTCGCGCTCGTGCGGGCCGTGTGCAACGAGTTCGACAAGCCGCCGGCCGAAATCACCACCCGCGAGATCATCGATCTGCTCGATCGCCGGCCCGACCTGGTCGCGATCAACGCCCAAACGCCCGACCGTATCGCCGACAAGACGATCCGCGCCCGGGTTAACACGCGAATTCTCGACACGCCGCGGACGGTCGAGCATCGCGTCGCCGATTCGGCCGAGATTCGCCCATCGATGGGTCCGAGCCTCGCCCGCATCGCGGCGTTCGGCTTCGATCCGCTGCCGGCCATCGAGCTTCCCAGCGGCCGCTGCATCGGCGACGAGTACCCGACGTTCGTCATTGCCGAAATCGGCCAGAACCACAACGGCAGCGTGGATATCGCCAAGCAGCTCATCGACGTCGCCGCGATGCACCAGGCCGACGCGGTGAAGTCGTGCAAACGCGATTTGTCGTGCGAATTGACGGCGGAAGCGTGGAACCGGCCCTACGAAGGTCCGCAGTCGTTCGGCCGCACCTACGGCGAGCATCGGCGGGCGCTGGAACTTACGCCCGAGCAGCACGCCGAGCTGATGGCCTACTGCAAATCGAAGGGCATGGAGTATTTTTGCTCCGCCTGCGACGCGCCGAGCGTCGACGTGATGGAACGGATCGGCGTCAATCTCTACAAAGTCGCCAGCCGCGATCTGACCAACCTGCCGCTCATCGAAAAAATGGCCCAGACCGGCAAGCCGATCATCCTCGCCGCGGGCATGGCGACGGAAGAGGACGTCGCCGACGCGCTGATCGCAATCCGCAAGCACCACAACCGGATCGTCGTGTTGCAATGCACGTCGGAATACCCAACACCATACGAGGATTGCAACCTGCTGGCGATGCACACGATTCGGCGAAAGTTCAACGTGCTCACCGGCCTGAGCGACCACACGATCGGCATCATGACGTCGTCGGTCGCCGCGGCGCTCGGTGCGTGCGCCGTCGAAAAGCATCTCACGCTGGCCCGGTACATGAAGGGCACCGACCACGCGTGCAGTCTCGAACCGGACGGCCTGCGGCGGATCGTCCGCGACATCCGCAACTGCGAACGGGCGCTCGGCAACGGCGTGCTCGAACCGGCCGAAGGCGTCCGCTACGCCCGCGAAAAGCTCGGCCGCAGCGTCGTGACGCGCGTTCCCATCGTCGCCGGACAGAAAATCACCGAAGACATGCTCACGCTCAAAAGCCCCGGCACGGGCCTCAAATGGCGCGAACGAGATCAAATCGTCGGCCGCCAGGCGAAGCGGTCGATCCCGGCCGATGCGCTGATCCTGCGCGACGACGTGGAGTAGTTCGGCGTCCGAGCGCATCGAGAATTGGGTGCCACTGCTGGCTCGTCCAGCAGTGAGCATTGCCGAACGAGGTTGCCTCGCGAACCGCACTTCTGGACGAGCCAGCAGTGGCACCCAAAGCCAAACCAATAGTTGATGCTGCACTATCGCTGCGTCACGAAGTCGTGATGATTCAAGAGCGCATGAACCAGGTTCTCCCGCGCTCGTAGCTCCGGTTCGCCCGACGGCTTTTCGAGATCGCCGGCCGTTTGTGCAACCGCGGTGAGCCGGGCGCGATTCTCGGCAAAGAGCCGGGTTTGTGCGTCGAGAAACTCGGCGCACGTTTGCATTTCCTCCGGCGTCGCCTCGCGAGCGAGCACGTGGCGGAACGCCGCGGCGATGAACCGGGGTTGGGAGCTGGGGACTGGGGATTGGGGAGCGTTCGTGCTCACGGCCTGGTTCGCGTCCGCCGCAAGCTCGACACGCGACAACTGCCGGCTTAGTTCTCGCGCGAGTCGCCGGCTGGCGGCGAGCGTCAGGCGGCTGTTGGCGAGCGCGAGCGCCTGCTGCGGCATGACGCTTTCCGTTCGCCGATAGCATTGCGTCGGCGCGGCCGCGTCGAATAGTTGCAGAAAGTCCATCTGCTTTTCCGGCGCGTGGCGGAAGTAGATGCTCCGCCGCGGAATTTTTTGGCCCGCGTGATGGTCGATGTCCGGCCCGCCGTGCGCGAGGTCCAGCGACGCGGAAACGTAAAGCACCATGTCACGAACCGTCTCCGCCTCGATCCGCCGCGCCGGCCACCGCCAAAGCGCGACGTTGTCTGGATCGACGCGGGCGTTCTCCCCATCGAACGTCGCCGCCTGTCGATAAACGCTCGAAGCCACAATCCGCCGATGCAGCGACTTCATCGTCCACGCCGTCGAAGCAGCGGAGCCTTCCCCAAGTCCCGCGCCCCGCGCCCCGCGCCCCTCGCCTCCAAGTTCCGCCGCCAACCAATCGAGCAGCGGCCCATTCACCGGCGGCCGCCCGTTCTTGCCGAAATCGAACACCGTCGGCACGATCGCCTGACCGAAATGCCGCAGCCACAGATGATTCACGGCCACCCGGGCGGTGAGCGGGTTCTCCTTTCGCGCGATCCACCGTGCGAGCGCCGTCCGCCGGCCCGTGCTCTGTCGCGGATAGCTCGTGCCGATCGGCGTGTATTTTTCGTCGTAAGTGAGCGTCGCCTGAAGCGCCGTCCACGAGCGTTCGCGGGCTTCGGCCAGCTTCTTTTCCGTTTCCGCAGCGAGCCGCTTCTCGTCCGGATGCGTCGTGCCGACGAGCGACGCGAGCGTTTGCTCGGCCCGCAGACGATCCGAGTCGGCGGCGGCGAGCGCGGCAAAGCTCTCGGCCCGCGACGCCGACTGCGCGAGTTCGACCACTTCTTCCGCCGCCGCACCGCGATGCTTCGCGAGATCGGCCGCAAACCGCGCGTTGATGGAATCGACCGCCGCTTGCGCCGCGACCACCGCGCGCGAATCGGCAACCACCGCCGCATGAGTCTTCGCGGCCGCCGCCGCCGCTTCCGCCACGTCACTCGCATCCGACTCCGCCGTCAGCTTACGCAGCGTTTCGGCGTTGGCGTTCGCGGCGCTGAGCGACTCGCCGAGTTGCTTTCGAGCCGCGGCAAGCTGCCCCAGCAGACCGCGCAGCATGTCAGCTCGCACCGACTCGCGCAAGTCCGGATAACTCGCGGTGAGCGGCAGCTCGACGGCGGCGATCTCGAACCCCGCCCTCCCGAACACCGTCGGCACGCCCGGCTCGATCGGGCGGTTTTCGTCGGGCGTGCGCTCATCGCCGCGAATGTAATACTTTGTCTTTGCGTCGAGCGCCGCATCGTATGCCCGCGGCAGGCCGTCGAGCTTCGTGTCGAGTTGCCCCCGCACGCGGTCGATGCGCACCTGGTGCGGCTCGAAGATCGCCCGCAAGCGGAAATAGTCCTCGTGCAACACCGGGTCGTACATGTGGTCGTGGCACTGCGAGCAATTCATCGTCAGCGCGAGAAAACCCTTGCTCGTGTGCTCGACGACGTCCTGCATCCACGTCTCGCGGCTGAGCATTTTGTAGTTGCGGGCCAGAAACCCGGTCGCCCGCAACGCGCTCTCGTCGGTCGGAGCGACTTCATCGGCCGCGAGCATCTCGACGATCATCCGGTCGTAGGGCCGATCGGCGTTGAGCGACTCGACGATCCAATCGCGCCACCGCCAGATGTGCGGCTGGCTGTCGCGAATCTGCCCGCCGTCGGTCCAGCCGGCCCAATCGCTATACCGCCACACGTCCATCCAATGCCGCGCCCAGCGTTCGCCGTGCTGCGGACTGGCGAGCAACCGGTCGACGGCCCGTTCGTAAGCGTCCGGCGAGGCGTCGGCGAGGAACTCGGCGAGTTCGTCAGCCGTCGGCGGCAGGCCGATCAGATCGAGACACACGCGGCGGAGCAGCGTCGTCCGATCGGCTTTGGCCTGCGGACGCAAACCGCGCTCGTCGTATTTCGCCGCGATGAAGCGGTCGATCGCCCCGCGGCTCCAGAGGTCGCGCGACGTGCTCGGCAGCGTCGGCCGCGCGACCGGACGGAACGACCAGTGGTCGAGCGGGTCGGCGGGCTTCTCGTCCGCCGGCGCGACGGCGCCTTCGTCGATCCACGTCTGGATAAGCGCGATTTCCTCGTCGGAAAGCGGCTTCCCCTCGGCCGGCATTCGCTCGATGTCGTCCTTGCCGAGCAGCGCGGCGACGAGATAGCTCTCGGCGCTCTTTCCGGCGATAAATGCCGGCCCGCGGTCGCCGCCCTTTGCCGCCAGCGCCGCCGTGTCGAGCCGCAAGCCCGACTCCTGCTTGAGCGGCCCATGACAACGATAACACTTCGCAGCCAAGAGCGGCTTGATCTGCTTTTCGTAGTCGACCGCCGCGCCGCTCGACCGCGCGCCTACGAGCGCGGCAAACGCGACAAGCGGGATGACGCGCACGAGCAAGGATCGGTGCATAGCAAACGCTCGCCAGCCAGGAGGGCGCGGAAGAAACGCTTTGGCGGGACTTTGCCCTTACGCGTCCGATGATACCAGAAGCACTTCGTCCGGGCGACCAGTTCGATTCGTTGGGACGCTACAACGTCCGTAATACCGCGCTACTTTTCCGCAATGCAATAAATCGCCTTATCCGTCCGGATATATAGCCGATCGTCGGCCACCGCGGGGCTGGAGTTGAACGTCGCCCGCGATTCGACTTCGTTCGTCGCGAGCAACTCGAACTCCGGCTTCGCCGGCACGACGAACGCTTTGCCTTGCCGGTTGAAATAATAAATCTTGCCGTCGGCGAGCACGGGCGAGGCATAAATTTGTCCCGCGCGGGGAACGCGCTCTTCATAGACGATTTTGCCCGTCGCCGCCTCCGCGCAATACGCGATGCTCAAGCTCTCGTGCATCCAGTAAACGTGCCCGTCGTGATAGACCGGCGACGTGACGTTCGAGGCCTTGCGGCTGAACCACAGGCGGTGCGTATCGTCGACGCTTCCGCGGCCGCCCAACCGCACCGCGAGCGAACCGCCCGTGTCGCCGCGGCCGCCGACGCTATACACGACGCCGTCGTGGGCAACCAGGCTCGGGGCCATGTACCAGTTGATTTGCGTATCGACGTTCCACAGCGGCTTGCCCGTGTCCGGATCGAAGCCCAGCAGCTTGCGCATGATCGCCACGACCAGTTCGGTTTTGCCGTCTTTCGTCTTGGCGAGGATCGGCGTGTTCCAGGCTTCTTTGATGCCCTCGGCCTTCCAAATCTCCTTGCCGGTTTGCCGGTCGAGGGCGTACATCGCGCCGCTCTCGACGCTGGCGTTGACGATGACCATGTTCTTGTAGAGGATCGGCGAAGCGGCAGTGCCCCAGCCGTTGACTTCGTCGCCCACGTTGGCGTGCCAGACTTGTTTGCCGTCGTGATCGAAAGCAAACACGCCCGATTTGCCGAAGAAGACGTACACGTGCTCGGCGTCGGCAACCGGCGTGTTGCTCGAATACCCGTGCCCTTCGCGGTTTTTCTCCTCCTCGGGAAGCTTGGCCGGAACCTCCTTGGTCCAGCGAATCTTGCCGTCCGCGCGGTTCAAGCACACGAGGTGCCGCACCAACTCGTTGATATCGCCCCGCCCTTCGCTATAGCCCGTGTAACAGGTGAGATAGATGCGGTCGCCGATGAGGATTGGACTCGACGCGCCGGGGCCGGGCAGGTCAGTTTTCCACAACACGTTTTCGTCCGCGCTCCACGTCGTCGGTAGTCTCGCTTCGGCCGCGATCCCTGAGCCATTCGGTCCGCGGAATTGCGTCCAGTCGCCGGGTCGCGGCTGGATCTCGGCGGCGAACGAACGTCCGGTCAAAGTGGCGAATACGACCGCCAAGACGAGAGCACGAGACACGGGCATCGCGAGGTTCCTCCGGAGAATTGGTGCTTGGCGTCCGTTAAACCGATAATAGCCGATAAGTCCAGCAGGCGTATGGTAAACCAGCGCAGAGACCGGAGGCAACTCCGGCGGTTTTGCGGCCGATTTCGGCGATGGGCAAGCGAATATAATGGGGCGAGCGGGATTCGCGATTCGGGATTTGCGATTCGGGATTCGCGATTCGGGATTCAGCATTCGGGAAGTGGAGTTCGCGACGCGCGGGTGTCGAGGGACGTTTTGATTTCTGAAATCTCAGATTTGAGATTTGGTATCCGCTTTTTCGATCCCCGATTCGCGTTCCACCCGCTGCAATTCGTATCGTTCACAGAGGCACGTCGATGAGCGCCGAGAAAGTAAGAGCATCGACCTATCCACGGTTGGGAATGCCCGACGGATTCGCTCCCGCGCCGACGACGGTCGGTGGCGGTTCGAGAACGCGGCCAACCGCACCCGGTGCGGGAGGCTCGAAAGACGCCTCGACCCGTCGCGGACGCGACATCTCCGACGAGCTCGGCATTCCCGCAACCGTGCCCGAGGAAAGCCGGGCACTCTCCGACGCAGAGCTTGAGGCCCTCGAACGCCAGGCCGAGGCGGAAGCCGAAATCGCCCTGCGGCTCGCGCTCGAAGAGGACACGCAAACCAGCACGCTCGGCACGCTGCTCCGCGGGCTGGGGCGGTTGTACGTTGCTGCCGGGTTGGCGATGGCGACGCTGTTCGTGCTGTTCGCCTATTCGCAGACGCTCCAAATCCTGGTCCACCTCGCGACGCAGCCCGATTGGATTCGCTACAGCGGCTATGCGTTCTTGGGCGTGCTGGCGGCGGCGCTGGCGTTCTTCGTCGGCCGCTTTGCATGGACGTTCGTCCGGTTTCGGCGTCATCGGCAAGTCTCGGCGAGCGAGCTCAAGGCGCTTTCCGAACGGCGGGCGCTCCGCGAACTTGCCCGGCGGCGCAGCATCGAAGCGGTCGCCTCGCTGCGGCAATACCTGCGGCACTACGATCTCGACAGCCGCTCTGCCCAGCAGACGCTGTTTCGCTTCGGCGTCGACGTGCGAATGCTGCGAGTCGCGCGCGACTGGCTTTTGGACGACGAGAACTACGCTTCGGCCGACGCCTGGATCGTCGAGTTTCGCCAGCGGTTTCAAGACCGGCTCGACGCGGCCGCCGCGGCCCGGATGAAAACCTACGCGCTCCGCGTCGCCGCCAGCACGGCCGCGTCGCCGAACGGCCTGGTTGATAGCTCGATCGTGCTCACGTCGTGCTTCGCCCTGTTCGGCGACTTGTGCCGCATCTATCACATCCGGCTCGGCGCGATGGCGACCGTGAAACTGCTCGGCTGGTCGTTCACCAACGCTTATCTCGCCGGGCAGCTCGACGAAATCGCCGACAAGCTGGCCGACACCGACATGACCTGGGCGGCCAACGAAGGCGCCGGCGCGGTGATGCAGCTCGCCAAGCCGTTCGTCAGCAAACTGGCCGAAGGCGCGGCAAACGGGCTGCTCATTCGGCGACTGGGAAAACAGGCGGTGCGGTTGTTGCAGCCGGTTGGGGCTTAGCCAAAATTGCTCTGGCGATCCCGTCGCGCGTTACCGGCGATATCAGGCCGACGTCGCATATGATTCCGCGAATCAGCCGTGCCGGCGTCACGTCGAATGCTGGGTTATAGACCGCCACGACCTCGGGCGCGATGCGGCGGCCGTGCGGAGCGGAAATCTCTTCGGCGCGGCGCTGCTCGATGGGAATCGCACTGCCGTCCGCCAGCGAAAGGTCGAACGTGCTCGTCGGCGCGGCGACGTATAACGGAACGCCGTGCGCCGCCGCGGCAATCGCGACGCCGTAGGTGCCGATCTTGTTGGCGGCATCGCCGTTGGCCGCGATGCGATCCGCGCCGACGACGACCGCTTGCACCTTGCCGAGCGACATCACGTGGGCGGCCATCGAATCGGTAATCAGCGTGGCGGGAATGCCGCGTTGGGCCAGTTCCCACGCCGTCAGCCGCGCGCCTTGCCAGAGCGGCCGCGTTTCGTCGACCCAGACGTGAATTCGCTTGCCTTGCCGAACGGCCGCAAAAATGACCGCGAGCGCCGTGCCGTCGCCGCCGGTCGCGAGCGCTCCCGCATTGCAATGTGTCAGCACGTTGTCGCCATCGGAGAGCAGCGCCGCGCCGTGCTCGCCGATAGCCCGACACGTGCGGCGGTCTTCGTCGTGGATCGCCTGCGCTTCGGCAAGCAGAGCCGTCCGTGCCGCCGACACGTCGAGTGAGGCACTACATAGCGCAGCGCAACGCCGTCGCATCCGGTCGAGCGCCCAAAACAAGTTCACCGCGGTCGGCCGGCTCGTCGCGAGGTAGTCCGCCGCCTTGGTGACACACTCGGCGAGGTCGCGCATCGACAGAGCGCCTCGCGTGCCAATCACCACGCCATACGCGGCAGCAATTCCGATCGCCGGCGCGCCGCGAACGACGAGCGCACGAATTGCCTGCCACACAGATTCGACGTCGCGACACTCAACGAACGCCAACTCGCCCGGCAGGCGTGTCTGGTCGACGAGCCGCAACGAGCCATCGGCGTCGCCAATCCATTCGAGCGTCTTGACGTCGTCCCTATTCGTCATTTCTTCGCCTTACGCGGTCCGGGCGGCGTCGTTTCGTTGAGATATCGCGTCAGCATCGCGAACAAATGCCGCGTCGTATTGCGGCTTTCGGAAATGCTGTGGCTGCGGTTGGGATAGGCGAACATCGTGAACGGCTTGTCGTGGGCGACCAGTTCGTTGATGAGCGCTTCGGCGCCTTGATAGTGGACGTTGTCGTCGCCCGTCCCGTGGACGAGGAGCAGATTTCCTTTGAGCTGGTGGGCGAAGTTGATCGACGAACCCTTGTAGTAGCCCTCGGCATTGTCGCCGGGCAGGCCCATGTACCGCTCCTGATAGATCGAATCGTAGAGCCGCTGGTTCGGCACCGCGGCGACGGCCATCCCCGTGCGATACAGGTCCGGATACCGGAACAAAGCATTGAGCGTCATCGAGCCGCCGCCGCTCCAACCCCAGATGGCGATTCGCTCGGGATCGAGATACGGCCGCTCCTTCAAAAGCGCCCGCGTCGCCGCCGCTTGATCGGCCGACGCCAGAATGCCGACCTGGCGATAGATCGACTTGCGCCATTCGCGGCCGCGCGGGGCCGGAGTGCCGCGGTTGTCGACGCTCATCACGACGTAGCCTTGCTGCGCGAGCATCAGATACCACAGGTAATTGCGGCCCATGTAGCGATTGAGCACGGTTTGGCCCGCCGGTTCGCCATAGACGTAGAACAACAGCGGATAGCGGCGACCCTTCTTGAGCTTCGGCGGCTTGATGCACCAGCCGTCGAGCTTCGTGCCGTCGCCGATGTCGACTTGGAAGAACTCGGCGGGCGCCTTTTTCAATTTGTCGAGCTTCTTTTTGAGTTCCTCATTGTCGGAGAGCAACTTTACCCGCTTGTGGTCCGGCAGGCTGACGATTTCGGACAAGGGCGGCGTGTCGAACGACGAAAACGTGTGCACCGCGTACTTCGCGTCGGCCGAAATGCTGTAGTCGTGCGTGCCGCGCTGGTCTTCGGGCGTGATCCGCTCCGTCTTCGATCCATCGAGCTTCACGCGGAACAGGTATTTCTCCGTCGCGTTCTCGGGCGACGCGGCGTAATAGAGCCAGCCCTCCTTCTCGTCGACCGCTTCGATGCCCATCGCGTCGAATCCGCCTTGCGTGATTCGCCGCGCTTCGCCATCGTCCATCGACACCGAATATGCTTGCCGCCAACCGTCGCGTTCGCTGAGCCAAAGGAGTTTCTTGCCGCCGTCGAGCCACGTAAAGCCGTGGTTGCTGTTCTCGACCCAGGCCTTGTCGCGTTCGGTCATCACCGTCGTTACGCCGCCGCTACTCGCATTGATGAGCATGAGTCGGTTTTCGTTTTGCAGCCGATTGAATTGCTGCACGACAACTCTGTCCTTGCCCGATTCGCCGGCCGCCCAATCCATGTGGGCAATGTAATGCTCGCGTGGATCGCCGGGCAGGTCGAGCCACCGCGTCTCGCCGCCTTCGCTGCTCACCACGCCGACGCGGACGGCCGAATTCCGTTCGCCGGCCTTGGGATACGGAAACGTCGTCACCTCGGGATACAGCCCGCGGGTGTTGTTGATGAGCGGAAACTCGCGGACGCCGGTCGTATCGACTTGCCAGTAGGCGATGTGCTTGCCGTCGGGACTCCAGCGAAAACCGTCGCGGAGATCGAGTTCCTCCTCGTTGACCCAATCGAACGTGCCGTTGATGCGATTCGCCGAGCCGTCTTTAGTGAGTTGCGTAATCCCGCCGCCGCGAAGGTCTTCGACGTACAGGTTGTTGTCGCGCACGTAAGCCACGCGCAGACCATCGGGCGAGAACTTGGCGAACATCAGCGACGCCGGCCGCGCGTCGCCGCCGAGCTTCTTGAGCTCACCCGCCGCGATGTCGAGCACCCAGTAATCGCCCCGGGTGCGATGCCGCCAGACCCGCTCGCTGTTCGTGTAGATGAGCAGCTTCGACTCGTCGTCGGAAAACTGATACGACTCGACCGACAGTGGCGACTCTTGGCCCGGCGGCACGAACCGCAGCGCGGGCACGAGCACTTCCGTCTTGTCCGATGCCGCGTCGCGCAACACGAGGTCGCGTCCCGGCCCGCCGTCGGCCGCTCGTTCCCATTCGATGTATCCCCCGCGCCGCGGATGCCACTGGACGGACGTCCCGTGTCCGCCGCCGAATTCGCCCGATACAAAGACGCGGCCGAACGTAAGCAGGCTTTCGTCGGGCTTCATCTCCTCCTGCTTGGGCGGACTCTTCGCCTCGGGCTTGGGCTTTTCCTTCTCCTGGCCGCGCACGGTTGCGGCGAGCGCCAACACGGCGAACAAGCCGAAGCAGACCGCAAACGAGCGACGTTGAAAAACCGGAACAATGGCGGCGCGGAACCGTGGCGGCATCGGGAAGATTCTCGTGAGGTGAGCGAAATCGAGACCGTCCGGCGCGGCGAATCGCATCGCCGCGCCATCAGAGTCGATCATGTTTCGCCCGGCCCCAGGAATCAAGGGGAACCGCGCGACCGGCCCGTGCTTTCCGCCGCTAATTCGCCGCGGTATCTCGCGGCAAGGCGTCGGTTGGAATCAGCGAGTAGACCGCCGCGTCGTGATTCACGCCGGCCACGGGCGCTCGATTGCGGGCGATTCCCTCGAAGGTCGCGCCCAGCTTTTCGGCCACGCGACGACTCCCAACGTTTTCGACGTCGGCGAAGATTTCAATGCGTTGCAAGGAAAGCAGGTCGAAGCCGAATCGAACGACCGCAAGTGCCGCTTCGGTACCGTAACCACGCCCCGATCGGTCAGTACGCAACCAATAACCGAGGTTCGCCCAACGCCCGAGCACGTCGATGCGGTTGAGTCCGGTCGCGCCGATCACGTCGCCGGACGTTCGCTCGACGATCGCGAAGGCGAAGTCGCGCGACTCGCGCCACGACGCGACCACCTTGCGAATCCACGCCTGGCACGCATCGCGCGTGTAACCGCCCTGGCAAAAAACCAGCCAACGCTCGAACTGCGGCAGCGAGTCGTTGACCGCGGCGAGCAGATCGTCGCAATCGGCTTCGGTGGGCGGGCGCAGTCGAAGCCGCGGCGTTTCGAGCGCGAACGAATCGGCGAGCGGTTCGGCGAGCAAACCGGCGTTCGCGGGAGTTGTTTCGGCGTGGTTCGGTTCGGTCGTTGCGGCCATCGCTTCTTTCCTTGGTTCACCCATGTGCTATCGCTGCCAGCGCGAACCCGCCGATGCGGGGCGTTTGCCGGCGCGGTGCAAAATGCCTGCCTTAACCCGCAACGACACGCTAGCACCGGCAAAAGTTCGCCGTCCGGCAATGTCGCTCAATCCGCCGTCGCCGCGTAGTCGATTCGGAACGAAGCGAGCCGGCGCACGCCCCCAGCCCCCAGTCCCCAGCCCCCGTTTATGTCCCGTCGACGCTTTAGCATCGAGCCGCTCGAACTGCGGGCGACCCCGGCGGTGTTGCTGGCCGACAGCTTTGCGTCGTTGGCGTTCGATCCGGCGCATTGGGACACGGCGACGTTGGCCAACGTCGCGCCAAGTTCCGCCGCGGCGACCGCGCCGTATGCCGCGCGTTTCAACGGCAACGCGGCCGGCGGTGATGTGTTGCGGTCGGTAGCATTCCCGCTCGCCGGTGCTACGTCCGCGACGCTCGCCTACTCGTTCGCACGCACCGCAGCCCGATCACGCCCCGCGCCGGGAGAGGACCTGGTCATCGAGGTCCGAACCGACGGCGGGACATGGATGGAAGTCGCGCGGCACGCCGCAACCGATCCCGACATGGCGACGACGGCCCGCCGCACGCTCGCCGTGCCGATTCCCGCAGGCGCGGCGACGCTGCAAATCCGTTTCCGCCACTTGGGCACGCGGCCGCAACTGGGCGATTATTTGCTCGACGACGTCTCGCTCGTGACGGGTAGCGCCGAAGTTTCGGGCCGCTTGTGGTTCGATCGCGACGCAAATGCCCAACCCGACGCTGCAGAGTTGCCGCTCGCCGGTTGGACCGTCTATGCCGACACGAATCGCAATGAAACCTTCGACGTGGCCGAACCGCACGCGACAACCGATGCGACGGGTACCTACACGATTACGGATCTGCCGCCGGGCGACTACGCGGTTCGACCGGACATGCCGGTCGGCTGGTTTGCGACCGGACCGCAACGGAGCCACTTCGCGCTCAGTGACTCGGTGGACGCCGGTGACGCGGCCGCGCTCACCGGGGCGCGGGCGATTATCGCCAGCAACGATGGGCGATTTCTCTACGCGGCGGGAAGCGGCGCGGGCGCGATCGCCGTCGTCGCGCGCGATTCCGGCGGCAATCTCGCCGTGGTTCAGGCCGCGGCGTCGGGTGCGACTAACGGCGCGCAAGTCGCCGCGTTCGACGCGCTGGCTTTGAGTCCGGATGGCCGCTCGCTCTATGCAGTTTCGGGAGACGCCGACGCGCTCATGCGATTCGACCGCGACGGCGCGAGCGGGCAGTTAACGTGGCGCGACTCGCTGCGTGCGGCGGAGCTTGCTGGCCCATTCGACTTTCCTGCGGCGGTCGCCATCGGCGGCGACGGCCTGCGGGTTTACGTCGCAACGAGCAATTCGGAATCGATCGTCGTCTTCGATCGCGACGCGATAACCGGAGAACTGGCTTACACAGAGTCGTTTACGTTGCCGCAAGCCGGACTTGGCGGCGCGTCGGCGCTGGCGCTCAGTCCTGACGGTCACCATCTGTACGTCGCGGCGAGCGGCGATCGGGCGCTCGGCGCGTTCGCCCGCGATCCCGTCACCGGCCGCTTGTCGCACGTCGAGACGCTGTTCGACGACACGGCTGGGGCGAACGGACTCGACGGCGCGAGCGCCGTGGCCGTGAGTCCGGATGGCCGCTTCGTGGTCGCCGCGGGCGGGTTCGACGACGCGCTGGCGATCTTTGCCCGTGATGCCGCGACGGGCCGCCTGGAGTTTCGCGATCTCGTCGCCAACGGCGAGTTCGGAGTCGCCTCGCTGGACGGCCCGCAGAGCGTCGCCTTCTCGGCCGACGGTAACGGGCTGTTTGCCGCTGCGATCAACTCCGACGCGATCAGCGCTTTTCGTGTCGACTCCCTCGCCGGTAGCCTGACACCGATTACCGTGCTCGGCGGCTCGTCGCTGGCGCCGCTCGACGGCGTTCGCGCCCTCGCGCCGCTTCCCGACGGTAGCCTCGCGGCCGCAGCGTTTCACAGCGATCGTGTCGCCTCGTTCGTGTCCGACGGGGCGCAAGCCAACCTCCGGCTGTTCAGCAACGACGTCCTGGCGACCGTCGACTTCGGTCTCGCACGCGACGCAGCGAGTTGGAGCGGCGCGGGCGGAAACGCGTTCTGGTCGACCGCGGCGAACTGGCACGGCAACCTCCCGCCGCAACCGGGCGAGAAAGTCGCAATCGGAGAAGCGTCGAGCGGGCCGATCGACAGCATCAACGACCTCGATGCTTCGCTGTCGATCTCCGGATTATCGCTCAACGGCGCCGGCGTGGTCCTGACGGGAACGACGCTCAACCTTGCTTCGGGAGGTATTTCGGCCGAAGGCGGTCCGCACTTCGTCGGCGTAGGACTGAACTTCGCCGGGCCGGCGAACATCGCTACTAGCACGTCGGGTGACGCGAGCTCCAGCCAGTTCTTCGTCGAGGGCGCGATAAACGGCGAGTCGATCACGATTCACGGAACCGGTTCCACGCACCTGCGCGGCACCGTAATGCTATCGGGAACGCTCCGCGTCGCCAGCGGCACGCTGCAAGCCGACGGTACGTTCGACGTCGCCGGTGTGGTGGTGGATCCGCAAGCAACGCTCGCCGGGCAGGGGCTGGTGGCGTCGCCGGTAGCGCTGGCGGCAAACGCCGCTTTGTCGCCCGGCACGTCGCCGACATCGCCCGCCGCGGGCAGTGGTGCGAGCCAAGCGGCCAGCGGTTCGGCCGGGTCGCCAGTCGGCATGCTTGCCTCAGGCGATCTCGCGCTCGCGGCCGGTGCGTCGCTCGTCGTCGATGTCGTCGGCAACGGCGTAACGGCCGAACACGATGCGCTGACGGTGACCGGAAGCGTGTCGGTCGATGGCGCCACGATTGGCTTTGTGCTGAGTGGACAGCTTCCCATCGGCGTCGAATACGTGCTCGTCGACAACGACGGCGACGATCCGGTCGTCGGAGAGTTCGCCGGTGTCGTCGAAGGATCGTATTTCGAGATCGCCGGTCAGCGATTCCGGCTGAGCTACGCGGGCGGCGACGGCAACGACGTGACGATCTACGCCCCGCCGACCGGCGAAGTGTTGGGCCGCCTGTGGCACGACATCAATGCGAATCGCACGATCGACGAAGGCGAAGGCCCGCTCGCCGGCTGGACCGTGTTCGCCGATGTGAATAGCAATGGCCGACTCGACGCCGGCGAGCCGACGGCGATTACGGACGGCGAGGGCAACTATCGCCTCGCGCTCGTGCCCGTCGGGCGGACGCGCATCTTGCCGCTACTTCCAAACGGCTGGCAGGCCACGACACCCGCGCCGCTCGCCGATTTTATCGACCACGTCGAGACCGTCTCTGCCGGCCCGAGCGGAGCGGCGCCGCACCTCGACGGCGTGCGGGGCGTTGCGCTGAGTCCCGACGGCCGCAGTCTGTACGCGGTGTCAAACAACGACGATGCGCTCGTCGCGCTCCGCCGCGACACGTCTACGGGCCGGATAACGTACGTCGGCGAGCAGCGCGACGGCAGCGGCGACGTGAACGGACTCAACGGCGCGCGCGGCGTCGCGATCAGCCGCGACGGCCGCAACGTGTATGTCGCCGGGTACTTCGACGACGCCGTCGCTGTGTTCGCGCGCGATCCGGCGACGGGCGATGTTACGTTCGTCGAGGCGAAACTCGACAACACGCTCGGAACCGACGGTCTCGACGGCGCGACCGCGATTGCCGTCAGTCCGGACGACCGGCACGTGTATGTCACCGGTTATCTCGACGACGCCGTGGCGATCTTCGCCTGCGACGCGGCGACCGGAACGTTGACCTTCGCGGGCCGGGTGCGCGACGGCGTCGCCGGGGTGAACGGTCTCGACGGTGCGCACGGCATCGCGGTCAGTCCGGACGGCAAACACGTGTACGTGGCCGGCGCGAACGACAACGCGGTCGCCATCTTTCGGCGCGACATAGCGACGGGCGGACTCGAATTCGTCGAGGCGCTCATCGACGGCCAGAACGGCATCGCGACGCTCGGCGTCGCGCGTGCGGTGGCGGTGAGTCCCGACGGCCGGTTCGTGTTCGCGGTTGCGGAACTCGACAACGCGGTGACGACATTTCGCCGCGACGCCGCGACGGGGCGGTTGACGCTCGCCGCGACCGCGCGCAACGGCGTAAACGTGGCGGCGGGTTTGGGCGGAGCAACCGCGGTCGCCACGAGCCCCGACGGCGAACGAATCTACGTCGCGTCGGCGGGCGACGATGCCGTTGCGGCGTTCGACGTCGATCGGGCGACCGGCGCGCTCGTTTATCGCGAGCACCTGACGTTTCCGACGACGGCGGGACTCGACGGCGCGGCGGCGATTGCGCTCTCGCCAGACGGCGACCACGTTTACGTCGCCGGTCCGAACAGCGACGCGATTGCCGTAGTCTCGCGGAAGCTGCCGGCGGACGTCGTCGTGCTCGCGCCGGGCGAAGTCGTCGTCGGCATCGACCATGGCGCGGTCAATCCGCCGCCGACGGTCGTCGCGATCGCGGCGCGGTCGTCGGGCTGGTCGAGCAGCTTTCTGTCGCAATTCAACGACGATTCCCAACTCGTCGCGGGCCTCGTGCTCGACGCGGACGGAGTGACGTATTCGGCGCACGGCGGAGTCGACGAGTTCGCCGTGCGGTTCAGCGAGGACGTGGTTCCGACGCTCGACGATCTCGTCGCATTCGGCGTTGCAAGAGACTTGTATCGAGCGGTGCAGTTGACTTATGACCCAGCCACGTTCACCGCGGTGTGGCGCATCGAGCAGCCCGTCGACGCCGACAAGCTGTTGGTGCGCGTTCTGGGAACGATCGAAGACGCGGGCGGGGCTTCGCTCGGGGCGGACGTGACGCGGCGGCTAGATGTCCTCGCCGGTTCCATCGACGGCGCAACGGTAGCGGAGCCCGACCTTGCCCGCGTGCTCGCGGCGATATTCGCGCGCGTCGGCTCGCCGAAATACGCGGCTGCAATCGACCGCAATGGCGACGGCGCGATCACCTACCTCGACGCAATCCTCGCCCGCAATTCAGTCGGCCGGTCGCTGCCCAGCGGTGAGCCGACGGAAAGCGAGGTGTTGCCGATGGCCTACGCTCCGCCGCCCGTTCTGGTTGTGGCGAAGCCTCCGCGTTCGACGCCAGTCGGGCATGCTGCACCGCCGCCATTGGTGGTGAGCGTCGGTCCGCGGGAGACGATCTCCCACGCAGCGCCGCCGGCGCTCGTCGTCGCGGCGAGTGGTCGTCCGGCAAGTCCGGCAGCCATTGTCGCCGCCGCACGCGCAAACGCCGCTGACCGCGCGCTCGACGAGCTTGCCGACGATTCGGTCGACGACCTCTCCGCGCAGGCGGACCTGGCCCCACTGCGCACGGCTCGCGTGGCCAGACTTCGCCGCGCAATGCGGTAGCCACTGGGGCAAGGCGACGTGCGGCTTACTTCTGCGTGTTCTTGGCCAGCGTGTAAATCTGGCCGGACCGCACGAGGAAATACGACTCACCCGCTTCGTCTTCGCCGAACGACATGACCGGCAGCGGTTGGGCGCGGATCGGACGATTCGCCGTCACCTTCTTGGCGGCTTCGTCGTAGGATAGCGCCCACATCAGGCCGGTCACGTAGTCGGCGTACAGATACATGCCGTCGAGCTCGGGCAGCTTCTCGCCGCGGTAGACGTGTCCGCCGGTGATCGACTTGCCGACGTTGTGGTGATACTCCCAGATCGGCTCGATGAGGTCGTCGCGTTTTTCGACGCCGCGGCGGCCGAAGGGGTGCATGCCCTCGCGCACGTTCCAGCCGTAATTGCCGCCTTTCTCGATGATGTCGATTTCTTCCCAGGTGTCTTGCCCGACGTCGCCGGCCCAGAGCCTGCCCGTTTTGCGATCGAACGCCATCCGCCAGATGTTCCGCACGCCGTAGGCGTAGATTTCGGGCGCGGCGTCCTTGCGGCCGACGAACGGGTTGTCTTTGGGAATCGAATACTTCTTCCCGGCATCCTCGCTGTCGACGTCGATGCGGAGAATCGAGCCGAGCCAGGTCTTGAGGTTCTGCCCGTTGCCGTGCGGGTCGTTGGCCGCGCCCCCGTCGCCGAGACCGACGTAGAGATATCCGTCGGGGCCGAAAACGATCGTCCCGCCCTTGTGATTCCAATACGGATGGGTAAGCCGCCAGATTTCCTCTTCCGATTTCGGGTCGGCTTGGTTCGGATCGTCCTTGCTGACGCGAAACCGCGAAATCACGGTGGTGAGCGGCGGCTTCTTCACGCTGTAATAGACGAAAAACTCGCCGTTCTCCTTGTACTTGGGATGAAACGCGAGGCCCAAGAGACCCTGCTCGTTTTCGTTGTCCTTGTAGAGCGTCTTCTCGGAGATGTCGAGAAACTCGGTCGTCTCTGCGCCGCTCTCGTCCTTGGGCAGAATGTGAATCACGCCCTTCTGCGCCACGAGAAACGTCCGTCCGCTGCCGTCGCCGGCGTGCGTGAGAAGCAGGGGCAAGTCGAACTTCAAGTTCGGATATGCCCGTACCGCTTCGATCGGCATCGGCGAAGTGTCGACCTCGGCAGCCGAAAGCGGCGAACCGCGCCACGCCATCAGAAACGCAAGGACCAAGGCGCAAACGGAGAGACAACGCATGGGCAGAAGATTCCTTTTGGCGGGAGGAAGCGGCCGAAACGATACCGCCTCGGCCGCGGAGGGTACACGGATGCCGCCAGCGACGATGCGGCAGCACTGCGGTTTGCCCATCTTAATCGAAGGCCAACCCCGCCGCGAGCGGCGAACATCTCACGAGCGGCCGATTTCCGAGCTAATTCAAAGGCGTCTCGGGCAGACCGACAGCTGCGGCTGCTATGGCCACACCGGCTCGCGCTTTTCCAGGAACGCGGCTAGGCCTTCGGCCGCCGCCTCCGTCGTTCGCGCCGTGGCGCTGGCGGCCGCGCCGGCTGAGAGGAGCGTCGAGAGGTGTTCGCCGATCGTTTCGTTGAGCATTTTTTTGGTTAGCTGCAACGCTTCCGGAGCGCAGCGGGCGCATTGCCCGGCGATTTCGGCGGCTCTTGCCCACACAAGGTCGACCGGAACGAGTTCGTGATAGATGCCGCGCGCCTTGGCCTCTTCGGCTTCGAGGATTTCGGCGGTCAGCAAGAGATAGGCCGACAGCCCGCCGCCGACGCGAAATGCCAACAGCGGCGAGACCAGGCCTGCGACCAATCCTCGAAGCGGCTCGGGCAGGCCGAACTTGGCGGAGTTCCCGGCGACGACGACATCGGCGGCGAGGACCAACCCCGCCCCGCCCGCCACGGCCGGTCCATTCACCGCGGCAATGATCGGTTTGGGAAACCGCAGCATGCACTCGACCACGTCGCGATAGGCGACCGCGTCGTGGTGCCACATGGCCAGGGCATTGTCGGCCTTGCTCGTTTCCAGCATCTCGCTCAAGTCCATGCCGGCGCTGAAGGCCGAACCCGCGCCGGTCAGCACGACCGCCCGCACTTTCCTCTGGCCGTGCAAGTCCTCGAACGCTTGCAGCAAATCGGCGAGCATTTGCCGCGTGATGGCGTTCCGCCGATCGGGCCGATTGAGGACGATTGTCCCGACGTGGTCGTGAACTTTGACTTGCACGATGGGCTCGGGCATGGCGATGGCAATCACGTTGGTCAGAATCTTTGGCGAATAATGCAAGAAAACCGTCCGCTCGTTCGGCGATTGTCGCAGGCTGCCCCGACGCATTGCAATAGCCCTCGCAATGGGCGTCCAGAGTTTCTCGCCAGCGAAGCGATTGTCGCGTAAGGGAATATCCGACCGGTCGCGGGCGAACTAAGATTACACGCGGGGCCTGGGGGCGGTTGCACGCACGTTCGTCGAGCGCGTGCCTAGCGCAAGTGAGTGAAGGATGCGGTTCATAGCACGTCGAACGTCGCGCTTCGCCACTGCGGCGTTCTTTTCCATCGCCGCGCTGCTGTTGGCAACGAGCGGCACGCCCAGCGGTCGCATAGCGCGCGCCCAGGACGCGGCATTGGATGAGGTCGACGCCGCCGCCCTGCGCAAGCGCGACAAAACGAGCGACCCAGTCGCCGCGGTCGAACCGATCATTCGTCCGGCAAAGCGTTGCCTGCCGCTCGACGTTGCCGGGCTCAAGGAAGTCGCCGCGCTCGGGGACAACCGGTTTCGCCACGCGGATTCGCTGATCCACATTGCCATCCTGCCCGGAGGCAAGCGGCTTTTGGCCAGTGCCCAAGACGGCGCGGCCCGGCTGTGGGACTGCGAAACGGGCAAGGAGCTTCAGCGGTTTTACAACGGCCAAGGCGGATACGTCTGGTGCTGCGCCTCGCTGTGGGGCGGCAAGCAAGTGCTCACTTGCGGCGCGGACAAGCGCGTTACGCGGTGGGACTCGGAGTCGGGAAAGCTGTTGCACCGCTACGAACAGCAGCACAGCACGTTTCGCCTCGCCGTGGCGCCGGGAAGCGAGCGCTTCGCCGCGTCCGGCGACGGAAACCGCACCGTCCTGTGGGACACCAAAAGCGGCGACCGCGTGCGAACGCTCCGGGGGCACAGCGATTCGGTTTACGGTGCCGCGATCGACGACGAGGGCCGTTTCCTCGTCACCTGCGGCGACGACAAGACCGTTCGCATCTGGAACCTCGACGACGGCCAATCGCGCCACAAGCTGACCCAACACACCGGGTCGGTTTACACCGTCGCGTTCGCGCCCGCGAGCACTCGGTTCGCCACATGCGGCGATGATCACTCGGTCCGGGCCTGGGACGCCGAGAGCGGCGAGCCGCTGTGGACCGCCTCGCTGCCGGAGACGGTATACGTCGTGGCGTGGTCTCCCGACGGGCAGCGCGTCGCCGCCACCTGTTCGGACAAGCGCATTTACGTGCTCGAAGCGAACGAAGGCAAGGAGGTGCTCAAGATTCAGGTTCCGCACAGTTATCATTGGCCGGTGGCGTTCTCGCCCGACGGGGCTTCGCTCTATTCCGGCGGAAGCGGACTCGTGTGGCGGTGGGACGCGGCGACGGGCAAGCAGCTCTTTCCAAACCCGGACGACAAGCCGCTCGTTGGAGAGATCTCGAACCTCGCGATTTCGCCCGACGGAGCGACGGCGTACATGAGCGGGGAAGACGCGCAGGTTCACGTCTGGAGCGTCGCCCAACGGAAGCGCGTCGCCGTCTGGCCGCTCGAAAAAACCATCGCCTCGCTCGACGTTTCGCCCGACGGCAAGAAGTTGCTCGCGGCTGACGATGCGAACGTCCACGTGCTCGACGCGGCGACGGGCACGACATTGTCGACGATCAAGTGCGGCGAAAGCCTGACATCGGCCGCGTTCGTCGACAACGCCCGTCGCGTGGTTACGGTCGGCGGCGAACAGTTGGCTCAGCTTTGGGACGCCGCCACGGGCCAGCAAATTATCGCCCTTACCGGCCATCTGCGGTCGATCGACCACCTCGCCATTTCGGCCGACGGGGACCGGATCGTAACGGAATCCGACGACGGCACGGTCCGCGTCTGGGGCGCGCACAGCGGCAAGGAACTCAGCCGCATCGGCACGCCCAACGAAGACGGCACGAACGCGATGCAATTGCCGACGTTCCTGGCCGACAACCGCTCGCTCGCGATCGTCGACAACGACAAGCAGCTCCGCGTGTGGCTCGCGCCGAACATCGACAAGCACGAGTTCCTGTCCGCCGAGGACGTGCGGAAACTCGTCGCCGACTTGTCGAGCGACAAGTACCGCGTTCGGCAGGCGGCGACCGAAGCTCTGGTTCGCGTGGCCGGCTCGATGCGCGAGCAGATTCAGAACGTTGCGGCCGACGATCCGGAAGTGGTGTGGCGGCTGCGGCAAATCATGCTCGGCGTGGAACGCGGCGAAACGCCGACGGCGCCGCTGGGCGCACCGCTCGCGCTCGACGACGCGCCGCAGAGCCTCGCGGTCCATCCCGACGGCATTCACTTCGCCGCCGTTCTCCGCGCCGACGCGGCCGCCAAGATCGTCCTCGGCCGGTTCACCAAGAACGGCCCGGAGAAGCTCCGCACGCTCGAAACGGGCCACAGCCCGAACATCGTCGCCTTCAGCGGCGACGGCCGGCGGATGTTCGCCGCCAATCGCGATGGGACGGTAAGCGTGTTCGAAGCGGCCTCGCGGCCGTAGGGGCGGTATTGTGGACCGGCGCCGGGCACAGACCCGCGCGGGCGGATCGCGAGTAGCCTTCGGGTGGGCGATTCCGGGCAGTTATGCGGCGTCGTGGGAATACAGACTCGCATCGGGGATCAATACTGGCAGACGATGCCCATATCCTCCGTTTCGTGAGGTGCTTTATGGTGCGATGGATGCTTGGCGCGCTTTTAGCAGCGGCGGTGTCGATTGCCGGATGCGAATGGAACGAATACGAAGTCGAGTTGCGACCGGCAGGCGACGCGCTCACGCGCGACCTGACCGCGTGGCGGGACAGCGCCAACAAATCCGCACCGCCGGGAGAGGAACCGTCGGGAGTTCGCGAATTGCGCGCGGCCGAGTTGAAGCGGATTGCCAAGGCCTACGACCAAAAGACGCTCGTCGCCGAAAATAAGAAGCATCGCTTCTCCGGCACGTTTTGCGGCAAGTTGCCGAACGACTTGGGCGGCTCGGGGACGTTCACGCGATATGCTTCGCCGCTGGGCGACCTGTGCGTTTACCTGGAGCGCGTCCGCGGCAGCGATGACCTCGTCGGCGATCTCGATGCCCGGCGGGCGGCGCTCGATCGCGTGTTCGACATCGTAATCGGCTGGCTCGTTCGCGAGTTGAAGGACGATCCGGTTGCGCCCAAGCTGCACGCCTGGCTCGACGGTCCGGTGCGCCGCGACGCGGCGAATCTGCTCGTCGACGTGTGGAGCACGATGGCGGCGCATCGCAACGGCGCGGCGCCCATGGAAGAGTTCGGCCACTTGGAACTCGGAAGTTTGGCCGCGGCCGAGCAGGACTTGTGCGCCCGCCTGGCCCAATACCTCGTCGACCACGACTACCTTGCGCCGGCGGAAGCGCCGCTCGTCGCTCGGGCATTCGGCGAGTCGTTCGCCCACGGCAATCAAACGAAGTTGCTGGAGATCGGGCGGAAGCTCGCAATGGGGAAGCTGGCGATCGAGGAACCCGCCGCTCTCGACCGGGTCGTTGCGTTGCTCGGCGACCGGCGGCGCGTCGAGGCGAGCATGCGCGAGTTCATGCGCACGACGCCCGAATACGCTGAGGCCGTTCGCCGGGCCAAGCAACGAGCGGCGGAGCACAACACCTCCGACAACGTTTCGCCGGAAGACGCCTTTCTCGAGTTGCTGCATCGGGCCACGTTGCCGCCCGATGCCGTTGCGCCGCGCGATCGGCTGCGGATGAAGCTTCACGTGCCAATCGAACCGCTGGCGACGAATGGCGATTGGGACGCGGAAGCGAAGGTCGTCTCTTGGGCGAGGCCGATCGATCCGGCGGCGGCCGAACGCGCCGGTATGCCGCTGCAACTTTACGCCTCGTGGACGGAGCCGAACGAAGCCGCTCAGATCAGGCAATTCGGCCAGGTCATCCTCCGCGGCGCACCGCTGGCCAAATACGCGTTCTGGCATCGCTGCCTGAGCGACGACGAGAGACGAGTTTGGGACGGTTTTCTGACGCAGTTGCGGCCGGGTGAAGACATGCAAGCCAAGATCGAGGCCTTCCGCTTCCATGCCGACGCCGGACGCAAGGACGGCGACCTGGCTCAAGTGGCGCGCGAGGCGCTTCTCGAAGCCCTCGGCAAGCAGGGCATTCGCTAGAGAAGAACGAGTACATTACACGTTACATCTCGACGCCGCGGAGCCGGGCAATCTCGGCTGCATCCTTATCGCCGCGGCCCGAAAGACAGACGACCACCGCTTCGCTCGCGGGCCGCGACGCGGAGAGTTCCATCGCCTTGGCGACGGCGTGCGAGCTTTCGAGCGCGGGGAGAATCCCTTCGCATCGGGCCAAATCCGCAAACGCCGAGAGCGCCTCGCCGTCGCGGCAACACGTGTACTCGACGCGGCCCGTGTCTTTCCAATAGCTGTGCTCCGGCCCGACGCCCGGATAGTCGAGTCCGGCCGAGATCGAATGCACGTCGCAAGTCTGACCGTCTTCGTCCTGCATCACATAGCTGAAACTGCCGTGAAGCACGCCGGGCGAACCGTAGGACAGGGGCGAGGCATGTTCGCCCGGCTTGTCCGAGCGACCTCCGGCTTCGACGCCGACGAGCTTGACGCCTTCGTGCTCGACGAAGGGGTAGAACATTCCCGCCGCGTTGCTCCCGCCGCCGACGCAGGCGACGACCAGGTCCGGCAGCCGCCCGAGCTGCTTGCGGCTCTGCTCGATCGTTTCGCGGCCGATGACCGACTGAAAATCGCGGACGATCCGCGGGAAGGGATGCGGCCCGACGACGGAACCGAGAATGTAGTGTGTGGTTTCGACCGAGCTCATCCAGTCGCGCATCGCTTCGTTGATGGCGTCGCGGAGCGTGCGCGAGCCGCTCGTGACGGGCCGGACCTCCGCGCCCAAGAGCCTCATGCTGAACACGTTCGGCTTCTGGCGGCGAATGTCCTCTTCGCCCATGTAGACGACGCATTCGAGTCCGAACCGGGCGCAG
This sequence comes from Planctomycetota bacterium, assembly GCA_003576845.1. Taxonomy (GTDB): domain Bacteria; phylum Planctomycetota; class Planctomycetia; order Pirellulales; family PLA5; genus PLA5. The sequence goes on from QEVJ01000001.1 coordinate 66,763, forward strand.
GCGGTGGCGGTGGCGACGCCGTGTTGCCCCGCCCCCGTCTCGGCGATCACGCGGCGTTTGCCCATGCGGAGCGTGAGCAGGGCCTGGCCGAGCGTGTTGTTGATTTTGTGGGCGCCGGTGTGATTGAGGTCTTCGCGCTTGAGGTAAATCTGCGCTCCGCCGCATTTCTCGCTCAGCCGCTTGGCGTGGTACAGCGGCGAGGGGCGGCCGACGTAGTTCCGCCAGAGATCGTCGAGCTCGGCCTGAAACTTTGCGTCCGCGCGAGCGCGGTTGTATTCGACGGCCAGTTCATCGAGCGCCCGGGTCAGCGTTTCGGGCACATAGCGCCCTCCGAACGCCCCGAATCGCCCGGCCGCATCGGGAACCGCCATCGTCGCCGTCATCGAATGCCCTTGCCGCGAGAAGATCATCGTAGTGGCACGGTCTCCCGACCCGTGCCACCGCCGCGGCAACCGACGTTCACATGCCGCAATGATCGATTCTCAGCCGCCCGGCGGAATCGGTCAAGGCGGCCGGACACTACGACTTCGCCGCCGGGCGCGCGTCCGGTCGCGCCGCCGCTATTGCCCGCACGAGGCTCTGCGCTTCCTCGCTCATCCCGTGGCGTTCGACATATTGCCGAAGAAATCCGCGGGCGGCTGCCGTGTCGCCGGCGCGGAACAGGCTTAGCACGAGGAACCGCAGGTGCTGCTCGTTCTCGGATTTTTCGGCTTCGACGACCCGGCGAAGCACCTTGGCCGCGGTCGCAAAGTCGCCGGTATTGAAGTAATGAGCCCCCAGCACGGCGAGGAGGTCCGTTCCCGGTTCGCCGCTGGCGGCGGCTGTTTGCCAGTGGGCGATCGCTTCCTCGACCCGCTGCCGGTCCATCGCGATGCGCCCCAAGAGCATGTGGGCCTGGCTCTTGAACTTTGCCTCGCCTGACTTGGCCAGATCTTCGACGGCCGCTGCGGCCCGGTCGTGCTCGCCCAGCTTCCAAAGCAAATGTCCGAGCTGCATTTGACGCTCGGGACTCACCGCCTCGGCATTTGCCGTGGCCCGTTCGAGCCAGGCGAGCGTCTGGCGGTCGTCGCCGAGCTGCTGATGAATCCCCGCGAGCGTCGTCGGCAGCCGCGGGTCGTTGGCCCCGAGATGCCATGCCGTCTCCAACATCGCCGCCGCTTCCGCGTGCCGCTCTTGCTTGACGAGCACACTGCCGAGCCGCAGCGCGACGTTCGCCGACTCGGGCACTTCCGCCAGCAGTGCTCGATAGACGCCGACGCTTTCGTCGAGCGCATCGGTCGCCGCGAGCAGATCGGCATAAACGAGCCGCCACTGACGATTCGCCGGTTCGAGGACCGTCAACAGCCGCACGACGTTGACGAGGGCCAGGCGATCGTCGCGCCGCTGGTCGATTTGGGCGATTCGGCCCAGCACGTCGGGCGCCAGCCGACCCGCACCGATTGCGGTGAGCGCCGCATCCCGTGCCGCGTCGAACTCTCCAAGTTCGAAGTAGGCGTGCGTCAGCATCCGTGGAATGTCGCCTTCGTCGGGATACTTCGTCCGTAACGGAAGCAGCAGTTTGACGGCGTCGGCGTACTTGGCGCCGTCGTAGGCCTTCTGCGCAGCTTGAAGGGTCTGGGCGTCTTCCGGCGAGACCTCCGCGGCAAAACCGACACGGGCACATACCGCGACAGCGAGACAGGCCAAGGCGAGTTTGCCCGGGAACGTGCTCATCGAATATGGCAGGCAAGTCGACGACATCGCATCACGGCCGGTTCTTCGGGTGAGTGAAATTGATTTCTTTGACGCCCCAGACCTTCACCTTCTTGCCCTGGTGGCGCGCCGGCTCGAAGCGCCACGAGCGGACAACGGCTAGCACCTCGCGGCGAAACGCATCCGCACCGCTGACAACCTCGACGTCGGCCACGTGGCCCCGCTCGTCGATCAGAATCTTTAGCTTCACGCTGCCCTCGATGCCGAGATCGCGCTCCCGCTGAGGATAGGCCGGTTTCGCGTTGCCTGCCGGTTCGCGCGGCGGCTGGTCGACGCGATTGGCATCGTAGATCGATGTCGCCCCCGCCGGTCGCAATGCGGTGGTGACCGCGGGCGACGGCGCTTTCGTTCCCGCCGCCGGCGTCTGTCGGACCGCGACGCGCACGGCGTCCACGTCCGGCGCGGGCAGGGCCACGTCCAAGTCCAACGGAACCACGCTCGGCATCGGCGGCGCCGGAGCATCGAGATCGACCGTCATGATCTCGGCGGACGTTTCGGCGGCGGCGTCAGTTGACTCGGTCGGCAACGATTGCCGCGAGGTCGGCATGCTTTCGAGCATCACGCACCGTATGCACGCCGGCTCCGGCGCGGCGAGCGCGACGTTCCGGTTTAGCGCCGCCATCAGCCACACGCAAACGATCGTCGCTGCCGCCGCCGCGGCCACCGCGAAACCAACGCAACAGTACCGCCCTGCTCGCACGCTCATTGCCCGCCCTCCTTCCGCGTCGTGGCGACGGCGACGTCCTCGGCGCCGCCCAACCGCGCCGCGTCCATGACTTCGACGAGTCGTCCCGCCGAAACGTCCGCGTCGGGAATCACGATCACCGTCCGTCGCCGCTCGCGAGCGACGAACGCGCTGACTTTCGCCTGCAACTCCTCGACGGAAACGCGGTTTCCTTCGGCATAAACCTCGCCCGACGCGGTCACGCTCACGCGCATGCTGGTCGGTTCGAGTGCCTGCGACGCCGCGGCTTGCGGCCGAGAGACCGCGACACCCGTGTCGCGCACAAACGTGCTGCTCACGAGAAAGAACAACAACAGAATGAACATCACGTCGATGAGGGGCGCAATGTCCACCAGGACTCCGGTGGATTGCTCGCGTGATCGAACGGATCGGAACATTGTCGGCCAACCTTGGTCGTCTCCTGCGTTGCGCGGCGAATCGAAGCTATGAATCGTCGCGGCACGCGAGCGCCTCAATTCGTTTGATCGCGACTTCGGCCTTACCCAAGTAGCGCCGCACGCGCGATCTGAGCACGCCGTGCACGAGCAACACGGGCACGGCCGCGACCAGCCCGGCTTGGGTCGTGATCAGGGCTTGCGAAATGCCGTCGGCGAGCGCGTCGATTTGCGGGGCGCCGCGCGTCGTGAACGCCCCGAAGGTCTGCGTCATGCCCAGCACGGTGCCGAGCAGGCCCAAGAGCGGCATCACGACCGAGAGCATTGCGACGAGCCGCAACGGCCGCTGCCGGAGCGTCGTTTCGCTTTTGAGCAGCGGGCCGACTCGAGCCTCGAACGTGTCGCGATCGGGGCGCAGCGCGACGATGCCCGAACTGAGCACCGCGAGCGCGACGTTTCCGTGAGTTGCCGCGCGTTCGTCGAGTTGGACGCTTTCGCCGCGTTCGAGCCGCGCGACGGTCGCGTCAACAAACATTGCGTCCCGCCCCGCAGCCGGGCGCAGCGCGAGCCACTCGTAGACGATCAGATACCAGGCCGCGAGGGACGCGAGCACGATCGGTCCCATCACCCAACCGCCCTGACGCACCAGGAGCACGACGTCGTCAGTCAATGCGCACCTCCTTTTCCGCGACGGCGTCGAGTTCGTGCTTGGACGACTTGCTGCGCGCGTCCGTTGCTCGCGAACCGTTCGCCGGTAGTGCGGGCGCGTGGTTTCCGTCGCGCGACCCTTGCCCGTTGACCGACAGCCGCTTGCCGCGCGTGCTGCTTGTGTCGCCATCGGCGTGGCGGTGAGCAAGCGTCGTCAGCAGCGTCGCCGCGTGCCGTTCGGCGTCGGCCAAGACCCGTTCGGAACGGCCCCGCAGGATGCTGTGGGAAATCACGACGGGCACCGCGATCATCAGGCCGAGCGCCGTCGTGATGAGCGCTTCGGAAATGCCCCCGGCCATCAATGCGGGATTGGCGTTACCGAACGATCGAATCACGGTGAACGTCTGAATGATGCCGGTCACGGTGCCGAGCAAGCCGAGCAGCGGCGCCACGCCGGCCAGCGTCGCGAGGCTTCCCATGAACCGCTGCAATCGGGGCAACTCTTGAAGCAATTGTTCCTGAATCGCGTCTTCCATCGCCCGTTGACTGATGGAACTCCGCGTCAAACAGGCCGCCAGCACGCGCGGGACGGTTCCGCGTCGTTCCGAGCATGCGTCCATTGCCCGGTGCAAGTCGTCGGCGCGACACGCGGCGAGCAACTCGCCGACGAGCCGTCCCGCTCCGGGATTGCCGATGTACAGACACGCGGCGCGCTCGACAACGAGCAGCAGCGAGCCGACGGCTACGGCCACCAGCGGGAACATTACGAGGCCGCCAGCCACAAACCACTCGTACACCGATTGTTCGCGGTTTACTTCATCGAGTTGCATTCGCCCGGTGGGATCGAATGGAACCGATATCAGTTCGCCCGGCGAGTTTTCACACGCGGTAATCGCTTCGCGAATCGCGGTTTGCACGTCGCCGGGCAAGTCCTCGGTCCAGCGGTATCCGGCCGCATCCTGGGCACTGACGAGCGCGAGTCCAACGCGGCCGCCGTTTTGCGTTTGATATGCAAACCGCGCGTGACCCACCGCGAGGAGCTTCACGCCTTCGCGCTCGCCCGTGGCCGTGAAGATTTCCGACTGCGTTACGCGCACACCGGTCGCGTCGCGATGGGCGTCGTCGCAAAGAGTCAGGAACTCCCGCACCAGCGGAAGCTCGGGCGCTCGGTCCGCGTCCGCATCGCCTTTAGCCAATCCAGCCGCGATGGCCGAGAGCCGCTTTAACGCCTTCTCCGTGCCCGGGACTTCGCGCAAGTGCAGCCGCAATTGTTCGGCCGCGTCCCGCACGGCGTTCGCCAGCGCTGCGGCATCGTCGGCCGCGCGTTTGGCTGCCTCCGCGGCAATGCGGCTCTCGTCGGTCAGCGTCTTGAGTTTGGCGGCGTTGCGTTCGCGTTCGATTTCCAGCGTCAAGAGCCGGTCGGCGAGCTTTGCCCGTTCGTCGGCGAGCGTCGTGAGTTCTTCATCGTGCCGCCGTTGAGCTTCGACGGACTCGGCGCGTGCTTGCTCCAGCTCGCGGCGTAACGCCGAGAGCCGGGACTTGAGTTGCGTGGCACCGGCGGCGCCGTGCGCACGGTCTGCGGCGGTCGTCGCGTCGCTCATTTGCGCGCAGGCATCTCCGATACCGCCGACGACCGGGCATAGCATCGCCGCAACGCCGATGCCCCACAGACGCGAAGCGAATCGCTCGAATTGTCGCCGCAACGCAGTGTTCATCGCGATCGGAAGAACCTTGTCGAAAGTCACTTCTCGCCCGTATCCGGGGCGACTCGAACTGGAATCGGCAGAATCGTCGGCGGTTTCTGTTCGCGGGCCACGGCAATCGATTGCCGCACCTGTTGCTGCATCGCTTCCGGAATCTCGACCGTCCACGGGTCCGCGGAATTCCCAGAAGAAACGCCAACCACGTCGCCCGCTTCGCTCACAAACACGCGCGAGGCCAGCCCCGAGCGGTACACCCACGCATGATGCGCGCGTCGACCGCTGTCGAGCTCCACTCGCTCGTTCGTCAAGCTCACTGTCCGCGCGGGCAACCACTGGTCGCCAAACAACCGGCACATTTCACCGACCGCCGCGGCCTGCTCGCTGGCGTCGCTTCGTGCCAGTCGCTCGCGGATCGCCGCGAACGACGCCGCGACGTTCGCCGGGGCTTCCGCCGAATCGCGCCGAATGCGCCCCGCCGCGGCTGCGGCAACGGGGACCGCCGCGGCGGAAACTTGGTTGATCCATGCGCAATTCGCCGCCGCCGTCTTGCGGTCCGCTGCGAGCTTCGCTTCGAGTTGTTCGATCCGTTCGCGCGTTTCGGCCGCTGCGCTTTCGGCGGGCGCAAGTTGCGAGCGAAGCATCTCGATCTGTCGCTGCACCTTGGCCAGTTCGTCGCGGCGCCTCGGCTCGACGGCCGATCGTTCGCGCCGAATTGCCTGCAACTCTTCGACGAGATGCCGAATTGCAGCCGCTGCCTCCGCTGCCGTTGACGGAGTCGCGCGCGGCGCTGGCTCGTCGGCGCGCACGCTCGCAACCAACGTCACGACGACCGTGGCGAGCAGAAAGGCCGCGGGCAGTCTTTGATTTAAATGCAACATCGCAATTCGCGTTCGTCGAAGCAAACTCACGCGGTTACTGCGCCGCACCGGCGTTCTTCGCAGCCACCGCAATCGCATACACGCCGTAGGCCTTTCCCTTGAGCCACTCCGCGCCGCCGACGACGAGCAATTGCCCATCGTCCGTCGCCACCATCCGGTGGAACAGGCGTTTTTCCTTTAGTTCCGCGGCAAGTTTCCATTCGCCCGCCGCCGCGTCGAGTCCGTAGACCTTCGCCGAGACATTGCTCACGTACACTTTGCCGCCCGCTGCGAACGCCGACGTGCCGAACCCGTCCATTCCTTCTCCGGGCAGGTCGGGCGCTTTCGACCACTTGCCCGTCTTTTCGTCGAATACGTCAACGTTCATCGACACCTTGCCGTTGGGCTGCATTCCGCCGATGGCGTACACCTTGCCGTCGACGGCCGCGAGCGACAGCGCTCGCCGCTTGAACGGCGGTTTCGGAATCTCCTTCCACGCCTGCGGCTCGGCCGCCAAATCCAGAACGAGAGCCTTGCCGTGCCATGTCGGCTCGACGCTCTCCCCCGCAAGCTTCCAACCGCCCACCACGTAGATTTTGTCGCCCAGGACGACCGCGTCGTGCGACGATCGGCCCTCGGGCAACGCCGGCATATCCGACCACTTTCTCGTCTTCGGGTCGAACGCCGCGACTTCCGCCGAAGAGTGCAAGTCGTGCACGTCGTCCTTCTTGTTCCGCGCCGTGAACCCGCCGATGCGATAAAGCTTGCCGCCGTTCGCGACGAGCGCCAGGCCCTGCAACTTGGGTCCTCGCGGCAAGTCTTCCCATTTGCCGCCGGCGACGAGTTCCAGGCGGCGGAATTGATCGGACTGCTCCTCGTTCGAGTAATCGTGCTCGCCGCCGCGATGCCCGCCGTAGATGTACAGCGAATCGCCGACGACTGCGGCGCCGAAACTCGTCACGCCCTCGGGAATCTCGGCGTACTGCACGGATCCCGCGGGCTTGGGCTCCGCGGCAAAGGCCCTCTCGCAAAACCCCAACGACAACCCTACGGCGGCTACGCAGGCAACCAACCGCCAGCGCGGCGACGACTCGGCAAATCGAGAACAAAATCGAAATCGGATCATGAAAGCATCTTTCAAACCTGGATTGAACGGGAGTTGCGAAGCCTTGCGCCTCGCGAACACGACAACGGAACTCTTATTTGGACACGGCGCTGACGGCTCGTCCACCGGTGCTGGCGGTGCTACTTCGTGGTGCAATTCAAGCCGCCGATGGACGAGCCGCCCGCGCCGCGCGACGACGTAAACACGTTACCGCCAATCCAACCGCGGCCATCGAAGCCAGGGCAACGGTTCCCGGCTCCGGCACGCTGTTAATCGCCGGTCCGCGACCGAGCGGATCGTTCATCGAAAACAATTCTGGACTGTCGAAGTCGTTCCCGCCCACGCGCCACAGCGCAATGCCGTAGTTATCGGCGGGACTGGCGATCCAGTGGTTTACCAGCGGCGTGATGTCCGCGTAGTGCTTGCCTCCGGACGCGGAAATCGACATCGTCGCCAGCGGCGGTTGCCCATACGCATTCGCCGCCAACCACGCCGTCCTGCCCGGCGCGGAACCGGCCGCAAAGTAGTCGTCCGTGTTGCCGTAAAGCCGGGCAATCGCCACCGCCGAAGGCAAGACGGCCGTCGCCGTGTTCGGTTCAAGCTCCAAGTACTTTGCACCCGACAGCGATAACTCGCTTACGTCGAACTTGACGAATCCGACGTTGTAGTGCGGATCGACGCCGGGCGGCAGCGGCGCGCCGAGCGTGATTTCGGTGGCCCTGGCCGCATTGAGGCCGAAGTAGACGTAAGAATCCGTATCGTAAGTCGCGGTCGTCAGCACTTCCGCGCGGCTGCTGGCAGCGAGCGCCAGCACGACCGCCGCTCCGCTAGCCCAGCGCACCATCGAACGCCCCATCGTCGTCGCAGTTTCCAAAAAACGCATTGCCAAGTTGCCTTTCATCGAGGAGTTGAGAACTTTGCGTACTCCATTTGCGGAATCCATGTATGCTCTGCTTTTACCGCGTTCTATTGCGGTCGGCGTCGGCTTCGCGCTAATGCAATCGCTCCGATCGCCCCGAGGACGCAGGCTGCGATGCCGTTCGGTTCCGGCACCGCGGCGGCGAGCGTTCCTGGCGGGCCCGGCGATGAGAAATGGTTCTTCAAGAGCACGACGTCCGCGAGCGTCACGGCTCCGTCGCCGTCGAAATCGCCATCGGCCCACGTCGCTCCCGACGCGGCGCCGTAGTGCCCCATCAACTGCACCAAGTCGCGCCGATCGACGACGCCGTCGTTGTTGGCATCGCCCATCGCGGGACCGCTACTCTCACCCGTAACGACAAGGGCCGGGCCGTTGCCGTTTGGGTTCTCCAGCGACGCGAAGTCGAACGTGTTGCCTTGCACGCCCGCGTCGGCGACGCTCCAGACGCCAAAGCCGAAGTTCGGCCGCGTCCCGCTGATCCACGCATCGACCGCCGTCGTGACGTCGAGCTGATACGTGCCCGCCGCGGGAATGTCGAACTCGCCGACGTGCTTTGCCCCGCCCGCGTAACCGCCGTATTGCGGGTCGTCGCCCTTGATGTTCGCCATGTACCACCGCAGCCGGTCGGTGTTCGTCCCCTGCAATCCGCCGTTGCCCGGAAACAGCGGCGAGGGATAGCCGGTTCCGTCGTCGGCGTCGATGTCTGCCTTGGCGATGCTGACTGCGATGGTCGAAGGGCCTGGGAAGTTGTGCGTCGAGAGCCGCAGAAACTTGTCGCCGCCGCCGGCCGCTTTCGTCGCGAGCCCGCCGAGATCGTCGAACTTGATCACGGTGAAGATGAAGTGGGCGTTGTTGTTCGCCACGACGCCGGCCGAGTAGTCCGTCGACACGCTCAGCCCCGGCTCGGCGTTCGTGTTCAACCCGACGAACATGTACGTGTCGACGTCGTATGTCGCCGGGACGATCGTCTCCCCCAGCGTCCGACTTGCCGGCCAAGTGGCTGCCGCGGCGGCAAACGCCACAACCCAGCGGCAAAGCGCTCCCTTGCGCAACCCGGTTCTCCGGCCGTCGGCATTGAATTGGTGAATCGAATCCATGTCCGATCGCATTTCTCGCGTCTATTTGGTCAAGAGCAGCTTGTCCTTCGAGGTGATCCTCAGCGTGTACAGTTCTTGCTCGTGCTCGATGAAGACCTCTTTTCGCCCCCGGAAGAGCTCGGCCGAGGTGTAGACGATCCGGGCCGATTCCGGTGACGGGTCAGAGGGTTCGGACGGCTGTTGGTCGGGCTTGTCGGCCATCATCGCCTTGCACCGTCGGCTTCCACTGCGTGGGTCGTCACGGAGGTCGAGTGTAACGAAACTGCGACTCAGTTTCAATAAGTTGGCAGGCGTTTTTTCATATAATGTCGCAAATCTTTTGCTTTAAATGAGTTGCGTCGAAACTGTTCGTTCTGAAACGACGCGTTTTCCAAGAAGAACTACTGAGACCCAGTTTCAATCCACGTCAACGGCCGTCGCTGGCTCGCCGCCAGCCATCGAACGCCTTCATTTCGACCACAACCCACCTCGTGCTTCTCTTGACACCTGGCGGCCAAATGCCGACCATTCCGCCCCGCCGTCTTGAGCGCCGTCGCGCGCTAACTGGCCGAAGCCTATCCCGTTGCCCAACCGCCGCTCCAACCCGCGAGGTGGCCGCCGTGTGCTTGAAATCCTGCCGGAACGCCTGTAAATCACTCATACTGCCCTTCGCCGCCCTGCTGGCGATCGCGGCCACAATGCCTGCGCCTCTCGCTGCCGCCGACGGCGCCGAGAAACCGGCCGCGACCAAGCCCGGTCTCGCTAAGACCGTTCCCTCCGCGAACGCGGCCGTCACCGGCGCGTCGCACCAGTTCACCTTCAAATCGCCCGCCGTCGGCCGCACGACCGAACAGGACATCCTGTTCGCCCTGGAACTCAAGGCCACCACGGTTCAGGGCGGCACCAAGGTCGACGAAATCGAATCCAAACTGAGCCGCCGCCAGACTCGCTCGATCACGATCCTGGCCGCGCACGAGGGCCGCGTGACCAAGGCCCGCGTCGCCTACCGCTCGGCCGAACAGGAAGTCACCGGTCAGCGCTCCGCCGGCCAACCACCCGAAACGGTCCGCGCCACCCAACCCATTTCGGGAAAGGCATACCTCGTTGCCCGCGAAAAACCTGCGGAGGCACTGACGGTGACCGACGAGAAGGGGAACGCTCCATCGGAAGAGGAGCAAAAGCTGGTCGCCAATAGCATGGACGCGATCGGCCGCGATAACGTGCTCGGTAAGTTTCTCGACGGGCGCACGATTCGCGTTGGCCACTCCGTCGAAATGCCCGCCGCCGACGCCAATGACCTGCTCGGCTTCGACAAGGCCGTCGGGCAAGTCTCCAAATTCGAACTGACGCTCACCCGCGTTTCCCACCGCGGCGACGTGCTCGTGGGCGAGTTCGAAACACGGATCGAACTCAACTCGCCCGATCCGATGGGCCAAGCGACGCGGTTCCGCGGCAAGATGGTCGTCGAGGTCGACACGTGCCGCAGTCTCGAAGCCGAATTCGCCGGCCCGGTCTCGTTCGTCGACCGCCACGGCCCCGCCGCCGGCGGCTACCAGGTTTTTTCCGTCGGCGCCCTTCGCATGCGCGTCGCGACGACGAATGCGTCAACCGCTGCGAAGGCAAACGCGACGCCACGACGATAAGTCAGGGACGCGGCAGCGCGGCAGACGCGGCGTCGGGGTTGCCTCGCCTACCACTTCCAACCTGCGCCTAGGTCCCGATTCACGACGCATCGTTCGGGCCAGCGTCCTTGGTACAAGTCGGCCAGGCATTGGGCGGCTAGATTGGCCATCGCTTCTTGCGATTGCTCGTCGAGCCCGCCCATGTGTTCGCACAAGAGGACGTTGTCGAGTTCCAGTAGGGGACTCGATAGCGGCAACGGCTCTTCCTTGAACACGTCGAGGCCGGCGCCCAACAAGTGCCCGCTCTTGATCGCTTCGACGAGGGCTGTTTCGTCGACCATTGCTCCGCGGGCCGTGTTGATGAGCACGGAACCGGGCTTCATCAGGGCGAGCGTCCGCGCGTTGATAACATCGACGGTCTCGCGCGTCGTCGGCAGGTGCAGGCTCACTACGTCGGCCGTTCGCAGCAACTCTTCGAAAGCCACGAGCCGCACGCCGTTCGCCTCGGCATAGGCCGCGTCCGGAAACGGATCGTGGGCAATGACCGTTAGCCCCAAACCCTGTGCCCGCCGCACGACCGCCTTGCCGATACGGCCCAAGCCGACCAGGCCCAGCGTCTTGCCCGAAAGTCGCGGCCAGGCCTTTCGCGGCCACGTTCCCTGGCGTACGTGCCGGTCGCGGCGGAGCAAATCGCGATACACGGCGAGCATGAGGGCAATCGTGTGTTCGGCTACGGACTCTTCGAGCGTTCCCGGCGTGATCGTCACGGCGACGCCCAACTCGGTCGCGGCGGCGACGTCGATGGCGTCGAACCCGACGCCCATCCGCGCGACGGCGCGGACGCCCGACGCCTTGAGGACATCGCGGGTGAGCGGCTCGACGCTGGCGAGCATGGCGTCGAATCCGCCGCGTGCGAGCAGCGCGGCATTCTGGGCCAGCGTTTGGCCGGCCAGCGGATAGACGATTTCGAAACCGGCAGATTCCAGAATCTGCGAATAGCGGCCCGGAGTGCGATTGAGCGGATGCGGCGTAACGAGGACTCTGGGCATGATTTGGGTTCGCAGTTTTGGGAATGAAGTAATGCGACGTCGCGCGGGCAACGGACCTGCGGTAAGATGAGTCCGGAATCTGCAAGCTGTAATCTGCAATCCGACGATTTGAGATTGAGACAACTCGCCCCTTTCCTACCACAACCATTGGCCAGTCATCAAGCGACCTTCGCGTCACGTGCTGGGGGAAAACGCGCGTTCGTTGCTCTTTTGCTGGGGTGGCAGTCGCTTTCGTTTGGCGCGGCGGCGACAAGGCTGTCCGGCGCGCTACCCGCGGTCGTGCCCCGAAAGTATGATGCCCGGTGTTTCTCGCTTTGCGCGGATCGCCCCGACCCCGACGACGTTTCCGGTCCGGATTCCATGCACATACTCTTCGTCCACAAGAACTTTCCGGCGCAGTTCGGGCATATTGCGCGGTATCTGATCAAGGACCACGGGTTTCGCTGCACGTTCGTGTCGGAGCTTCCCGACGCCGAGATCGACGGCATCCGCCGCATCCAGTACAAGTCGGCCGGCGGGGCGACGAAGGCAACCCACTATTGCAGCCGCACGTTCGAGAACTACGTCTGGCACAGCCACGGCGTCTACGAAGCGCTCAAGGCTCATCCCGAGATCCAACCCGACCTCATCGTCGGCCACAGCGGATTCGGCTCGACGGTCTTCTTGGCCGACTTGTACGAGTGCCCGATCATCAACTACTTCGAGTGGTTCTACGGGGCGAAGAATTCCGACATGGATTTTCGTCCGGAGTTTCCGACGACGGAATTGAACCGCCTTCGGGCGCGGGCGCGGAATGCGATGTTGCTGTTGGACCTCGAAACGTGCACCCGCGGCTACAGCCCGACGACCTTTCAGCGATCTCGGTTTCCGGCCGCGTATCAAGCGAAGCTGTCGACGATCTTCGACGGGATCGACACGACGTTCTGGCGTCGCGACGAGAGCGTCCGCGATGCGCCGCTCGCGGTCGGCAAGTACACGATTCCTGAAGATGCAAAAGTCGTGACCTACGTTTCCCGCGGGTTCGAGTCGATGCGCGGGTTCGACATTTTCATGAAGGTCGCCAAGCGGATCGTCGAAGCCCGCAGCGACGCGGTCGTCGTGTGCGTCGGCTCGGATCGCATCTGCTACGGCGGCGACACGAACTACATCCGGGAGCGCTCGTTCCGCGAGCACGTCCTTGCCCAGGACGAGTACGACCTCTCGCGGATTCTGTTCACGGGCACGGTTCCGACCAACGACCTGGTGAAACTGCTCAGCCGCAGCGATTTGCACGTTTATCTCACCGTGCCGTTCGTGCTGAGCTGGTCGATGATGGACGCGCTCGCCTGCGGTTGCACGGTGCTGGCCAGCGCGACGCCGCCGGTCGAAGAGATGATCGCCGACGGCCAAAACGGGCTGTTGGCCCCGTTTTACGACGTCGATCGGTTTGTCGAACGGGCGCTGGCGGTGCTGGACGATCCGGCCGCGCATCGTCATCTGGGCCAGAACGGGGCCGCGATGATCGCCGAACGCTATAGCCTCGAAAAAATGCTGCCGCAGATGCTTGATCTTTACCAAAGAACGCTTTCGACTGGGGGCTGACATCCGCGCATGCGGTGTATTAATTCCCGCAAGTCACGCTCGCCGATTGAGGAGCATTCCATGCCGACTCAACTGCATCGCGTAAGCCGCCGGAGTTTTGGCAAAGCCTCCGTCATTGCCGGCGCCGTCGCTGTCGCGAACTCGACGCAGGCGGTGTCCGACGATGCTCCGCGAAAGCGCATTCGGACGGGAGTGATCGGGTGCGGCAGCGTGTCGAACTCGTATTTGCCGTCGTTGACCAACTGCCCGTTCGTCGAGGTCGTGAGCCTGTGCGATATCAAGCCGGACCGTGCCCGGCGTCAGGCCGAGAAGTGTCGCGTCGCCAACCACTACCCAAATGTCGACGCGATGCTCCAGGGTGTGCCGTTCGACTTTCTCGTGAACCTGACCGACATGCAGGAACACGAAGGTCTCAACCGCCGGGCGCTCGAGGCCGGCAAGCACGTGTGGAGCGAGAAGCCGATCGCCAATTCGCTCGCCGCGGGGCAGAAACTGCTCGAAACGGCCAATGCAAAGAAGCTGCGGCTGTGGGGCGCGCCGATTACGGTCGTCAGTCCGCAATTCGCGTTCATGGCGCGGCAACTCGCGGCGGGCAAGCTTGGTCGAGTCGCGGCAGCACATGCGCACTATGGCCACGAAGGCCCGAATTGGTCGGCGTTTTTTTATGAGAAGGGCGGCGGTTCGATGCCCGACCTCGCCGTCTACAACATCACGTCGCTGACGGGATTGCTCGGTCCGGCGAAGCGGGTCGCGGCGATGCTCTCGATCGTCACCCCGGAACGAACCGTCGAGGACAAAGGCCGGATTCGCGTCGCGGAAGAGGACAACGCGATGCTGCTTCTCGATCACGGCGGCGGCGTCATCTCTCACGTTCAATCCGGTTTCAACTACTTCAACCCACACGGACACGACGGCAGCGGCGAAGAGCGGCACACCATCGCCATCGTCGGTTCGACGGGCTATATGGGGCTGGTCGGATACGATTGGGCGCCGCGGGGCGTCGACCTGGCTACAGTGCAAGAACCCAAGCTCGCTCGGCACGCGACCGAGGCGCAAGGTTATGTCTGGCAGCAGGGGGCGGCGCTCGCGGCCGAATCGCTGGCCACGGGCAGCAAGTTGCTCGTCACGCCGGAGCATGCCCTCCACGTGCTCGAAATCATCACGGCCGCCCGCGAATCCGCCGCGACAGGCCGCCGAGTCGAAGTCAAGTCGTCGTTTGCCTGGCCGATCGCGGTGTGACCCGCGGTCCGCAACCGGTCGCGGCACCCCGAATCATAGTGCAATGGCGTCCTCGTTCGCGTATCATGGGAGGCTGACCCAACGGCACGATTCCGGGCGTTCGGACGACGGCGATGCGAAGATTCGGACTTGTCTGGCGAACGATGTGGGTGCTCGGCGCACTCGCCGTGCATTGCGGTGGACCATTCGTGCGCGAATCGCGGGCCGCGGAACCGGATGCGGATTCCGCCCGAGCCGCGATCTTCGAGACGAGGATTCGCCCGGCGCTCGTCGAGCACTGCTACGCCTGCCATAGCACAAAGGCGGAGAACGACGGCAAGCTCAAGGGCGGGCTGAAGCTCGATTCGGCGGCGGGTTGGAAGACGGGCGGCGACAGCGGTCCGGCGATCGTTCCGGGCAAGCCCGACGAAAGCTTGCTGCTCTCGGCGATCAAGTACGAATCGTTCGAGATGCCGCCCAAGGGCAAGCTTCCGGACGCCGTGGTCGGTGACTTCGCCAAATGGATCGCTGAGGGCGCCGTCGACCCGCGCAAGAACGACGCGGCGGCAGCATCCGCCAAGAAAGCCATCGACATCGAAGCGGGCCGCGAGTTTTGGGCCTATCGACCGCCTGCTCTCGCGCCGCTGCCGGACGTGAAGCATTCCGCGGCGGCCAACAACCGCATCGACCGGCACATTCTCTCCCGGATCGAAGCGGCCGGTCTTGCGCAGGCGGAGGAAGCGGACCGCACGACGCTCGCCCGGCGGCTCTACTTCGATCTTGCGGGCTTGCCGCCCATGCCGGAAGACGTCGACGCATTCGTTGCCGACGCTTCGCCCGATGCTTACGAGCGGCTCGTCGATCGACTGCTCGCGTCGCCGCGTTTTGGGGAACGTTGGGGACGGCATTGGCTCGATGTCGCCCGCTATGCCGAGTCGCTGACGCTTCGCGGATTTATCCTGAAGGATGCGTGGCGGTATCGCGAATACGTCGTCGGGGCGTTCAATCAGGACCGGCCCTACGACCAGTTCGTGCGCGAGCAAGTCGCCGGCGACTTGATGACCGTCGGCAGCGTGGCCGAGCGGCGGCGGCAGATCGTCGCCACGAGCTTTCTCGCTTTGGGCAACACGAACCTGGAAGAGCAGGACAAGAAGCAGCTCGACATGGATGTCGTCGACGAGCAACTCGACGTGATCGGCAAGGCGATCTTGGCGCAAACGATCGCGTGCGCGCGGTGTCACGACCACAAGTTCGACCCGATCCCGACCCGCGACTACTACGCGCTCGCCGGTATCCTTCGCGGGGCGAAGATGCTCGAACATGCCAACGTGTCGCAGTGGATGGAAGTGCCGTTGCCGCTCGAGCCGGACGAGCAGCGCCGACTCGACGAGCACACCGCGCAGGTCGCCGCGCTCGAAACGCAGCTCAAGGCTGCGAAGGAAAGTCTCGCAATACTGACGGCATCGAGCGGCAGTAAGGCGGGCGTCGTCGCGGTCGACAAGCTCGCGGGCATCGTGGTCGACGACACGCAGGCCAAGCGCGTCGGCCAGTGGCAGGCGTCGACGCACACGAAGGCGTACATCGGGGACGGGTATCTTCACGATCTCGACGCGGGCAAAGGCGAAAAAACGCTCACGTTCGCGCCCAATCTGCCCAAGGCGGGACGGTATGAAGTTCGCGTGGCGTTCGTGGCGGGGGGCAACCGGGCGGCGTCGGTGCCGGTGACCGTGTTCAGCGCCGACGGCGAGAAGACGGTTCACGTCAACCAGCAGGTTCCGCCGCCCGTCGCGGGGCATTTTGTTTCGCTCGGCGAGTTCAATTTCGAGAAGACCGACCAGAGCTTCGTCCTCATTGCCAACGACGGGACCAACGGGCACGTGATTGCGGACGCGGTGCAGTTCCTTCCGGTCGAGCGGGTCGCGGCGAACGCTGACCCAAACGCCGCGGTGTCGCGGTCTGGAGACCGCGACACACCGAGTGCGGCCACGACCGCCGAATCGCAGGCCGCAGCGGTCGCCCGGATGGAAGCGGAACTGAACCGTCTCAAGCAAACCGGCCCGCAGCGCGAAACGGCCGTGTCGCTCGTCGATCAGGGGCGCGGCGTCGATTTGCCGATCCACGTCCGCGGCAGCGTCCACACGCTCGGCGATGTCGTGCCCCGCGGCTTTCTGCAAGTGGCGACGCGCGGCCCAATGCCGAACCTTCCGTCCGATGCGAGCGGCCGGCTCGAACTCGCCAACTGGCTCGCCGGCCGCGACAACCCGCTTACTGCCCGAGTGATGGCCAATCGCGTGTGGCACTGGCTGTTCGGGGCGGGCCTGGTGCGAACGGTCGACAACTTCGGCACGACCGGCGAGCCGCCGTCGCATCCGGAGCTGCTCGACGAACTGGCGATGCAACTGGTTGACGACGAATGGTCGGTGAAGCGGCTGATTCGCCGCGTCGTCGCTTCGCGCACGTATCGTTCGGCGAGCCGCGCAAGCGATGAGTCCGCCGCGCGCGATCCGGAGAACCGGTTGCTTGCCCATACGAATCGGCGGCGGCTCGATGCCGAGTGCATTCGCGATGCGATGCTCGCCGCGAGCGGCGAGTTGCGTTTCGACGCGGTGCAGGCGACGTTTCCCGCCAAGCTCGCGGCCGACTACGGCTATCGTCATACGGGTTTTGAGCGTAGCGTGTACGTGCCTGCGTTTCGCAACGCGCAGAGCGACGTGCTGTCGGCATTCGACGCGGCGGACCCGAGCCTGGTCACGGGCCGCCGCGACACGAGCACGGTCGCACCCCAAGCGCTGTTGATGCTCAACCACCCGTTCGTCCGCGACCGGGCGGCGGCCTCCGCGAAGCGGTTGCTCGCCCAGATGCCAACGGCAAGCACCGCCGCCCGCGTCGACCGGGCCTATCGCATCGCGCTCGGCCGGGCTCCGACGGCGGAAGAGTCCGCGGTGCTCGTGAAGTTCCTCGGGACCAATGCGGGCGACGGCGAACGGTGGCAACAAGTTTTTGCGTCGCTGTGCGCGTCGGTGGATTTCCGCTACGTCGATTGACGCGGCGAGCAGGGGAGGCGGATCCGTTTTCCGACGACGGGTCGATTGGCGGCTCTGCCGTCACGCGGAGGGATGACGGCATTGGTTGCGGACAACGGCTGGGCTGCGTAGATCCGGGCGTGATTCGGGAAAAATTTTCTGGATGTGTAAAATTCTTCGTAGATTTTTGGGTGGGCATCTGGTAGGTTGATCGACGTGCAATCGACGTGCGATCGGCGGGCGAGGCGGCTCGTTGGCGGTTTGCGCCGGAATCGCGATTGCGGTCGAACTGGGCAAGGTGTTGATGGCGCGCCGCTTATTGGCCGCTGTGCCGCAAGAGGGATTTTCTCAAAACTTTTCCCGGGGCCTCCTGGCGCGCCGAACAACCTGGGTCAAGGTTTTTTTTCGAGAGACACCCGTGAGATCGCAAGCAGATAGCACCGGAGAGGGAATTATTTGACATTACTCGCTTTTTTTGAGGATTGTCGCAAAGGAGTCGTTTGCCGTTACAAAGTTGAACCACACGGTCCGTGCGCGATGAGCGATCCGAACACGTTTTTGGCCAATTCTTGCTACACGCGCCGCGATGCTCTATGTCACGCGGCGTGCGGATTTGGCTATTTGGCCCTGGCCGGTTTGGCGAACGCTGCGCCGCGTGCGGCAGCCGCTGCGTCGCGCGTCAACGATCCGCTGGCGCCGAAGTCGGTCCATTTTCCGGCCCGGGCGAAGCGGGTGATCTTTTTGTTCATGCAAGGCGGTGTGAGCCACGTCGATTCTTACGATTACAAGCCGCTATTGTTCGAGCGGGACGGCAAGTCGATGGCGTTCGACGACGCTCGCGTCATCGCCAACACGGGCATGCGGGGTTCTTCGCAGCGGGTGATGACGCCACTGTGGAAGTTTCGGCAACATGGCGAGTGCGGCCGCTGGGCGAGCGAGTTGTTTCCGCACGTAAACGAGCATGTCGACGATCTGTGTTTCATTCACTCACTTAACACGGAAGGCGTCGCCCACGGACCGGCGACGCTGTTTCTGCACTGCGGCGCGGCGAATCAGATTCGGCCGTCGATGGGTTCGTGGATTACTTATGGCCTGGGCACGGAGAACGAGAATCTGCCGGGCTTTGTGACGATCGCGCCGTCGGCCGGCAACGGCGGGGCGCGGAACTATGGCAACGCGTTCTTGCCTGCGGTCTATCAGGGAACGGCGCTCGGCAAAGCGGGCGGTCCGGCGTCGGAATTGGCGATTCGCAATCTGAGCGGCGACGGGAACGTTGCCCAGCGGCGGCAAACGTTCGACCTGATCCAGCGGCTCAACGAAGCGCAGGCTCGTCGCGGGCGCGAAGGCGGCGCAAAGGACGTTGCCGCCGATGCCGAGTTCGACGCGGTCGTGAAGTCATACGAGCTCGCCTGGCGGATGCAGCAGTTCGCGCCAGACGTGCTCGATTTGCAGCGCGAGACGGCGGCCACGCAGGCGATGTATGGCATCGGGGAAAAAGCGACCGACTTGTTCGGCCGGCAATGCTTGATGGCCCGGCGGCTTTGCGAGGCGGGCGTGCGGTACGTGCAAGTCACGTATGGCGACAACAGTGCGAACCCGGCGTGGGACCAGCACTCGAACATGCCGCGGCACGCGGACCACGCGCGGGCGGTCGATCGGCCGATCGCGGCTTTGCTCGCCGATCTCAAACAGCGCGGCCTGCTGGAGGACACGATCGTGTGGTGGGGCGGCGAGTTTGGCCGCACGCCCTACGCCGAGAAGAACGGCACGGGCCGCGATCACAATCCCGGCGGATTCACCGTTTGGCTGGCTGGCGGCGGAGTCAAGCGGGCGTTCGCCCACGGCGCGACGGACGATTTTGGTCACCTCGCCGTGCAGGACAAGGTTCACATGCACGACCTGCACGCCACGATTCTGCACTTGCTCGGACTCGACCACGAGCGGCTGACGTATCGCTATAGCGGCCGCGACTTCCGGTTGACCGACGTACACGGTCAGGTGGTGCGCGAAGTCATCGACAGCGTTTGAGTCAGATCGGCGATCAACCGCCGCCACGCGACGCCGCCGGCAAGCGGATACTTCTGGTTCACTTCCAACTCGATGCCGGCGTACCGATTGGCGGGAAACCTTCGCCGCAAATAGGTGACGAATCCGTCGCTCGTGCCGCGATAGGGATAGTTGCGGCGGACGATGAGGTCGGGTCGCGCTTCGAGCAAGGCGTCGCGCCAAGCGCTGCACCACGCGCGTTCGAGCGGACGGCGCGGATCGTAGAGCAGGCCGATGTCGGCCCGGCGGGTTTCGCCGTCGAGCACAGGCGTGAATGTATGCACGGACAGATGGCGCACGATCGTGCCCGGCGCGCCGACAAGCCGCGCGATTTCGCGTTCGACGGCCGTGCGATAGGGCAGGTAATGCCGTTCGAGGATTTGTCGCCGCGTGGCTTCGGGAAGCGGGCGCGTGAACTGCGAAAACAGCGCGCGATGGTGCGGCGAGCGGTTCAACTCGACCACGAGCCGCGAGACGGTGGCGAAGAACAGCGGCGCGTGAAGTTCCGCGGCGAACCGGCGGGCAAGCTCGAGTGCCCCGGGATCGTAACCGCGGTGGCTCGCGAGCACCTTCGCTGCGCCGCGAAACGCCGCGGCATACTCCGCCGGAACGTCATTGCCGCCGTGCTCGCAGGTGACGACCAAGGCGGTTCGACGTGCTAGGGTCGTGCGCGACACGGCAATTGCCCAATGACCAAGTCTCAATGCTCAATCAAACACCAATGCCGAATGCCCAAGGCTCCAAGGTTTGCTTGGAGCTTGGGCATTGGCTTTTGATTGGTGATTGCGGCTTGCGAATAGGACATTCGCCGCTAGTACCCGATCGACGGCGGATTCGGCTCGAAGAAATCGCGCGGGCCGCGGGTCGTGTAGTACGGGTAGGCGATCGCCGCGGTCGGCGGGCCATAGGCGCCCGCGTCGTAACCGCCGTGGCGGCCGCCGGCTCGCTTGAGCGGACGCAGCCGGGGGTGGCACGGGTCGAACTCGGAGCCATCGGCACACATGCCGCCGTGACCGAGGAGGCCGCCGCCGGCACTGCCGCAACCGGCCGGGCCGCAGCCGTCGCCGCAGCCGCCGGCGCCGCAATTGCCGACCGTGCTGCAACCGGTCGCCAAAGACAAGGACGCGAGGGCCAGAAGCCCGAACAATACGCGTTTCATAGCGGGATTTTCCTTCCTTGCGTAGAATTGGGTCCTACCTTGGACTATCGGCGGCAGAATTGACAGAATCCAGAAAATCGGCACTCCCGCTACGACTGGCATGACCGTATCCGACACATCCCGCCGCCCGCCGCGCCCGACGTGGCTCGTACCCTCCGTGGCCGCGTCGATTGGCGTGATGGCGGCGATTTCGCTGGGGGTTTACCTGGGACTCGTCGCCCGCGGTCCGGCCTGGCCGCTGTTCGTGCTCGCGGTTGCGTCCGCGCCGCTGGCATTGCTGGCGGTTGCTCGGGTAGTGCAAGCGGTCTTCTCGATGGGCCAACGGACGGCGAACCGCAAAGGAGCAAAGACGCAAAGGGAAACGTAAATGCCCCCATGCGATCACGAAAGCGCGAAAGTACGAAAACACGAAACGCGCCGAGGAATGATGAAGACCTGGCAAAGTGATGCTGCGAACAGTGCTTCCGCGAACGTTCTGCACTTTTCCATGTTGCTATTCGGATTCCCTCCGTGTCTCCGTGACTCCGTGTTTCAATAACATGTTTGGTTGCGGCCAACGGGTGCGCCGGCAATCCCCTTTGCATCTTTGCCCCTTTGCGGTTTGGGAAAGCTCCGCTCAGTCGGTATTGAGCAGATCGCGCTTCACCGCCGAGAGGATCGCCGCGGAGAGGGTGTTCTTGAGCAGCATGGTCACGGTGAGCGGCCCGACGCCGCCGGGCACGGGCGTGATGTGGCCGGCGACCTCCTTCACGGCGTCGAAATCGACGTCGCCGACGAGCTTGCCCGAGTCGAGGCGGTTCATGCCCACGTCGACCACCGCCGCGCCCGGCTTGACCATGTCGGCTTTGACGAATTGTGCCTGACCGATCGCGGCGATGAGAATGTCGGCTTGGCGGGTAATCGCGGCGAGGTCGCGGGTCTTGCTGTGACAGATGGTGACGGTTGCGTCGCCGCCCGGGCCGCGCTGGACGAGCAGGTTGGCCATCGGTTTGCCGACGATGTCGCTGCGGCCGAGCACGACGGCGTGGCGGCCTGCCGTTTCGATGCCGCTTCGAATCAAGAGCTGCTGTACGCCGTAAGGCGTACAGGGCGCGAACCGCGGCGTGCCCTGCACGAGGAGCCCGACGTTTTCGGGATGAAAGGCGTCGACGTCCTTGAGCGGGCTCACGGCGCAGAGCACGGCGTGCGAGTCGATCTGCTTCGGCAACGGCAATTGGATCAAGATGCCGTGGACGGCCGTGTCCGCGTTGAGCTGGGCGACGAGCGCGAGCAATTTGTGCTGAGAGGTTTGGCTGTCCATGCGAATCAAGCGGCTCGTCATGCCGACTCGTTCGCTGGCGAGCCGCTTGTTGCGGACATAGACTTCGCTCGCCGGGTTTTCGCCGACGAGCACGGCGGCCAGACACGGCGTGACGTGCATCTGTGCGGTAAACGCGCGGACTTCTTCGGCGATCTCGGCCTGAATCCGCGCCGCCAGAGCTTTGCCGTCCAAAAGTGCTGCTGCCACGTTGAGTCTCCCGCGCGAATTGGGCGCATTTTTTCAACGCGGAGGACACGGAGGGAATGCAGAAGTCAAAATGAAGAATGAAGAATGAAGAACGAACGGCCGCTTCGCACCGCTTTCTTTATTTTGCATTCTTCATGCTGCATTTCCGCCGTTCCCCGTGTTTCACAACCAACGTCGGAGGTGTTCCTCGCTGCCTTCCCCCTGCGTCCTCTGCGTTTAGCGATCGACCCTATCAAACCAGTCGACGCGGCCATTCTATCAATGTCCGCCGCTTTACGTCAGAACGCAGCGATCAGCGAAACAGCCCGAGCCAGTCGAGCAGGTGCAAGCTCGCGCATCCCATCGCCGCGGCAAGGGCGTCGTCGGCCATGATTCCCCAGCCGCCGGGCAACCGCTCGACCTGCCTTGCCGGGGGCGGTTTGGCGATGTCGAAAACGCGATGCAACACGAATCCGGCGGCGTACAGCCGCCAATCCGCGGCGGCGAGATCGCCGACACCCAGCCGCTCGGGCGCGATGCCGAGAAACACGATCGGCAGCGAGGCGATCTCGTCCCAGACGATCGCCCCGGGGTCCTTCTTGCCGCCGAGCGCCCGTGCCGCAGCGGCACAAATCGGCACGCCGACGAGAAAGCACGCGACGATCGCCGCTAGCTGCCCCGCGGGCCACGCAAGATGGGCCACCGCAAACGCCAGCGGCAATCCCCAAATCGCGCCCACCGTGCCGGGCATCCAGGGCGAGAAGCCAAAGCCCAACCCGGTCGCCACCGTCACGGCCGCGCGGTCTAGGATCGATAACGGCCGCGGCGACTCACCCTCCATGCGTAATCCCCTCGATCCTCAATCCTCAAACCTCGATCCCGCCGCTCACACCAGCACGTCCTCGTTCTTCAGCTTGCCGTGCATACCACGCCGGTATACGTGCGCATTCTTTTCGACGATGCCCTGGCTCTTGTCGATTTTGACGAAGTTGACCGCGTGCGAGTCGGATTCGGCCCAGTCGAACATCGGCAAGCTTTGGCCTTCGGCGACTTGGCAATACAGCAGATGGTCGAAGTCGGCTTTCGCGTGGACCTTGCCGTCGTGGATGTGAACCGTCGGGAAGAACAGCTTTGTCGCGTCGCGGCGGGGAAACTCGAACGCCATCGGATGCACCTTCTGCTCGCCGGCCTTGAGCTTGAAGACCGCGAAACCGAAGTCTTTGTATCGGCCGAGTTTCTCCCAAACGTCGTCGGGCAAGCGGAATCGTTTATCGAGGCGAGCGAAGTCCTTGATCGTCGGGACGAAAGAGGCCTCGAAGCTGCCGACCTTTTCAACCTTTAGCGGCGGCGCCGAAAGCGGTTTGTCGCCGGATCGAGTTGCGGGCGGTGCGTCCGACGGCGGAATGGGAAAGCCTCGCCGCAAATCGTCGAACAGGTCCGGGTATTTTTCTAGGTTAACGAATTTCACCGCGTCCTCCTTCGGCTCCTTCGGCACCGGCAGCGGCAAGATCATCGCCACGGCGTCGTCCGCCTTGAACTTCATGCTGTACACGAGGTATTGACGGCCGTCCTTCGACGCCCGGGCAAAAATCTTCGTGTCGGCGACTTTCTCAACGCGGCCGGAAAAGCAGCACATAGCTGGCTCCTTGTGGGTTCGTACGCCGCTGGGCGGAAGCTCGTGAGGCACCAGGATAACGTACCACTGCCGCGGCACGGCGGCAAACGCCTGCCGGAAGATCGCGAAATCGCTTAGAATCGCCCTACGTCGAGGCACGCTAGGTCCTTGCAATCCGGAGCGACTTTACATGGCGACCGACGTCTTTACGAAACGAACCGTCGACCTGCTCACCGGTCTGCGGGATAGCGGCCAGTATAAGGAGTTCCTCACGCTCTCCAGCCCGCTCGGCGCGACCGCAGCCGTCGAAGGCCGCGGCGAAGTGCTGGTTCTCTGCTCGAACAACTATCTCGGCCTCGCCGACCATCCCGAGGTGGTCGCCGCGGGCATCGAAGGCCTAGAGCAATTCGGCGCGGGCACGGCCAGCGTCCGGTTCATTTGCGGCACCTTGTCGTGCCATCGGCAAATCGAAGAAACGATCGCCCGATTCGTCGGCACGGAGCGGTCGCTGACCTACGTGAGTTGCTGGAACGCCAACGAGGCGCTGATTTCGACGGTCGCCGGCGAACGCGACGTGCTCATATCCGACGAACTCAACCACGCCAGCATCATCGACGGCTGCCGGCTGGCGCGGAAGACGGCCCGCGACATCTACCGCCATAGCGACCTGGCCGTACTCGAAGCCAAGCTCAAGGAGCACGCCGACAGAGAAGTCCGCTGGGTCATCACGGACGGCGTGTTCAGCATGGAAGGCGACGTGGCGAAGCTCCCCGAACTCGTCGAGATCTGCCGGCGCTACAATGCGATTCTGATCGTCGACGATTCGCACGGCATCGGCGTGCTCGGCAAGACCGGCCGCGGAACGCCGGAGCATTGCGGCCTGTTCGGCCAGATCGACATTCTCACCGGCACGCTCGGCAAAGCGCTCGGCGGCGCCGCGGGTGGTTACGTGGCCGCTGCGCCGCACGTCATCGAGCTGCTCGAACAGCGGAGCCGCCCGAGCCTGTTCTCGAACGCCCTGCCGGCCACGGTCGCGTGCAGCGCTCGCAAGGCGATCGAGATCGTCGAGCGCGAACCCGAGCGCGTCGCGAAGCTTCACGCGAACGTGCGGCGGATGCGCGAAGGTCTTGCCGCGCTCGGCTTCGACTTGCACGATTCGCCGACGGCGATCATTCCGATCATGATCGGCGATGCGGCCGAAGCGATCAAAAAGAGCCGACGGTTGATGGAGCTTGGCGTGATGGTGATCGCGTTCGGCTATCCGGTTGTGCCGCAAGGCCAAGCCCGGCTCCGCGTGCAGGTTTCCGCGGCGCTCGAAGAGCACCACATCGCACGGGCGCTCGATGCGTTCGGCAAGCTGTAATTCTCGCGGTTCTCTATTGTAGAAGGCGAATCCTTTCGCTGATGCCGTCGGTTTACACGTCGGTCGGCGAAAGGATTCGCCTCCTACAGTTGCCAATCAAGCCGCGGGCCGCGTACCTTGCCGTTTACCACTCGATTTCGATACCGGCGTCGACGCCTTGCAGCCACGCGCTGCCGCTGGCGAAGTTGACCGTCGGCCGGGCGGCGCCGGTGAGCGCGCCGCCGTTGAACTGCGTCTCGTTGATCGTCCGGTCGATCTGATCGCCAGGCCGCAGCACTTCCGTGATATACAGCATCCGATAACCGGCGAAGACGCGGAAGTTTTCAAAGAATGAGTACTGCACGCGGACTTGCGCTTCCGGCACGATCGTGAACTCGTCGTCGCTGTAGTGGCCGATGTTCGACGGCTGCGCGAGCAAGCCGCCGGGCGTGGTCACGCTTGCGCCGCCGCTGGTGACGGTCCGCGAACCGTCGATGTCGAGCGTCTGGTGCATGTTGCCGAAGCCGCATTTGCCGACCAGTTGGAAGGTCCAGGCGTCTTCGTAGAGTTGCGCGTCGAGCCCGATTTCGCCGCCGTGGAACTGATTTTCGGTTTCGAACAGATCGGTCCGTTCGTCGAGCACCGCGCCGACCAGGCCGAACGGCGGCGTGAGCTGCCGGTCGCGGATCGACAAGAGTTCCTCGACGCGGAGGTAGCGGTAGCCGCCGATCAGATCGAGCCGCGTGTTTCGTTCGAAATCGGCCCACAGGACGTGCCGGAGCATGATGCCGCCGGATTGGAAATCGCTGAACGAATCGACGGTGATCGCGCCGTCGAGGTCGACGGTGGCCTGGCCGTTGTTGAAGTTGTCGAAGGCGAGGATGCGGGCGTCTTCGGCGTTGGCGAGCAAGTCGAAGTATGGCCGGGCGAGGATGAAGCCCGAGGTTCCCGTCGTGAACGTCGAGGTGAGCGTTTCGCTGGTCTCTTCGGTTTCGGTGGCCAGGAAGAAGCCTTCCAGGCCGACGAATTGACCGTCGACGAGCCACCAACCGAGCCGGACTTCGCCGCCGTGCCGCCAGTCGCTGCCGAGTTTTTCGTTGCCGATGAGCACCGTGGCATCGGGCAGCCGGCCCGCGACGGCCTGGGCCGTTCCCGCCGGGCTGGTGGTCGCCAGTTCCGGCACGAACATGCCTTTCATGCGCAGGCCGGTGTAGTTGATGCCGAAATACCAGCGGTTGGGCCGGTGGACCTTGTTCCAAAGTTCGTCCTCGCCGCCGGCCATGCCGTATCCAGTGCCGTAGCCGCCGTAATCTCCGCAGCTTGGATCGTACGCGCCGCCGTAGGCGATTGCGGCCTGGTCGACAGCGGGTTGCATCGCGCCGTAGGACGCATTCATCGCCGGCGCGCCCATCATCGGTCCGCCGCCCATCATGGGACCACGGCCCATCATGGCCTGCGGCGGCATCGGCCCAACCATTTCCATTTCCTGGGCGACGCCCACCGACGATCCGGCGGCCATCAAGGCGGAGGCCAGGGCGAAAATACGTGCGCGTTTCACTGCTCGCTCCTCACGTTACACGGCGCGGAATGGCAACCTGGACCGGTGATGCCGGTCATTCCTAGTCTATCGGCCGCGCCGGCCGTGCGGATGATTCCAATCCGGGGGAATCTGAGGGCTTTGACGACTGTAGCGAGCCACGTTTCGGCAATCTGGGCGAGTTGCGGAGCCTCGCGAACCGAATGCAGGCGCCCACCGGCGTAGCGGCTCGGTCTGGCGAGATTGTCCTGCCTATGCGCCGCATGACGATCGGCGAAGCGTTGCGGCCGCCGTGGGCAATCTTGGTTTGTCGAGGCGGCCGCTGCCGAAAGTTCACAAACGTCCGACGTTTCGTCAGCCCACTCACGCGTCGCGATTCCGAGACGCAATTCCCGCCCGCCATGTCCGATATGCCTTCCCGCCGTCAGGCCAAGGTCCGCGCGACGCTCTACCTTTCGCGCGAGCTATTGAACGAAGCCCGCAACGCCGCGGTGTTTCTGGCCGGCTATCCAGCGCGGCTCACGCTTACGAAGCTGGCCGAAGAGGCCTTGCGCGAGCAACTCGACCGGCTCAAGGAGCAATACAACGGCGGCGAGGACTTTCCCCAGCGCGACGACGACTTGCGCGGAGGCCGACCGATCGCCGCATGAACACCAAAGCATCCCATCCACTCGCCGCCCCCGTGCCGCCGCCTGCACAACGCGCCGCCGAGCGCGACGACCTGCGTAAGCGGCTCGTCCGTCTCATTGCCGAACGCGAGGCGGCCAAACACGTCGACCGCAAGGAATTTCGCCCCACATGATCCGACCGGCCGTAGAGAGGACGCTCGTTTCGCTCGCTGTGGCGCTGGCGATGGTTCTTTTTGCGCGCCCCGGGAGGGCCGATTTCTCGAGCGCGCCGCTAGGGCCTTCGCGAGCATTCGGCGGCATCGCCGCGGCTGGGGAAGTTACGGCGGCGACAATGCAGCAGCCACATCCCGCCGTCGCGCGCATCATCGTGCCCGAGAAAGATGGCACGTCGTACGGCAGTGGCACGCTGGTCGACGTAACGGAGTCGCAAGGGCTGGTAATTACGAACAACCACGTCGTCGAGAATCAAGCCGGTCCGATCACCGTCGTTTTTCCCGACGGTTTTCGCTCGCAGGCGACCGTGCTCAAACGCGACGCGACGTGGGATCTGGCGGCGCTGTCGATCTGGAAGCCGAACGTCGAGCCGATGCCGATCGCGGCGCAACGCGCGTCCCCGGGTGAGACGCTCGCCATCGCGGGCTACGGCAGCGGCAATTACCGCATGGCGGTCGGCCGCTGCACGCAGTATGTCGCGCCGGGCGCCAAGCACCCGTTCGAAATGGTCGAAGTTTCTGCCGCCGCCCGGCAAGGCGATTCCGGCGGTCCGATCTTGAACCAGCGGGGCGAATTGGCCGGCGTGCTCTTCGGCGAAGGCGACGGAAGAACGGCCGGCAGCGACGCCGGTCGTGTGGCGCAATTCCTTGCGCCCGTCCGCGGCGCGAACGACGTGCACCTCGCCCGGCTCACTGCGAATCGCACCGACGTCGGCGGCGCGTCCGGACAAGGTTCGCTCGACGGTTGGCGAGCGGCGGATGGTTTGCCGCCCGTCAATGCGAATCGCGCGACTCCGCCATACCCTAACGCGCTCGGTTCGCAATCGCCGCCCGCCGATCCGTTTACCGGCCGCATCGCGCCGAGCAACAACTCGCCGCAAAGCGCGATGACGGCGATCGACCCGCGGTTCGCGCAACCGGGCGTCGCCGGAACGGCGCAGCCGAACGGTCGCTGGTCGTGGCCCGGCGCGAGCGGTCAGGCGGGCCTACAGTCGGCGTCGGAATCGGCGCCGTTGGCAGCCAATCCCGACGCGCGTCCGTCCTATCCGCTTCCCGATGCCGCCGCGAGCAGCGCGGCATCTCCGGCGGCCGCTACGAAAACCACGCGCGAAGGCGACATCGGATCGCTGCTCGGCGCCACGCGGTTCGAGCAGGCGAAGTCGATTCTGGCAATCATCGGTGCGATTGCGGTGATCGTGACCTTCGCCAAAGGCTTTGCGAAGGCGTGATGCGTCGCCGGCACACGGAAAACTTGGCGACGACACAAATACCCTATCCTAGAACTGTGGGAGGCGAATCCCTTCGCCGACCGAATCGCTAACGCATGCCATCGGCGAAAGGATTCGCCTCCCACAGTTTCCGGTTTCGGAACGCGCTCTAGCGCTTCTGCTTCGCGCGGGCGTCGCGGAACACGCCGTCGAGCCGGACGAGCGAATCTTGCGGGGCCCGAATGAACAGCGTTTTGCTCGGCGCGTCGAGATGCCAGGCGACACCGAAATCGGCGTCGCCGTCGGCGGCGTCCAGCGAGACCGCTGGACCAAACTGCTGGCGCAGCTTGTCGCCAATGGCCGCTAACGACTGCGGATCGCCCGCGAGATCGGCCAGCGGAAATGCCGCCAACTCGGGCTTGCCGGCCAGTTCGTCTTGCGTGGTGATTTCAACGGTTCGCGCATCGATCACCCGCACGGCCAGCGAGAGCGGCTCGACGAAGGCGGCGAGCGCCCGCTCGACGGTCACGTCGTTCGCGATCAAGCTCGTGGTCGAAGCCGGGCCGAGGCTCTCGGCGGCCAGCGCCTGCCAATCGACGACGAGCGTCAGCTTCGAGCTTTCGGCCAGGCGAGATAGAATCTTGGCCATCGGCGTCGGCGTCGTGTAATTTAGCGTGATCTTCTTGCCCAGGGCGTCGCGCGCCATTGCGGGGCGGGTTTCGAGCGCCGGCGGCGGGGCCACCGCCGCGCCGACCGGGTCGCGCCGCGCCGCACGCAAAGCGGCCAGCAAGGCATCGATCTTCCGCACGACGCGCGGCGATTGCACGATCACCAGTGCCGAACCGTCGACGCGGAGCGACGTCGTCGTCCGTTCGGCTTGCCACGACGTCGGCTCGACCAGCCGCATGACCAGCCTTGCCAGACGGTCCGGTCCCCCGGCTTCGCCGCCGATCAGATCGCCGACGTCGCGGCGCACGGGCGGCGGCGGGGCCTCCGGTTCCGCGACCGTGACCAAGACGTGCTGATCCGCGACGACGTAGCGAAGCTTGAGCGGCGCGAGAGCGGCATCGAGCGCCTGACCGACCGTCGACTTCGGCCGACGAACCGTGACCGGCGCATCGACGCGTATGCCCGATTCGACCACGGCATCTACGTCGAGCGTGATCGGAATCGTGCTGAAATTCGACAAGACGCCGAGAAAATCGACGAGCGGCGCGTTGACGTAGTCGAGCTTGAGGATCGTGTCGTTGAGTCGAGCGGGGACGTCGACGACCGGCAGCGGATCGCGAACGGGCTTCTCGGGCGCGGCATCGTTTTCGGCAACGTCGACGGGATCGGCAGCCGGCGGCGATTGGACGACCCGCGGAGCATCGGGTGTTGCAACGGTTGGCACAACCGCAGGATTCGCGCCGGCAACTTCGTCGGGCTCCGGCGCGCGGGGCGCCGGCGTCGCCGCCGCGCGTTCCGGCGGCAAAGTAGGTTCGACCGGTATGTCCGCGTTTGCCGCATCGTTCGGCGGTTTCTCGCGCGGCTCCTCCGGAGCCGTAGCTGACACGCTTTCTTCCGGCGGCTTGCCCGGCGAGAAGGCGTACCACACGGCGCTCGTGACGATAACGCCGACGAGCGCCGCCCCAATCTGCGGCAGGTAATGCCGCAACCAGCGCCGTCGCGGCGAAAGCCAATCTTCACCGCGAAGCGGAACGTCGTTGACGGCGCTCGGAACGCTCGGGCTACCAGCGAGTGGCGGCGTCGCGGCGGCCGAACCTGCCCACCGCTCGCGAAGCGTGGCGGCTTCTGCGGAGGTCGTCGGCGCGAGCGGCGATGAGTGAAGCGGCGTCGGAGGAGACGGCGTTGGCTGAGAAGTCGGCGTGGGCGCCACCGCAGAACTTGCCGCGGCAGCAGCGGACACGTCGACGGCCGAACCGGTCGAGGCCGCCGAACCCGCCGGTTCGCCGCTGGCGTCCGGAGGCGTCCAGCCTTCCGGCGGCTGCACCATCACCATGCTCGAACACTTCGGACACGAAAGGATGTGCCCGATGAGCGACGCATCGCGCACGGCCAGGCGCGAACCGCACGTTTCGCAGCGAATGGAGAAGAGTTTTTCGGACACGGCGTGGATCGGCGATTCGTTTCGCTCGTTGCAGTGCGTGTTTCGTCTCGATTCGAAGGCGAGCGGAGGTCGCGCCAGCGAGCGCAAGCACGGCGATGTTCGACTAGGGCTTCTTCACAGCCGCCGGCGGCTCAGCAAGCGACGCGGGCAACTTGTCGCCGCGCGTCTTTACGGCGGCGCGGGTCGTAATGAGTACAACGCTTTCTCCGCCGGGACTTTCCGGCTTGAGAATATAGACGAGTTTACCTTCGGGGTTGGCAATTTTCAAAATCTTGAGCAGAACCGCTTCCGCCCCCACCCCTTGTTCGTTGAACTCCGTAATCGACTGGTTCTTGGTAATCCCGTCGGCCATCATATCCGGTCCGAGCATTACAACCTTTAGTCCGGCCTCGGCCGACCAGAGTTCCAAAGCCCGTTCCAACGACTCTTTCGGGAAGGAGAGGTTGATTTTCGTAGCGAGCTTTTCGGCCGGGGTTTTGGGTTTGGTCTCCATCGCCGGCTTGACCGCGACGGCTGCCGCTCCGCCCGATTCGTGGATGGCGAGGTCCACCGCCTGGGCAAGATTCGGCGCTGCGACCGCCGGTAAGTAACATCGCAGCACCGCGTGCCCCTCATCGACGCCCGACCGCAAGCCGAGCGCGAACTGGCTAAGCATTTGCGGAAAGCGGCGGATCGTCTTTTCGCCATACGGCGAGAACCGAGCGCCCACCTGCGCGTCTTCGACCTGATTGGGCAACTTCACCAGCTTCGACTCGAACCGCGCCGCGAGTTCTTCGGGCTTGTTCTCGAGCGTGCCGAGCGCCCGCAATTCGGTGAAGAAGTTGTCTTCGTCAATGTGCAGGCTAATCGCGATCGCCCGCACGCCGTCGCCCACGAACGCCGCGAGCGGCTCGCGCAAGCGTTCGGCCGGACCGGCGAAGAGCTTGCGGCCGTCGCCGAACAGGAATTGGGGTGAGCCGACGAACGTCACGTGTCGCCCCGCATCCGTCGAAAGCAGCAGCTTATCGATGGCGGGACCGAACGAGCCGGGCTTCTCGTCCTGGCGGATGATTTCCTGCACGACGTCGATCGGCCCAGCCGCGAGAACGCGATTCTCGCCCCAGGCCGGTAGGTAATAGGCCATCGTTTCCGACGCGTAGAGCTTTTTCCCCTCGAAGCGGCTCTCGGCAGCATCCTTCCATTTCTTGGCCACCTCAGCCGCGTCGGCCGGCTCGCGAAAGTGCACGACGTACGAGACCTTGGGCGGTTGGTCGCCGTTGGCATACAGCACGACGTGAACGCAATCGAGTGCGTCCAGCGGTGCGCCGCTCGCTTCTCCGACCGAGGTGCGAAGTGCATCGCCCGCCGGCCCGAGAGCCGCCAAAAAACGTTCGCCTTGAGTCGACGACGCGAGCGCCGCCGGCCGGAACACCAGCATTCCTTGCGCGCCGAGGCCGACGAGCCGCGCATCGAGCGGCGCTCCCCAGGTCGGCGACGCCCACAGCAGCTTGCCGTCGTCGGCCACGAGCGTTTCGCGCGGCTCGCTCGCGGGAGGAATCGCCTCGGCACTATCCGCCGCGTTGGCCGCGGCATCCGGCGGCGATTTCGTCGCGGTTGCGTCGCTTGCGGCGCTGGGCGTTGTCGGCGGGGCACTCGATGAATTCGCCCCGATGGCCGATTGACTCGCGGTGTTCGTCGGTGGAATCTTGTTCTGTTTCGCCGGACTGTGGGACTTTGCCGCGACGGGCGGGTTGTCGTCCGTCGAACCGCCACCGCTGATGGCGTTGTAAACGAATAGCGCCCCGACGAGTCCGACGACCGCCGTGATGCCGATCGCGATCAAGCCCGTGTTCTGCGACCGGCGGCGAAACGCGGGCAGCTCCGCGGACGAAGTTGCGGGCGAAGGCGCGGCGACGGCCGTGCGAGTGCTTGCCGCGAAGCCCTTCGGCGTGCCCAAATCGAGCGCAATCGCCGGCACGGCAGACTTCGGCGTCGACGGATCGATTGCCGTCGCGGCTTGGGCTGCGCGGCGTGCCCGAATCGCCTGATGCTCGACCACCCATCGCTCGAACGCCGCGGCCGTTTGCAGCATCGGCGGCGCGAAAGCCATTGCTGCCGGATCGACGAACGGCGCCAGCGCCTCGGCCACGGTGGCCGCATTCGGGAAACGTATCGCCGGATCCTTCGCAAGCATGTACGAAACCAACTGCGCGATCGGCGGGGGCACGCCCGCATATTCGAGCGGCGCGATCGGCTCGCTCGCGTGCCGCGCCGCTTTCTCACCGAGCGAACCGCCGGGAAAGGGCGGGCGGCCCGCAAGCATTTCGTATGCAATGCAACCCAGGGCATACGCGTCCGTGCACGGATTGGGCGCCACGCCAGCGCGAAACAGCTCGGGAGCAAGGTAATCGACGAGCGCGTTAACCTCGCCACTGGCATCGGCAAAATTGATGGGCTCAGCGCGTCGCGTCGCGTCGAACAGCACTTTGATTTGCCCGGCCTCGGTGAGCCAAAGTTCCGGCGGGCTAAGATACCCGTGGGCAAGGTTGACCGCGTGCAGCGACGCGAGCCCCAACGCCGCCTGGCGAATCGCGCGGCAAACTTCGGCCGGCGGCACGACCTGGCCCGGCGAAAGACTCTCGCGCAACGTGGCGCCGCGAACGTCTTCCTGAACCAGAAACCGATACTTGCCCAAGTCGACCAGATCGTAGCACCGCCGCAAGTGCGGATTGTTCAGCGAACCGAGCGTCTGCGTCGTACGAACCGTATGGCTCCAGCGGGCCGCGTCGCTCGTCACGGCGCTGGCCAAGAACGAGAGCATCACCGGATGTCCCGTCGCCGCATGAACCGCGCGGAACGCGCCCGCGAGCCGCCCGCGATCGAGCCGGTCGTAAACGCGGTAGTCGCCAAACGCGAACGGACCGCTCTTGCCGGCCAGAATCACCGTCGCCTGGTAGCGGCTGATGATGTTCTGAGCGATCAGCCATTCGGCAAGCGTGGCGGCAGTGGCCTGGCTTGCGGCGCCTTTGACGCGGCCGAACTCCTCCGCATATTGCTGGCACTGTGGCGCGGTGAGCAACTGGCTCTCGATCACCAGCTTCCAGAAATCGGCGACGGCAAGGGCCATGAGGTTCGTGCGAAAGGCGCGGGACGCAAAACTTCGCTGACGCAACGGGATTTTCGATGTCGTAAGGCGGACTTCAAATCCGTCGTACGCGACGAGTGGCACGCTGTTGTGGCCGATCTTCTGACCGAGTGTCGTGGCCGGTCACCCGACCGAGCCGCAGGTTTCGAGACGGTCGGCTAAAACTCGTTCGGCCGTTGTCCCACGGTGATCGTCAGCGTCGTGGGCTGTCCTCGGCGGTAAACCTCGACCTTGACGCTCGATCCGACAGCCGTGTCGGCGACCAACCGGACCAGCGTCATTCGGTCCGGCACTGGGTGACCATCCCATTCGACGACGACGTCCGCAGGCCGAAGACCGCCTTCCGCTGCCGGAGTGCCGCGGATGACCGTTTTGACGAGCACGCCGGTCGCCTCGGGCAGGCTCAGGCTTTGGGCAATGTCCTCCGTTACGTCGGCCATTTCCACGCCCAGCCACCCGCGGGCCACGCTGCCGTTGTCCTTCAACTGTTCGTAAACTTTCTTCGCCCTATTGCTTGGAAGCGAAAAACTGATCCCTTGATACGACGGCCCGACGATCGCCGTGTTGATCCCGACCAGTTCGCCACGGACGTTGACGAGCGGTCCGCCGCTATTGCCCGGGTTCACGGCCGCGTCGGTTTGCAGGAAGTATTGAAACGGGTTGCCGGAAACCGCCGTGCGTTCGGTCGCGCTGACGATCCCGAACGTCACCGTATGATCGAGCCCGAACGGACTTCCCAAGGCCCACACCAGCGAGCCGGGCACGAGTTCGTCGCTGTCGCCCCAGGGAAGCGCGGTGAGCTGTCGTCCCGCGTTGATCTTGAGGACGGCGAGGTCGAACAGCGGATCGGCGCCGATTCGTTCGGCGGGAAACACCGAACCGTCGGAGAGCTTCACTTCGACCTTGGTGGCGCCCTGAACGACGTGATAGTTCGTGACGACGTAGCCCGCCGGATCGACGATGGCTCCCGAGCCTTGGCTCGACATCTCGCGGTGCGGCACGAGTTGGGCGAGTTCGTCGGGCAGGTTCGTGTCGCGCTGCACGACGTTGATGTGGACGACGCTCGGAGCGACCGCCTTGGGGATCAACTCGAACCCGGCGCTGAGCGATTTGGCGTTTACTCCGGTCAGCGCTTCGCGAGCGGCCTCGGCGGCAGCTCTCTCGGGGCCTCGGCGCACCGCGGCCGCGACATTCTCGACGAGCGTGGGGAGCGATGCCAGCGTGACGACCAGCGCCGTAATCGCCACGATGCCCCAGATCAGCGAGCTCCAGGGAAACACGACCGTGACGCTCGGCCGCTCGGTCGGCGATTCCGCGCCAGGGGTTTCGTTCCGCGTTTCGAATGGCGAATGATATTCCATCGCGTCCCCCGGTGGCGTCGCCTGGCCGCTGGCGCAAGTCCCATGTCCGAAAAAGGTTAGGGTACGAGCGGCGTTGCGTCTAAGGTCATCCTAGCAGGGCCGGCGGCCGCGACAACCGCTTTGGGCGGCAAATCCGGCAATCGCGGCTTCTACCGCGCCTTCGCGGCCGGCCGCGCCGCTGCATTCTATGCTTTATCGGGCACGTTTGCGCTGTCGTGCGCGCGAGCCGTTCGATTCGCCACCGATGCGATCCCGATTTATGGTCGATCCGGCCGCCGCACTGTCGTTGACGTCGCCTTCCGCGGAATCGTCGGCCGCCGCTAAGCCCGTCGATCTCGACGTCGAGACGTGCCCGAATTGCAACGCGCCCCGAACGGACACGAGCGTGATGTGGTGCCGCAAGTGCGGTTATCACCCCACGCTCGACCGCGTAATCGACCTGGTGGGCGAGGACCTCGAACAAGAGACGCCGGCTGTCGCCGTCTCGGATAAGCCCAGCGCCAAGGAAGGCCTGAAGCTGCTCTTCGAAGCAACGCCCGCGTGGATGCGGCGGAGCGCGATGGCGGCCGTCGCCGCGGCTTTATTGGGCGTGCTCGCTCGAATGTTCACCGAGCCGGAAAGCCTCGCCCGCCTCGCCGCCGCGCTCGTGCTCCTGTTCGTGGCGAAGTCATCGATCGTCACGGCCCACGTCTGGTCGTTTTTCTATGCCGTCCCTGAGTCGGACCGTCTGGGCATCGGCGATTTGATCGTGCGGCCGTTTTACGTCTGGTCGCCAACGATGCGGGATATCGAACAGCCCGGCGTCTGGCGCCGCCCGGCGCTGATGGCATTCGGAATCGTGGCCGAAGTCGTGGGGCTCGCCGTCGTCGGCGGCATTCCGTGGGCGCGGGTATGGGAGCTTGGTCCGGCCGAACCGCCCAAGCGAGCGCTCGCCGAAGCCGTGGCCAATGTTGGCAAGACCGACGAAACGGACGACACCACGGCGCAGGCCGGCCCCGCGAAAGCTGCCCGCCCAAGGTCCGACTGCGTGATCATCGGCTATGTACCGAGCGTGGCCGGACGGTTGCTCGGCGACCAGGGCGATCCCGATTTTTCGAGTTTGGTCCTTGCCACGGAGATTCGCGGCAAACTGACGGTGATTGGCGCCGTCAGCGGCCCAATCCCCGACGCCGAAAGGGCGGCCATTCGCCAACGGCTCAAAGCCCTAAACCGAGCGTCGCCCGTCATTCCCTGCACCATCACCGCGAACTGGCTCGAACCCGTGCTCGCGTGCCGCGTGACCTACACCCGGGCCCAAGGCAGCCGATTCGAGAATCTCAAGTACGACAAGCTATTGGCGGAGTTGCCGTGATGGCGCGGGCGCCGTGTGGAGTCGTCGCGATGCCCTATGCGCATCCCACGGCGGCCATGGCTTCGGCAACCAACTCAGGGCGAGACTCCTGCTGATGCTTGAGGTCCAGGGCCGTATTGATGATCCCGATCTCTTCGGCGTCGCGCACGACCTCGTCCCCAATTAGGCGATTCTCGGCGAGCCATCGGGCGACGTCGCGCCACAACCAGAGCGGAGCGCTGTCCGGATGCTGGCAAGCGGGCGGCGGAAAGTCGCCGCGACCGCGGGCCCCCGTCACGTATTGGTGAACCATCTGCCGTGTCCGGCCGATCCGGCGAGCGATATCCGATTGGCTCACGAGATTGTTGTCGTCCACGCGCCACACGTCGGCCCCGACGCCGGCCTTGCGAATATCGCGAACGGCGCCGAGGATCGCGTCCTTCATGGACGCGGCAGAACGACCAAACGTCAGCGCGACGCGCCCGCCGCAAACGGCGATGGTCGCATCGTCGCAGCCCGCTTCGTACAGAGCATTCGCGACCTCGTCGGACACGGACGCAAGGCCCTTGAGGACTAACGTGAATTCGAATTCACGCTTGGTTCGCGGCATTCTCATCGTCGTCTCGTTCGTTTGGTTGCAGCGGTCGATGGGGACAGGCATCGACGTCGCGTTCGATATGCCGGGCGTGGTTCTCCGCGCTGCGGGGTGTTGACCAAACGAACACGATGCAGCCGCCGCGACCCGCAAAGGGACAGTACAACTTTGCCCACGCATGGCCGCCCGACATTTCTACGCGCCAACCTCGCCGCTCCGCGTGACGCACGGCCCGCTCGATGTGCTTGTTGGGATGCCTTGGTCGGGCCATTCAAACAACTGTAGGGGCGGTGTTTACGACTGTCAAGCAGCCGCCCTGCCGTCACGATTATTGTTCGGCGTGCCCGGCAACAAACCATCCACAAGTTTGACACCGCCGGAATCGGGGACACAATAAAAACTCCCCTTTCGCCGGCAGCAGTCTGGCGCTGGCGTCCGCTCTGGCCCGTTTGCCCGGTGTCGTTGATGGTCGATGCGTTGCTAGCTTTGCGGTGGATGGCCGGATACCGGCTACTGATCATCGCCCTGGTCCTCAGCGGCGGCGGCACGTCCGGCGGTCTGGTCTACGCCGCCGACTTTTCGTGGATCGCCTCCGGAAACTCCGCCTACAACGCGGTCGGGGCATGGAGCCCGACCGGCACGCCGGGCGCCGGGGACATGGCAATTTTCGACCGCTACGCCTTCGGCGGCGAAGGCGAAACCGACGTCACCTTTACCGGGTCCGCCACGAACAGCCGGATGATCATGCGCGACGACGATATCCGGCTCGTTCTTGGTGGCTTCACGTACACGTTGACCAACGCCTCCGACGCGACGCCGGGAATCGTCGTCGCCGAACAAGGCGGCAACATTTCCAGCCTGCGTGTCGAGGGTAGCACGCTCCAGTCGAACTTCGCCACGGTCGGACATGCGGCGGGAAGCTACGGCGTCGCAACAATGACCGGCGCAACCTGGGTCAACTCGCAATTGCTCCGCGTCGGCAACGGCGGCGACGCCGACCTGATCCTCGAAACCGGCGCGCAACTCAATGCCGGACGCATCACGATCGGCGATCAGGTCACGTCATCGGGTATCGTCTCGGTAAGCGACGAAAACACGCTACTCCGCAGCGCCCAGCAGTTGGTCGTGGGTGCTGCCGGCGACGGGGAACTCTACATCTACGACGATGCGGTAGTCCGTTCGACCGGGGCCGCGATCGCCCGCGATGTCGATTCCACCGGCGTCGTCAGTCTTTCAGGCGGTTCCTGGGAGAACACCGGTAACCTCGACATCGGCGGCGGAAATGCCTCCGGCGGCGTCGGCGACCTGATCATCGATTATGGCTCGACCGTCACGACCACCGGACGAACGCGGATTTGGGACAACGGCCTGTTGAGCATCCGCGGCGGAACGCTCGTCACCGGCTCGCTCGAAAACCTCGGTGGCATCGAGTATCTCGTCGGCGTCTTGCATCTCACGGCGTCCGACTTGACGATCGGCGACTCGGGCGTGCTCGGCGCGGTGCTCGCGCTCACGCCGGATATGCACACGATCGTCGATCAGCACACGACAATCGACGCCAACGGCTCGATCGCGGCCATCGAAGGCATCTTCAGCTCCGGCACGATGACGAACAACGGCCGAATGACGGTCGTCGACGGCGCGATGCAGTTCGAGGGCGCGAGCACGAATTCCCCGACGGGCCGCATCAGCGTCGTCGACGGAACCTTGGCCCTGGGCATCGGCGCGGCGAACCGCCTGACCAACCAAGGCAAGCTCGACCTGCTCGACGCGGTCGTCAACGGCGACTTGCACAATGCGGCCGGCACGACGATCACCCACGGCGGCGCCGTGCAATTCAACGGCCGCGTAACGGGCGACGGACAACTCTCCGGCGGCGGGCACGTCACGTTCGCCGGCGGCTTCGAGCCGAGCGCCGAGGCCACCGCGCTCGCCTTCGGCGGCGATGTCTCGTTTGCCGGCACGAATTCGCTCCTCATGCAAATCGGCGGCACGACGCCGGGGGCCGAGTACGATCAGATCGCGATCGTCGGCTCGGCAGCCCTCGCCGGAACACTCGACGTGCAGCTCGTCGGCGGCTTCATCCCCGCCGCTGGGCAGTCGTTCGCGCTGCTCGAATACGGAGCGCGTTCCGGCGAATTCGACCTGAACTTGCCGCCGCTGCCCGGTTCGCTCGACTGGGCGGTCAATTACGGTCCGGGGTCGCTCGTGCTTTCGGTCGGCAGCACCACGCTGCCGGGCGATCTCAACGGCGACAGCCTCGTCAACCGCGCCGATCTGGTGATCCTCGTGAGCAACTTCGGCATCGCCTCGGCTGCCACGGCCGCTCAGGGCGATCTTAACGGCGACGCCCGGGTATCGCTCGCCGACGCGATCGTGCTACGATCTCAGATGAGCAGCCCCGGTTCGCGGGCGGCAACGGCCGTTCCGGAACCGGCCGCGTGGAGTTCGGTGCTCGCTGCGGCAACCGCGCTCGGTTTCCTGCGGAGAAGGCGAACCACTCCGTAATTTGCGAACAGAGCACAGGCACTCCGATGACTCGACGCGCGGGCATTTCGGCGGCGCGGCTCTTCGTCGCTTTGCTGACGCTCGTTCTTTGCGCCCAGCACGCCGCCGCCTTCGACGAAATCGAAGACGCGCTGCGGGCAAGCGATGCCGAGTTTCGCGACGAACTCGCGGCGCTCGCCGAACAGTGCCGGGCCGTGGGCGAGCTCGATGCCGCCAAGAAACTCGCCGCTTGGCACGTCGAGCGAAGCCACTCACGATTCGTCGTCTTCGACATCGACGACGCGGCACAGTGGGCCGACGCCGCGACCGATTCCTGGCAGGCGAAGTTCGTCGCCCTACGAACGGTCCGGGCTGCACGGTTGTTCGACATCGCCCACAAGGCCGCCAAACTCAAACGCCGCAGCGAGGCCTACGCGCTTCTTTGGGAAACGCTTCGCGAAGATCCGCAACATGCCGAGGCCCGGCGAATGTTGGGGTTCGAGCGAGTTGGCGATCGCTGGGCATTGCCGTTTGCGGCGAAGCAATTGCGAATCGGCCGCGTGTGGCACAAGCAATTTGGCTGGATCGCGGCCGAAGACGTGGCCCGCTACGAGCAAGGCGAGCGAAAATCCGGTGACCGCTGGGTTTCGGCCGAGCAGGACGCCCGCCGCCACCGGGAAATCCGCAATGGCTGGCGAGTCGAAACCGAGCATTTCGTCGTCACCACGAACCACAGTCTCGAAGAGGGTGTGCGGCTCGCCACCGAGTTGGAGCGGCTCCACCGCGCTTGGCGGCTGGTGTTCGTCGACTATTGGATGGCCGACGGCGAGTTCGAGAAGTTGTTTGCCCCGGCCGACAAGCCGGAGAAATCGGCGTTCGTGCCCCCGCCGGAACGAAAGAACCGCCACCGCGTAACGTGCTATCGCGACCGCGAGGAATACGTGCGGGCCCTGCAAACCGCTCAGCCGCGCGTCGCCATGTCGCTGGGCGTTTATCTCGACAACGGCCGGTGTGCATACTTTTTCGCAGGCGACGAACAGCACCCGGCGACCGTGCTGCACGAAGCGACGCATCAGTTGTTCAAGGAGTCGAAAGCCACGACGAAACAGCCCGGCACGCGGCACGGGATGTGGCTCATCGAGGCGGCCGCGTGTTACATGGAGTCGCTCAGGCCCTACGACGGTTACGACACCGTCGGCGAACGCGATGCGGGGCGATTCCCGGCGGCCGTGGAGAAAATCACCGAGCAGTTCTATGTGCCGCTCGCCGAGCTTGCGGCCATGTCGTCGGACGATCTGCAGCGGCATCGCGACGTGGCGAAGGTCTACAGCCAGGCCGCAGGCGCCATGACGTTCCTGCTGCACGCAGACGAAGGCCGCTATCGCCTGCCGGCGATGGTGACGCTCGATGCGCTCTATCAAGGCCGCGCCGTTCCGGGCACACTCGCCGCCGCCTGCGACAAGACCTACGAAGAACTCGACACGGCGTACGTTGAGTTCATCAAGGCGCAAACGAACGGG
This sequence comes from Planctomycetota bacterium, assembly GCA_003576845.1. Taxonomy (GTDB): domain Bacteria; phylum Planctomycetota; class Planctomycetia; order Pirellulales; family PLA5; genus PLA5. Next base: position 108,196 of record QEVJ01000001.1, read on the forward strand.
CGAATTAAGAATGCAGAATGAAGAATGCAAAATGAAGAATGAAGAATGCACTCGCCACTCGGCATTCTTCACTCTTCGTTCTGCATTTTGCATTGTCTGAAGACCGATCGCGAAGCAAGATGTGGCAATTTGGCCGCGTCGATGCGTAGCCTTTTCGTCGCCGCGTTGCCGAAATACTACGCTTCTTTCTACTAGGGGGCCCGTCGGGGGCATTCGCGACCTCCCGAGGCCGTTTGCGTCCTATCTTTGTGATAGACCGCCGGTGTTGAACCGGTCGGTCGCGGCGCGTCGCACATTTGCCCATCTCCGTTGCGGCGCGGCGATTCCTGTCTGATATCGCACCTATCGCATCGACTTCGTCCGCGCCGCCGCGCCTTCGCGCGAGGTACCGCGCGGCGGAGGGGTTAGTCTCATGAATCTCGGTGAATCGTTAGTCGATCTGGTCGTCGCCGCAGGGTTGCCGCCCGTCGAAACCAACCCGCGAAACGTCTCCGAACAAGCCCCCGGCAAGCGAGCGACCGGCCATCTCGGCAAGAAGCGCCGGCCGCGGGCCCGCCTCGCGTTCGAACCGCTCGAAATTCGTAACGTCCTGAGCGGATCGGGGATTCTCTCCGGCGGTTCGTCGACGTGGTTCCAGACGGTGCAGCCGTTCGCTCACCTCGAAAACGGCGGCGGATATACGGCGAGCGAAACGGGCGGCGAGGGCGACGCGTCCATCGGCGCCGGCACAGGAAACCTCACCGACACGTACGACTGGATCGTCAACTTTAGCGCGGGTGCCGTCGCCGGCATGACGAGCGTCGCCGACACGCTCGCACTGTTTGGCGAGGGCATCGAAGTCGAGGTGTTACAAGGGCTGGGCCTCGTGGGACAAGTTCTCGTTCGTACCCGCAACGCCGACGTCCTCACCGTCGGCGAATGGCTGGCGTCCAATAGCCTCATCGCCGGCTTCGAGCAAGACATCGTCCGCGTCCTGCAAGCCACACCGAACGACACCAGCTACGGCTCGGGCGCGCTTTACGCTCTGCACAACACCGGCCAAAGCGGCGGCACGAACGACGCCGACATCGACGCGCCAGAGGCCTGGGACATCACCACCGGATCGAGCAGCATCGTCGTCGGCGTGATCGACACGGGCATCGACTATACGCATCCCGACCTCGCCGCCAACATGTGGACGAACCCCGGCGAGATCGCGGGCAACGGCATCGACGACGACGGCAACGGTTTCGTCGACGACATTCACGGCTACGACTTCTTCAACGAAGACGCCGATCCGATGGACGACCACAGCCACGGCACTCACGTCGCGGGCACGATCGGCGCCGTCGGCAACAACGGCCAGGGCGTCGTCGGCGTCGCCTGGAACGTCAAGCTCATGGCCCTCAAGTTCATGGGTTCCGGCGGCAGCGGGTACACGTCCGATGCCGTGCGGGCCGTCAACTATGCGACGATGATGCGGAACACCTACGGCGTCAACGTTCGCGTGCTCTCCAATAGTTGGGGCTCGGGCAGCTATAGCTATTCGCTCGAATCGGCAATCACCGCCAGCAACACGGCCGGCATTCTGTTCGTCGCGGCGGCCGGCAACGACACGACCGACAACGACACGACCCCGCACTATCCGTCGAACTACAATCTGGCGAACGTAATCGCAGTCGCGGCGACGGACCGCAACGACGCGTTGGCCGGTTACAGCAACTGGGGCGACACGACCGTTCACCTTGGAGCGCCCGGCTCGTCGATCTACAGCACGATGCCCGGCGGCGGGTATGGATATAAATCCGGCACGAGCATGGCAACGCCCCACGTCGCCGGCGCGGCAGTATTGGCCTGGGCTTACAACGCGAACTTGACCGTCGCTCAGGTAAAGGCTGCGATTCTCAACTCCGTGGACGCCTTGTCGTCGCTATCGGGAAAGACGATCACCGGCGGGCGGTTGAACGTCCACGCCATGCTCCAGTCGCTCGACACGGGCGGCGGCGGTTCCAATTTCCAATACAGCGGCAACACGCTGACCGTCCAAGGGACGAGCGGCGCGGACTCGTTCGAGTTCGTCCACGGCAACGGCGGCAACCACACCGTCATCTACGACGGCCAGTCCACCAGTGTCGACCACACCGTCATTTCGATCGTCCGCTTCGAAGGCGGCGGAGGCAATGATTCCGCCATCGTTCGCGGCTCGAACGGCGTCGATACCGCCACGCTCAACGTCGGCGGCGGAAACATGGGCGGCGTCGGCTGGAGCGTCGTCATGGTCAGCATCGAAACGATCGACCTCTACGGTGGCGCCGGCGACACGGCTACGCTCAACGACTCCACCGGCAACGACACGCTCACGGCGTATTACAACCTCGTGACGCTCTCCGGCTCCGGTTACACCAACCGCGCTCGGTCGTTCGCCGCCGTGTATGCCGTCGCCAACACGGGCACGGACACCGCCACGCTTCACGACTCCTCGGGAAGCGACACGGCCGTCGCTCAATCGACCTTCGCCTACGTTTACGGCACGGGCTATCTGAATCACGTCACCCGCTTCGACAGCGTCACGTTCAACGCCACGACCGGCGCCGACATCATCTACATGTACGACTCGACCGGCAACGACACGTTCACCGGCCGGCACAACACGGCCACGTTCGCCGGCAGCGGCTGGAGCAACACGGCCAACGGCTTCGACAACGTCTACGCCAACGCCAATCAAGGCGGCACGGACACGGCAAACCTGTACGACACGAGCGGCGACGACACGTTCGTGTTCACGAGCGGCCACGCCTACATCGTCGGCGCGACGGGACAGTTCAACCTCGCCGAGAACTTCGAGACTGTGTACGCCTTTGCGCAAAACGGCGGCGTCGACACGGCGCACGTCTTCGACTCGACCGGCAACGACACGTTCCGGGCCTACGAGGCGTATGCCGAAATGACCGGCTCCGGAAAATATGGTCAGGCCAACGGCTGGGACCGCGTTTACGGCCGAGCCGAAAGCGGCGGCAACGATACGGCCTACCTCTACGACACCTCGGCCGCCGACTCGTTCGTCATGCTCTCGACGCATTCCTACGTGGCGTGGTCGACGTATCTCAATTCGGCGCGGGGTTTCGACAGCGTGTATGCCGTGTCGTCGAACGGCGGCGCCGACGTCGTGCGGTTCTTCGACTCCACCGGCAACGATACCTTCACCGGCACGAGCACTTATTCGCTCATGACCGGCACGGGCTTTTATAACCACGCGACCGGTTTCACCACGGCTTACGCCCGCGCTCAGAACGGCGGCGTCGACACGGCGACGCTCAACGGCTCGACCGGCAACGACTCGTTCGTCGCCCGGCAAAGCAGCGTTTATCTGCGCAATTCGGTCTATCACCACGAGGTCTGGGGCTTCGAAAACGTCTACGGCGTCGCCACGCAAGGCGGTTACGACGAAGCCTATCTGTTCGACACGACGGGCGACGATGCGTTCGTCGGCCGCAAGGACTACAGCTATCTCGCCGGCAGTGGCTTGCTGCATCACGCGACCGGCTTCGACTATGTCTACTCGTCGTCGGCCAACGGCGGCAACGATACCGCCGCGTTCTACGACACCAGCGGCAACGAAGATTTCACCGCCGGCACGGACTACGCCTACATGGTCGGGTCCGGTTTTACGAATAACACGAACGGCTATCGCACCGTGCGGGCCGAATGCACGACCGGAACCGATCGGGCGTTTCTCTACGACGCCACTGGAAACGACGCGCTCAATGCCAGCGGAAACACGGCCACGCTGACCAGCAACGGCCGATCGATCACGGCCGTCAAATTCGACCGCGTTCGCGCCGACGGGAACGCCGGCGGCACGAACAGCGCAACGCAAGCGTCGATCGACTTCGTGCTCGAAAAGGTCGGCAGTTGGAGCTAGCGCGCGAGTTCGTCCGCAGGCACGGCGCGGAGCGAACCGGCCGGCGTCGGAATGGCGCGCCACAGAAGCGCTTCGTCGGCGAACGGCCCGATCGCTGCATCCTTCGCCGAACGATCGGCTTCTGGCGACGTCGGTACGAAGATCGAGTGAACGGCACTCGCTTCGGCGCCCGTTTCGTCGCCCGATGCGTGAGCCGTCCGGTCGGGAGCAGCTACGGGCGCGCTTTGGGCAGCCGGCGGGCTTGCGGACGCGGGCTTTTCCTCCGACGGATTCGCGCTTTCCGCCGCAGCTTCCGGCGGCGCAAGCAGCACGGCCAATTCCTCGGCCGGAATCGGCGCGAACACCGGCCGCGTGGGCACCGGATGGAAGCGCGGATGCGGCGCAACCGCCGGTTCTTCCGCGAAGTGATCCGCACATTTCGCCTGAAACGCGGCCAACCGACCGGCAAGCGGGCGCCGATGCAACAGGGGTTCACGAGCCGGCTCTGGCTCCGCTTCGCATGCCGCATCGCAGCAGATCGAGCGGCAGCCGGCGGCGGACACCAGCGCACACGCGACCGCCGCAAACAGGCGAGCACGGCGGTAGGAGGATCGTGGCATCGCGATGGATGCGGCGGCACGGGTGAATGATGTCGCGTCGCGCCGCCGGCGAGAAACGCGGGTGCGCACGTGGCCCTGACTATCGGCAGCCGCCCCCACGGGGCTTGAGCAGAAGGACTGGCGTTTGCGGCGGAAATCCCACTTCGTCTACTCCGCAGAGGCGTGCTAGCGCGGCCTTCGCGCGAAGTGTGGCGCAGTGGTACACTTCGCGGCCAGTCGCGCCGGTTCCGGAGTGAGTCGGCTCGCGGTGTCCCGATTATCCCGAGCAACCCGAGCGAATTCGATGGAAGCCGCACTCGCCTTGTTCACGCTGACGGTCATGGAGATCGTTCTCGGCATCGACAACATCGTGTTCATCGCGATTCTGGTCGATCGGTTGCCGGCTCATTTGCGCGATCGCGGCCGCAAGATGGGGCTAGGATTGGCCCTCGTCGCGAGGCTGATCTTGCTATCGACGCTATCGTGGATTCTGCAAGCCGACGAACCGTTCCTGTATCTCAGCGACCTGGGCCTGGGCCGACTCGGACTCGGCGGCGATTGGTTGACCGACGAGATCGACGGCATTTCCGTCCGCGACCTGATTCTCCTCGGCGGCGGGCTGTTCCTGTTGGCCAAGAGCGTCCACGAAGTCCATGCCAAGATCGAAGGCCATGCCGAACACAAGCAAGCCGCGGCCCATCCGAGCTTTGCCGGCGTCCTCGTCCAAATCGCCCTGATCGACATCGTATTCTCGCTCGACTCGGTCATCACGGCGGTCGGCATGGCGAAAGACTTGTGGGTGATGATCGTGGCCGTCATCCTCGCGATCGGCGTGATGCTCGTGTTCAGCGCGAAGATCAGCGAGTTCGTGAGCCGCCACCCGACGCTCAAAATTCTCGCCCTGTCGTTCCTGATCCTGATCGGCGTGATGCTGATCGCCGAGGGCCTGGGCACGCACATCAACAAAGGCTACATCTACTTCGCGATGACCTTCGCCGTGGCGGTCGAGATGGTGAACCTGAAGACCCGCGGCAGCGGCGGGCACAAGCTGGTCGACGAAGAACTGGGCGCAAAGAAGCTCGCCCAGGTTTCGGCCGGGAAGTGATAGACCGTCGCGGGAGTGCCGGTCCGACGGTGTTATGCCCTTCTTGTTTGACGCGGTTCTGCCAGAACGGTTAGAATGAGGGCGTCAACTTGGGCGGCGATTGCCTTAGGCAACGATCGCCGAGCCAGAATTTGGCGATGCTGGCCTGTGTTCGGTCCTGCCTCGATCGTCGAGCGCGAATCCCGCCTGCGCTCGATCTACCTGCTTGCGGATCCGGCAACGATGCGCAACGCTCGTCTGCAATTCGCCATTCTCCTTGCCGCGGCGCTGCTGCATGCGCTCGGCGCGATCGGCACGTCCGAATGCTTTGCCGATGACAAAACGACGCCCGAGGGCCCTGGCGCAGCGATCTATCGCGACCAGTGCATCTCGTGTCACGGCGAGCAAGGCGAAGGGACGAACGAGTACAAACGCGCTTTGGCCGGCGACCGGTCCGTGGTCGAACTGACAAAGTTCATCCACGACACGATGCCCAAGGACTCTGCGGAGGACTGCGTCGGGCCGGACGCCGAGCGGGTGGCGAAGTACATTTACGAGGCGTTCTACTCGAAAGACGCCCAAGCCCGGCTCCATCCGCCGCGGATCGAGCTGGCGCGGCTCACGGTGCGGCAGTATCGCAACGCCCTGGCCGATCTGATCGGGAGCTTTCGGGACCCCGGCGAAGCGCCCGCCGAGCGCGGACTCAAGGGCGAGTATTACAAATCGTCGCGGCCGCGGGGACGCGATCGCGAGTTCGAGCGGGTCGATCGGACGATCGCCTTCGACTTCAAGGATTCGAGTCCCGATCCCGACAAGATCAAGCCCGAGGAGTTTTCCGCGCGGTGGCGGGGCAGCGTGTTCGCCCCCGATACGGGCGAGTACGAGTTTATCGTCAAGACCGAGAACGGCGCGCGATTGTGGGTCAACGACGACCAGAAGCCGCTCATCGACGCTGGCGTGAAGTCGGGCGACGACCGCGAGTTCCGGGCGACGATCTGGCTCGTAGGAGGGCGATGGTATCCGCTGCGGCTGGAGTTTCTCAAGTCGAAGGAGCCGACCGCGTCGATTGCGCTCCGGTGGAAGCCGCCGCACCTGGCGCCGCACGCGATCGATGAGCGCCATCTGTCGACCGCGCACGTTCCGGAAGTCTACGCCTTCGCAACGCCGTTCCCGCCGGACGACAAGAGCGTCGGCTACGAGCGCGGGACGTTCGTGTCGAAGGCCTGGGACGCGGCTACGACCGAAGCGGCGATCGAAACGGCTGCCTACGTCGAAGCAAATCTCCGCGAACTGGCCGGAGCGAGCGACCGCGACGGCGACCGCGATGCACGGCTCCGCGAGTTTTGCCAGAAGTTCGTCGAACGGGCATTTCGCCGGCCTCTGGCGGATGACGAACGGCGGTTGTACATCGATCGACAGTTCGACGAAGCCGGCAATCCCGGAACGGCCGTCAAGCGGGTCGTGCTGCTCGCGCTCAAGTCGCCGCGATTCTTGTTTCGCGAGTTGGGAACCGACGAAGTCGACGGGTACGACGTCGCCGAGCGGCTGGCGTTTGGACTGTGGGATTCGCTGCCGGACGCGGCGCTGCTCAAAGCTGCCGCCGCGGGCGAGTTGGCCACCCGCGAACAAGTGGCGAGTCACGCCCGGCGGATGGCCGGGGACGAGCGGGCGAAGGCGAAGCTGCGCGAGTTCCTGTTGTTGTGGCTCCGCGTCGATCAGCCGCTGGAACTGTCGAAAGACAAGGCACTCTTCGCCGATTTCGATGCGGACGTCGCGTCCGACCTGCGGCGGTCGCTGGAGTTGCTGCTCGACGACGTGATCGAGGGTGAGAAGGCCGATTTCCGTGCGTTGCTCGCGACCGACGAAGTCTGGCTCAACGGGCGGCTCGCGAAAGTTTACGGCGCCGAGCTGCCGCCCGACGCCGACTTTACGAAGGTCAAGCTCGACGATGGGCAGCGGGCCGGCGTCGTTTCGCATCCCTATTTGATGGCGACCTTCGCCTATTCCGCGGCCAGTTCGCCGATTCATCGAGGCGTGTTCGTGTCGCGAAGTCTACTCGGCCGAGCGTTGCGGCAACCGCCCGAGGCCGTCGCGCCGCTGGCCCCGGACTTGCACCCCGACCTCACCACGCGCGCGCGAACCGTGTTACAAACCAGTCCCGAGGCATGTCAAATGTGTCACGGGATGATTAACCCGCTGGGATTCGCGCTGGAAAACTTTGACGCCGTCGGCCGATACCGGAAGGAAGAGAAAGGCAAGCCGATCGATGCGGTCGGGCAGTATCTGACCCGCGAGGGAGACGAGCGAAAGTTTGCCGGTCCGCGAGAGCTTGCCGACTTCCTGCTCGCCAGCGACGAGGCCCGCGAGGCGTTCGCCGAGCAGTTGTTTCACTACATGGTCCAGCAACCGATTCGAGCCTACGGCAACGAGACCCTGCCGCGGCTCAAGCAGGAGTTCGTACAAAGCGATCACGATATTCGGGCCGCCTTGGTGGAAATCATGGCGGCGTCGGCGTTACAATCGCGGAAGACGGCGACGGGCGCGGTGAGTAAATGAAGAATGCAGAATGCGAAATGAAGAATGAGGGACGCCGTCGTGGCGGTACCACCGACAATTTTTCATTCTTCATTTTGCACTTTGCCTTGGCTTAAGGAGCGGTCACGTGGCTGGGATTCGTAATCGACGTGAATTCATCCGCGATCTGGGCATCGGGGCGGCGGCGCTGCCGTTTGTCTTGAACCTTCCGAGCCTGGCGTTTGCGAATCAACAGCGCCGCAAGCAGCGGCTCGTGATCATGTTCAGCCCTAACGGCGTCGTGCCCAACACGTTTTGGCCGGACGAAGAGGGCGACAAGTTCACGCTTAAGGAGAGCCTCTCGCCGCTCGAACCGTTTCGCGACAAGCTGCTCACGCTCCACGGCGTGTGCGACAAGGTCCGCGGCGACGGCGACAACCACATGCGCGGCATGGGCTGCTTGCTCACGGGCATCGAGCTGTTCCCCGGCAACATCCAGGGCGGTTCGCACACGCCGGCCGGCTGGGCCAAGGGCATTTCGATCGACCAGGAGATCAAAAACTTCTTGCAGTCGAGCGACGAAACGCGGACGCGATTCGGCTCGCTCGAATTCGGCGTAATGGTGCCGGACCGGGCCGACACGTGGACGCGGATGGTCTACACCGGCGCGAACAAGCCGGTCGCGCCGATCGACGATCCGTACCAGATGTTCGCCAAGCTCTACGGCCGCGTGAAAGACCGCGAGAGCTTGCGGAGCATTTTGGACGACGTGCAGGAAGACCTGAAGAAAGTCGAGCCGCTGGTGAGCGCCGAAGACCGCCGCTTGATCGAGGAGCACGCGACGTTCGTCCGCGAGATGGAAAAAGAGCTTCGGTCGGACGACTCGGACCAGTTGGACCATGTTGTGCCGGAACTGGAGCCGGGCGTTCGCGAAGACAACGACAACATGCCGCGGCTCTCGAAAATGAACATCGACTTGATGGTCAACAGTTTCGCGGCCGACTTTGCTCGCGTGGCGACGTTCCAAATCACGAACTCGGTGGGCGGGGCGAAGATGCGCTGGATCGGCGTCGACGAAGGACACCACGAGCTGTCGCACCATCCCGACAGCGACGAAAAAACCCAAGAAAAGCTCACCAAGATCAACAAATGGTACTGCGAGCAGTTGGCCTATCTGGCCAAACGGCTCGCCGAGACGCCGGAGCCGGGCGGACCGGGCAGTCTACTCGATAACACGCTCATCGTCTGGACGAACGAGCTCGGCAAGGGCAACTCGCACACGCTCGACAACATCCCCTTCGTGATGGTCGGCGGCGGGCTCGATTTCCGCATGGGCCGCGCCCTCAAGTACCGCAAAGTGGCCCACAACCGCTTGCTCCTCTCGCTTGCCCACGGATTCGGCCACCACATCGACAAATTCGGCAATCCCGACTTCTGCGGCGACGGGCCGCTGTCGAACTTGACGTAACCGGGGCGTTCAGTTTTAGAACGGCTTGACGATCGTCAGCGTGGCGATCGTTCCTTCCGTGCGGTTGCGGGCGTCGAATTCCCACCAGTAGCGGAAGTGATAGCCAAGCTTGAGCTTGGGCGAGAAGTATTGCACTTCCGGCCCGATGCTGTAGACGCGGTCGTGCGTGTCGACGTAGTCGACGGCGCTGCCCGTGTCGAGCGTGGTTTGCCACGAGCAATAGCCGGAGACGCCGACATCGAGCGTCTTGCCGACGTTCTTCGAGAAACCCCACTCGAACGAGAAATTGTCGCCGGCGTTGATGTCCTTGTCGCGCCGCGTGCCGCAGATTTCATAGCGCGAGAGCATCGAGATCGCCCACGTGCGGTCGTCGTCGAAGTAATACGTCCCCGCGGCGCCGAAGTAATGGGTCCAAAAGCCCTTCCCGGGCAGCGCGGGCCGCTCGTCGTTGCGCTCGGCGGTGGGCGCGAAGAAGCCGTAGAGATAGCCGAAGTCGTACCGCGGCTTGTGCCATTCGATGACGAACGGTTCGACGTTGATATCGGCGACGCGAAAGGCACTGTCGCGGACGCCGTACGCGCCGATTTCGAGGTCGATGCCGACGAGCGGCAGCACGGCGTTCCAGGCGAAATCTGCGCCGGCGATCTTGTAGTTCGTGACGTGAATGAAGCGGTGGACGTTGGCGTAGGCGTTGAGATCGAAGGCAATGTCGTTGCCGCCCGCAAGAACCGGATCGCCGCTCCGGTCGTTGCTCCGCCGAGCTTCATAGAGCCGGTTGTACATGAGCCAGTAGTGCCCCGGCGGCGGAACGGTGCCCGCTTTGAGGCCGGATGTGCCGTTGGGGTAGGGCGCGGTTTCTTGAGCCGAAACGCTCGCTGCGAACAGCGCGACTAGGGCAAACGCGAAGCGCGTGGTCCATCGCGGCGGGCGTCGGTTGATCGCGCGTTGGCGGGGCATCGGTCGAAAGGCTCAGGCGGTCTCGTCAAACGGAGAATCGGAGCACCGTCGGCGCTTCGTCCAATTCGTGCCGCGCCGCGGTCGGAAGACCGCGGCACGGCCCGAATCGAAGTGCGTCTAGAACTTGATCCGCAAGCCAAACTCGACGCCGTGCGTCCAAGCGCCGTTCGGGTTGAAGACCGGAGCGGCGCCGCTGGCGAACGGCGCCGACGAGAACGTCAGCTCTTCGCCGTGAAAATAGCGGTAACCGCAGAAGAAGTCGGTTCGCTCGCCGAGCGGGCGGCTCGCTCCGGCGCGGAATTGATACGCGAATGGCATGTTGCTCGTCGCATTGATCGGCGTCGTGGCGAATGAACCGCCGACCGTCTGGAAGAAGTCGGGGAACAAGCCGTTGAGGTCGGATTGATAGATGCCGATGCCCGCGCCGAGATACGGCTTCCAGCACCAGCCGTCGATTTCGATGTCGTGATAGACGTTGAACATGAACGCCTTGAGGTTGACGTTGCCGACGGTGGGGCTGGACAGTCCCGCGGCGCCGGCCGTTTCGCACTCGTTGTTCATGAACGAGTATTCGGCTTCGATTCGGAACACATCGAAGCGATAGCCGAGCGCGGCGTTGATGGCGAACCCGCCGTCGAACTCGATGAAGGTGCGGGCGTCGGCGGATTCGTGAACGCGCTCGCGTTGCTGCCAACCGCCCACGATGCTCACGTACCAGCGATCGCAACCCCGAGGACCAGCGCAGCCATAGTCGCATGAGTCGCAGCCGCAATCGCCGCTCACGTCGCCGCAAGCGGCGCCATCGGCGGCCGGCGCGGCCGGTTCGTCGGCCACGACGCTCGAATAGGCCGCCGGCTGCACAGCCGGGAGCCGGAAGTACGCCGGCTCGCCGGGTTGGACGTAAGGCAGCGTAGTTCCGGGATACTCTTGAGCGTTGGCCAGCGTGCCGGCCGACCCAAGACCCAAGCAACCCAACGCGGCGGCAGCCACCACGCGACCGAACGCGAAACGTGCGCGCACCATCAGCGGACTCCTTTACGGATGGAGAGTGAACCGGCCGAGGGCGGCTTGCGCCGCTTGCCTTCCAAGATTCCGTGGCGTTGCCGGTTGTATGCGGGCGGAAAGCTCTAACGGGCAGCCAAGCCTCGCGGAGGTGGCCCAAATCCGTGGGCGACCGTCGCGGGCAGACCGCCGCCGTTGCGGTCCGCTAGCAGCGGAAGCATCGGCTTTCACGCCTCTCATCGGCGGCGGGCTGGGGCGGTATCGAGGAAACTAGTCAAGACGGGGCAACTGCGGGTTGTCGCGAACGGAACGAACGCGCGGGTCGCTCGGGTGGTCCCAATGGTAGTGTGCGGCGGCGATCGGACGTTCGCGACGGCCGTAACGGATGCGCAGGCTGGAATCGCAATCAACCGCCGCCGGCTTGCTGCGAAGTTCCGCCCGTGGTCGTCGGAAACAGGCCTTCTTCCCCGTCGTCCACGAATCGGACACCCTTCATCACGTCGGGCAGCGCCTTGATCATCTGCAAGAAACCGAACAGGATCGCGCCGTGATGCACGCCGAGCGGCAAGTCGAACATGCCCTTTACGATGGTCGCCAGCGCCTCGAGCATCCCGGTCAGCAAGAGAATCAAGCCCGCCAAGAGGTTCAACACCGGGTGATGGGCCACGCGGTGCAGGGCGTTGAGCGTTTCGCGGCGAAGCATCGAAGTGTCCTTGCCATTCGCACAGGGAGCCATGAACGAACGCGGCGGCGGACGAATGGTATTCGTGCCGCCGCCGCGTGTTGGTTGTTGCAAGGCAACTGTCGCGGCACGACGCTTACGACGCCGCGGTCAGCTCTTCGACCGAAATCTCGTCGCCGAAGCCGCTTTCGTCGATCGTCTCGCGAACGTCGTCGTTCGCGCCCGTGAGCGTGATCTCGAATTCGCCGCCTTGCTTCTGCTTGATGAAGGCTAGCGTGCGAACGCCTTCTTCGGCGATCGACTCGAGGTCTTCGGCTTGCAGCACGAGCGACTTCGCGCCCTTGGCGATCGCGGCGTCGATCGTCGTCTTGAGCGTCGAGAGGTCGTGCGTGCCGAGCGTGCCGGCGAGCGCAATCGTCGCCACGCCGCCCGTCACGTCCAAAAGATCGGTCGTGAACGTGACTTCGGCCGGAACGAGTTGCACGCGGACCTTGAGCTTGCCGCCGGTCGATGGGAGCTTGATCGTCAGGGCTTCGGCATTGAAGTCGCGATGCTCCTTGCCGTTGATCCACACTTGACCGATCCGCACGCTGCCTGCCGGCAGGATGTCCGGCGAAACGCGGAGCGTGTCGTTCGGTAGCGCTCCGGCCGTCGGACGGAAGTAGAAGTCCATCGGCTGCTTGGTGACGAGCAGGTTGGTATAGACCGCGGCCAGGTAAGCCAGCTCGAACGAGTGATAACCGGCCATCGAGTGCGAACCCTTGCCGCGTTCCGTGCCGAGGGCGAACGGCAGGCCGTTGGCGAGCACGTTGAAGTATACGCCGCCCGACTGCGTGTCGAGGAACCAGGCGTTGTAGAACGCGGCCGACTCGCGGGCGATGCGGCGATACTCGGGCTTCTTGAGCACGCCGTTGAGGATGAAGTAAGCCAGGATGCCTTGCTCTTGCTGCCACCACGCTTTGCGGTCGTGCCACACGTAGCGGTGGAATTTCTGGCCCGGTTCGAGCTTGCGCTCGACCACGTCGTACCAGCCGCCGCGCTGGCGGTCGCTGCCGGCGGCGGGCATGGCCGCGGCGATCTTCGTGGCTAAATCCGTGTACTCCTTCTTCGACCGCAGGCTGTTCATCCGCATCAGGTTCCAGGCGATCTTCAGGTTGTGCCCGACGACGGCCCGGTTTTGCTGCCAGCCCCACGTCTGATCCTTCGACCAATCGTCGTGGAACTTCTCCTGTACGAACGGGCTGTTGTCGTAATCCGGGAACCGCTTAGTGATCGTGTCGAACGTGTATTCGAGGAAGTCGGCGTATTCCTTCTCGCCGGTCGCCAGGAACAGATTGATGAGATACGCGGGAGCGTGATCGCCCACCGAGTTCCAATTCTTCCGCGCCCGATTACGGCCGAGCGATTCGGCCTTGGGATCGAGCGTGATGGGGTCGATGTGCGAATAGAACCCGCCACGCTCGCTCTTGTCGTGGAAGTATTTCCAGAACGTTTTGATCGTCGCCTTGGCGTCGGAGAGGATCGCCGGATCGCCGGTGACGCGATAGGTCTGCACCGGGCCGGCCAGGGCGTAAATCTGCTCGTAGCACGGAATCGCGTCGTAGTCGTCGCCGAACTCCGAGGCGTAAATCTTTTGGTAATTGCCGTTGGGCTTGATATCGACCGCGTGATACCAGTACGTGGCGTCGTTCTTTTTGTCTTCGAAGCGGAAATGCTTGCGGAGGTATTCCGTGCCCTTCTCGGCGGCTTCGAGGTACCTGTCTTCGCCCGTCATCAGGTACGCCGACGCAAAGCCGTATACGAGCCGCGAAATCGTGTCGGTCTCTTGCCGGGTCGAGCCTTCCTTTTCCCCTTCGAGGCCGAGGTTCGTGCGGTACTTGCTGTAGTCGATCTCGCCGTCGCCGAATTCGGCGTTGATGTAGAAATCGCCGAGCTGCCGGACCTGGTTGATCCACCAATCCTGTTGCTCGAAGCGGTACTCGTCCGGCGTGTGGCCAACGAACACGATGTGCTTGGCCTCGAACTTGGTCGCGTCCGCTTCGGGATAGAACACGCCGTAGACGTACAGGAAGCGGCCTTCGACGAGGTTCGTGCGGATGTCATCGGTCGCGTTCTGGAACTCTTCGCCCAGGTTGCGGACGTACTCGGCAAACACGGTCGGCGTGAGCGTGACGCGATAGTCGCGGTCGTCGCTCGTGCGCAGTTCGAACGTGTCCTTGCCGTCGTACTTCGTGACGTAGCCGGCGATCAGGTCGGAAACGGAAAAGTTGAGATCGTTCATGAAAACCTCACTAAAAAGGGGTCGGGAGTCTTTTGTAAAGGCGGCATCTACTTTGACAGAAGCACGACAACGCTCCGCCCGCTGACGATGTACTCCTTGCCCGCGATCTTGATTTCCTTACCGGCGTCGGCAATGTCGTTGGGCGACGCGAGCGCCGTGTCGACGGCTCGGTACCACCTGCGGCCTTCGATCGGCGGAATCTCGAACGGCAGCGCGTCCCAGTACATGTTGACCATGATGTGCAGGTCGGCCTCGCCGGCGAATCCGCCAAGCGTGCAGGCGAGCACGCGGGCGCTGGGATCGTTCCACGGCGGCGAATACAGCTTGCAGCCGTGCCACGTGATGTCGGCCAGGTTCCGCTCGTTCACGTCGCCCGTGTAAAACCGCGAGCGGTGAACGACCGGATGCTGCTTGCGGAACGCGATCATCCGCTGCCAGAAACGGAGCATGTCCTCGTTTTTCTCGGGCAGCGTCCAGTCGAACCAGTTCAGCTCGTTGTCCTGGCAATAGGCGTTGTTGTTGCCGCGTTGCGTGCGGCGGACCTCGTCGCCGGCGACGAACATCGGGATGCCCTGCGACAGCATCAGGATCGCGCAGAAGTTCTTGATCTGCCGCTCGCGAAGCGCGTCGACGGCTGGATCGTCGGTCGGTCCTTCGGCGCCGCAGTTCCAGCTCATGTTGTCGTCGTTGCCGTCGCGATTGCCTTCGCCGTTGGCTTCGTTGTGCTTCCAGTTGTACGAGACGAGGTCGTTGAGCGTGAACCCGTCGTGGCAGTTGATGAAGTTGACGCTATTCACGGGCAAATGGCGGCGCGATTGATACAGATCGGCACTGCCTGCGTGGCGCGCGGCGAACGATCCGACGATTCCGGGATCGCCCTTGACGAACCGGCGGACGTCGTCGCGATAGCGGCCGTTCCATTCGGCCCAGCGATAGCCGGGGAAGTAGCCGATTTGATACAACCCGGCTGCGTCCCAGGCTTCGGCAAACACTTTCGTGTCGGCGAGCGCTTCGGATAGCTCGATGTGCCAGATGACCGGCGGGTATTCGAGCGGCGCCCCGTTCTCGCCCCGCGTGAGCACCGACGCTTCGTCGAAGCGGAAGCCGTCGACGTGCATCTCCTTCACCCAGTACTCCAAGCACTCGACGATCAGCTTTTCCGGCACAGGGTGGTTGCAGTTGAACGTATTGCCGCAGCCAGTGTAGTCGTAGTAATACTGCTTATCGCCCGGCACGAGGTGGTAGTAGTTCGCGTTGTCGATCCCCTTGAACGAGAACGTCGGTCCTTGGTGGTTGCCTTCGTCGGTGTGGTTGAACACGACGTCGAGGATCACGCTGATGCCGGCCTTGTGTAGGGCCTTGACCATGTCGCGGAACTCGCGGACGTGTTCGCCGGCTTCGGGGTTGACGCAATAGCCGGGGTGCGGCGCGAAGAACGCCATCGTGCTATAGCCCCAGTAGTTCCGCAGGGGCTGGCCGTCGACGGTGCGCAGCACCTCGCTGTCGTCGAACTCGAACACGGGCAGCAATTCGATCGCCGTGATGCCGAGGGCCTTGAGATACGGAATCTTCTCGATGATGCCCTTGAACGTGCCCGGGTTCTTGACCTTCGCGGTCCTCGACTTGGTAAACCCGCCGACGTGGGTTTCGTAAATGATCAGGTCGCTCATCGGCGTGTTGAGCGGCGCGTCGCCTTCCCAGTCGTAGTCCGACTCGTCGATCACGACGCTCCGCATCGACGTGGCGAGATTGCTGCCGGGCGCGCAAGCGTCGCCGCGGCGCCAAAGCGTTTTGTTGTTGCCGCGGGCGTAGGGGTCGATGAGCAGCTTTTCGCCGTCGAACCGATGGCCGTCGTGGACGCTCTCGGGGCCGTGGACGCGATAGGCGTAGTGCGTGCCGTGGCCGATGCCCTCGACCCGCACGTGCCAGATGTGAAACGTCTTGTTCTTTTCGGGCGAAAGGCGGACGACCTGAATCGGCTCGACGCAGTCGTGCTCGCCGAAGAGGAGCAATTCGACCGCGGTGGCGTGCTCGCTGAAGAGGGCAAAGTTCACACCCGTTGCATCCGGCGTCGCGCCCAAGGGATGGGTGCGGCCGCTCGACACCGGATAGGGCGGACCGACCTCTTTGCCCGTCGGCGTGTACGGAGCGACGACGAATTGCGAGGATTCGAGCGTAGGGGCAGCGGTCGTAAGCATGGCTTATCTTCTTATGGATTAGGAGTGGCGGATTTCGATCCACGCAGCGCGGCGAACAGACCGCGCCGTTGCATAAGTGCCAATTCGCCGTCCACCGCCCGGTCCAGCATCAGCCACATCTGGTCGATCCTGCCGGGCACGATGTAGAGCAGCGGGACAAAGCAGTACACGATCACCGCGGCGTAGGGACTCAAGAACGATGCGACGATGCCCACCATATACAGGGCAGGTCCCGTGAGCGTGGTTTGCAGCGTCGCCCGCACGATTGCCGGGTCGAGATTGGCTTCTACGAGTCGGCCGCGGTGGGTGGCATACTTCCACAGAACGGCCAGCGCCACGCCGCACACGAGGTGCGTGGCGCCGTACACGATCACGATCACGTTGGATTCGTGGAGGATGCACTCGGACAACAAGTCCGTCGGAAACGGCAGAAACGCCACGCTCATCAAGAAAAACAGATTCAGCCACAACAGCCCGCGATCCGCGCGATGGATGTAGTGGAACATGTGGTGGTGCAGAATCCAGTAGATGGCGATCAGTACGAAGCTCAGCACATATCCCAGCACGTGGGCCCACAATCCGCCGAGAAAGGCGAGCACTTCGGCGTTCGACATCGACGGGGTACCGGCGATTTCGACGTCGGCGTCGATGAAGATCAAGATCAACAGCGTGATGACGATCGCCAACACGCCGTCGCTGAGCGCCTCGAGGCGCGTCGTCGAGAGACCGTAGCCGGCGTTGGTGTGTTGAGGGGCGGTCATGCAGCGGCGGGGCGCTCGTGGAGGATTGAGGTTAGAGGTTGGAGGTTGGAGAAAAGGAGGTTCGTAGGAAGCAATTATTATCGAGGTGTGTTTTCCTCAATCCTCAATCCTCGCTCTTCAATCCTTTGTTCACGCCACTAGCTCCGGCACGTGCGACGCGAGCAACGTTTCGTTCGCCAACATCTCGATGATCCGCTTGGCAAACACGTGGCAGTGCTTTCCGGTACGGGCGGTGACGAGGTCGTCGTCGACAACGACGTCTTGATCGACATAGGCCGCGCCGTAGGCGATCGCGTCGCCGTACAAGTTGTTGTGGCAGACGAGCCGCCGGCCGCGAACGAGTTCGGTCGCCGGAGCGACGAGCCACAGGCCGTGGCAAATGATGCCCTTGAGGATGTTCTTGTTGGCAAAGGCCCGTTTGAGGAATGCGGTGGCCGGCGGCAGCTTGGATAGGTCGTCGGTATAGCGCAGGCGGTCGGCGACCATGCCCGACGGGACGATGATCGCGTCGAACGAGGCGAGGTCCGCGTCGGAGATATTTTCGAATGACTCGCGGCAGGTGAACGGGGCGCGGAACTCGTGTCCTTGGAAGGTGATCGACGGATTGCCCCAGAGACGGCTCAGGAAGTGGACGTCAGCGCCTTCTTCCGCAAAGCGAAAGTCGTAGTAGAAGATTTCGTTCTCGAAGAAGTCGCCTTCGATGAGAACGCCGATTTTTTTTCCGGCTAGACGCATGGTTCGGGTTCCTTTAGCGACGGTTGTGGCTGTGGTGTGGTGTGCTCGTGTAGGGTGGGTCGAACGAAGCAAGGCCCACCGGCGGCTGGCTCTGCATACTTGAATCTTGCGCGATGCTTTGGTGGGCCTCACTTCGTTCGACCCACCCTACGATGTTCGGTTCGGGTCATTGGCCGCAGCGGACGCCGATCATCTCGGGATGAACGTTTCCTTCGAGGAGCACATCGAGAAGGAACGGGCCGTTGTGGGCGAGGGCCGCGTCGATTGCCGGTTCGATGTCGGCCGGTTTCGCCACGCGGATCGCCGGCACGCCCATCGACCGGGCCATCTCGGCAAAGTTGATCTCCGGTTTCGACAGATCGAAGCTCAGCGGGAAGTCGTGCGCCGCGACGCCTTGCTCGCGCCAATACTGCGAGATGTTGAGTTGCAGCAGGCGATACGAGCGGTTGTTGCAGACGACGAACTTCGCGCCGACGTTGTGCCGCGCGGCGGACCACAACGCTTGTATCGTGTACATCGCCCCGCCGTCGCCGCTGAAACCGAAGACGATCTTCTCGGGCATGGCGAGCTTGGCGCCGATCGCGCCCGGAAAGCCGACGCCGAGCGATCCGCCGCGTGTCTGGAAGAAGTGGCCCGGCGTCGTGGGCGGGAAGTAGCGGGTCAGTGCCGGCGAATTGGTGAGCGCTTCGTCAAAAACCACCGCGTCGGCCGGCAGCTTTTGTGCGAGCACCTCCATGAACCGCGAGAAGTGCAGCGGCGCGGCGTCGCGAACCTTCTGGTCGTTGGCCAGCTCCTCTTCGCGGGCACGATGTTTGGCTTGAGCGAGTGCGGCCGTCCGCGCCTGAGCGGCTTGACGCTGCTGCGGCGAGAGCGCGGACTTGAGGAGGTCGGTGAGACGTGCGAGCGTGAGTTTCGGATCGCTCACCAGTCCCAGGTCTACCGGGTGATTCTTGGCGATTTCATAGGCGTTGAGGTCGATGTGGATCGTCTTCGCGCCCGGAGCGAAGATGTCTTCGAGCGACGGGAACACCTCCGGCAGCATGTACGTGCCGACGATCAGGTTAACGTCGCCGCGGCGGGTGATCGGGCGGCTCGTCTCGGCGAACATGTGTCCCGTCGAGCCTTGATAGAGCGGGTGGGCAAAGCTCATGTTCACTTCGCCTGCGTCCGCGCTCCACACTTCCGCGCCGAGCAACTCGGCGACGGCAGCGAGCTCGGCCTGAGCCTGGGAGTACGCCACGCCGTCGCCGACGAAGATCATCGGTTTCTCGGCCGACGCCAGCATCGCGGTTGCTTCCTTGAGCAGCGTTTCGTCGGGCACGACGCGCGTCGAAGGAATCGACGTGGGACGAATTGGCTCGCCCGCAATCTCGTCGAGCACGTCTTGCGGCAGGCAGACGTAGACCGGGCCCATCGGCGGCGTCGCCGCGATTTTGATTGCCCGCCGCAGAACGCGAAGCGTCGAAGCCGGATCGGTGACGCACGTCGCCCACTTGGTGACGGGCTTGGCGATCGACACGAGGTCGGCCGCCATTTGCGCGTCCATCGCCTGGAATTTCACGCCGGCATCGCCGCCGAGCACGACCAGCGGGGCATGACCGCGATACGCCTGGTAGAGCGCGCCGATCGCGTTGCCCAAGCCGGGCGAGCTGTGAATCTGCACGACGGTCGGCTTCTGCGTCGCGCGGGCGTACCCGTCGGCGATCATCACCGCCACCGTTTCCTGGAGCGTGAGGATATATCGGAGGTCGGGATAGTCCCACAGCGCGTCGAGAAAGCCCTGCTCGACTGTGCCCGGGTTGCCGAACATGTACCGGCAGCCGTCGGCGCGAAGTTGTTCGAGCACGGCGAAGCGGCCGGTTTTGCCTCGCGAACGAGTCAACGGAACGGTTGCGATCGGGGCGTCGAGCGTGGCGTTCGAGGTCATCGTGAAGCTCTTGGTCGGATGCGAGAATGGGCTGGTTCTTCAAACACAGAGATCACGGAGGACACCACAGAGGGCACGGAGTATTGATGACTGATGAGTGATGAACGATGAACTAAATGCGGGCGCGGCCAAAAAAAGTTCATCATTCCTCGTTCATCAGTCATCACTCATCACTTGCATTCCTCCGTGCTCGCTGCGCCGTCCTCCGTGACCTCTGTGTTTAAGCTAATGACTCGAGCGGCGAACTGTGGCACGATCTCGCGACCGTGCCACAACCGCAAATAGCAACTACCACCCGTACCGCGTGACACCCTTTTCGAGCACGTCGACCAGTACGCGGCCGCATTCGCGCGACGAGGCGGTCGAGCGGCTGGTGATGAACGGGTAGTCGACGATCACGGACGTTTCGTGGCCGACGTTGCCGATGAACTGACCTTCCGGGCCGACGGCGTCGCGGAGGATGTATTCGAGCGGGTAGAACGGCGCGCCGAAGTTCACGTAACCTTCGCCGAAGCCCTTTTTCGTGCCGTCGATGAAGTGCGGGCCTTCGAAGCCGGTTCCGTCGAGATAGTCGTAGTCGAGCGGGTGACCGGTGACGCGACGGCCAGCGATCAGGCTCCGCTTTTCGCGGATATCGCGGGCGAATGCCAGGCAGGTCACTCCGTAGCACTCGGCGGCGATCGGTTTGTTGAGCTTCGCAAAGCCGAGGACGAGGTCGTGAACGCGGCTGTTATTGGCCAGGTCGACCAGCGCGCCGCTACCGCCGACGATCACGAGCGCGTCGTACTTGGTCAGTTCGTCGGCGACGATCGCATCGACGCGCTTGTGATAGGCCTCCATGTCGCGGAGATAGGTCGGCGAGCTGGGGTAGGCCCGCTGCGGGAACCACTGCTTGAGGCTCTTCGGCGAATCCATGCGGCCGCTTTGCGTGAACGTCCGGACCTTTTCGGCCATCTCGGCGGTCGTAACGCTCCGGCCGAGCGGTGGGTCGATGTACTTGGGGTCCATCGAAACGGTCAGTGCGGTCGGCTTCTGCCCCGTCGGCGTGAGGAACTCGACCTTGTAGCCGGCCCGATCGCACGCTTCGAGCGGGCCGATCAGTTCTTCGCCCCAATAACCCCATTCGGACACGAGAAACAGGATATTCTTCACGACGATTCTCCCGGTGGACGATGGATGAGGCCGATCGCGCGATCGGCGACGCAAGCAGGTGCAGGCAGGAATCGAAGGCGGTCGGCAGCGCGACGCGCTCGGAACGCATATTGGCTGCCGAGCAAACTTAGCTTCCTGTTTGCGCGCTTCGGCGTGCGGTCAAGTTCGATCTCGCGCACTCCGCACGGTTCGATGCCCGTCCCAATTCGCGTGGTTCCGAATGTGCGGACCGTGGCGGCTTTCGGCGATTCGCGGCGGCGATAAGAAACAAGTCGGTACTTTTTTAACGCAGAGCGCGCGGAGGTCTCGCAGAGGACGCGGAGGAGGAGAAACGTAGCGAGACGTATCGTAAATCTCTGCGAAATCTGCTGGTGGACCTGATCAGCAAATGACTTCTCTGCGTCCTTTGCGAGACCTCTGCGCTCTGCGTTAAAAAGCCAACCTGCTCGAGTTCCGCCTCGGATTTTCGTCCTATCTTTGCAGTGACTATGCCACCCGTTCTCAGGAGACGTAATCCATGCCGACGCTGACCACCGATGCCGCGCCGTTGGCCGCGGCCGAAGTCAAGGAACTTGCCGCCACGTGGTATAAGAAGCTCGACGTCCACGCGCCGCTCGTCGATTTGTTGCCGCTGGTCGACGAGGACGCGGAAATGAAGTTCCCGGAAGCCACGCTCCGCGGCAAAGCGGAGTTCGAAGGCTGGTACGAGCGTGTGATTCGCGTGTTCTTCGACGAAGTCCACACGCTTAAGTCGGTCGACGCGACGCCGACCAAGACCGGCGCCGACGTGAAGGTGGTCGTCCACTGGGAAGCGAGCGTCTGGAATCCGCCCGCAGCCAAAAGCCAGCGGATCAAGCTCGACGCGTATCAGACTTGGAAGGTGCGACGCTCGCCGATCACCGGAGAACCGGTCATTGCAACGTACATCGTGGACGAACTCAAGTACGACGCGGGTTCGGCGAAGCTGTAGGTCGTCGCCTCGCTCACATGCTCCTGGCTCCTGACTTCGAGGTATTCAGGAGACAGGAGTCAGGAGTGCCGAATTCGCATTCATTCACACTTACCCGGAGTTGTCAGCATGACCACCGCCACCGTCAACGCCACGAGCAACGTTCCCGACACGAAGCTCGGCCGGCTTTATGAAGAGCACATTCGCTTGATTCTCGCCAAGGACATCGAGGCGATTCTCGACCAATACACGGACGATGCGGTACTCATCAGCAGCTTCGAGAAGAAGCCGCGATACTTCCGCGGACGCAAGCAGCTTCGCGAGCATTTTCAAGGCATCCTTGGCATCGAGGGCCTGGAATCGAAGATCGCATTCTGGGCCGAAACGCAGAATCCCGAAACGCTGATGGTCGTCGAGGCGATCGCCATGCAAACGGCCGACGGCGAAGCGAGCATGCGGTTCGCCGATAGCTGGGTGCTCAAGGGCGGCAAGATTGCGATCCACTTTGCCGGCATGACGCAGTATCCGGACGGCTCGGTGGCGTAAGTCATGTCCATTACCTAACCACAGAGGGCACAGAGAACACAGAGGAAATGCAAAAGGCAAAATGAAGAATGAAACATGCAGGGCGCGGAGTTCGTTCCACGATTCCTCTTCTTTCATTTTTCATTTTGCATTCTTCATTCTTCCTCCGTGTTCTCTGTGTCCTCTGTGGTTGAGAAACCAACCTCCCACACGGACAGCGAACCATGAAATACAAGTTGCTCGGCCGATCCGGCTTGCGGGTTTCGGAACTTTGCCTCGGTTGCGCCACTTTCGGCACGAACTGGGGTTCGATCGGCTCGGATAAACAGGAGTCGGGCCGCATCTTCGACGCCTTCGTCGAAGCGGGCGGCAACTTCATCGACACGTCGAATCGCTACCAGGAAAGCCAGTCGGAGGAGTTCCTGGGCACATTCATTCAAGGCGACCGCGACCGCCTGGTCCTGGCGACGAAATACTCGCTGTTCGACGGCTTCTCCGACGGCCGCGATCCGAACGCCTGCGGCAATCATCGCAAGAACCTGTTCCGTTCGGTCGAGGGCTCGCTCAAGCGGCTCAAGACCGACTACATCGACCTATTGTGGATTCACATCTACGACTACACGACACCGATCGAAGAGATCCTGCGGGCGCTCGACGATCTGGTGCGCCAGGGCAAGGTGCATTACATCGGCGCGTCGAACTTCCCAGCATGGTGGATGGCGAAGGCGAACACGCTCGCCGACTTCCACGGCTTTTCGCCGTTCATCGCCACGCAGCTCGAGTACAGCATCACCGAACGCTCCTGCGAGCCGGAGTTTCTGCCGATGGCCCACGAGATGGACATCGGACTCGTTGCGTGGTCGGCGCTCGGCGGCGGGATGTGTACCGGTAAGTACAGTCGCGGCCGCTTGGATAATACGATCCCGCAGCGGCTCGTCGACGAAATCGACCCGGCGAAGCGGCATCATTGGCGCGCGATGACCGAGCGCAATCTCGGCATCATGGAGAAGGTCAACCGCGTCGCCGATCGGATCGGCCGCCCAACGGCGCAGGTGTCGCTCCGCTGGCTGATGCAGCAACCGGTCGTGACGATCCCGGTTTTCTCCGCGCGCACGGTCGAGCAAGCCAAGGAAGACCTGGGCTGCGGGGATTTTGAGCTTTCGACACAGGATATGCGCGAACTCACGGTCGCCAGCCAACCGGCGCTCGGCTCGATCATGCCGGACGTGGGCGCATATCCTTACCCGATGCTCGAATACGGCAGTCCCGCGTTGCCGGAGTTTTATTCGCGATTCCTGCTGTTCGGGCAGGTCGAAGAGAAGATCGTCAATCACCGCCGGTTGTTGCCGTATCAATATCACCGCGATGCGCCGGCGACGAAGGGCGCGCCGCAGCCGCAGCAGCTGAAGGCGTAAGACGTAAGTGGACAGTGGGCAGTGAACAGCGGATAGAAAGTCGCAGTCGCGACATGACCACGAGTGCTGCCCGCTATCCACGGCTCACACTCCCCCGACCCCTGACCTCCGACCCCTGATCCTTTCGCCATGCCCAGCACATTCGACTACATCGTCATCGGCGCCGGTTCTGCCGGCTGCGTTGTCGCCAATCGGTTGACAGAAGACTCGAACGCCTCGGTGCTCCTGCTCGAAGCGGGCGGGCCGGACACGAGCGCCGACATTCACGATCCGACCGGCTTCGTGAAGTTGATGCGCTCGCCGGTCGATTGGGCCTATCAGTCCAATGCCGAGCCGGGCCTTGCCGGGCGTAGGCTTACGCTCAATCGCGGCAAGACGCTCGGCGGCACGAGCGCGACGAACGCGATGATCTTCATCCGCGGGCATCGCCTCGACTTCGATCATTGGAATTATCTCGGCAACGAAGGCTGGAGCTACGACGACGTGCTCCCGTACTTCAAGAAGTCCGAAGACAACGAACCGGGCAGTTCGCGGTTTCGCGGCGTCGGCGGGCCGGTCAGCGTGCGGAACTACACGTCGTACACCACGCCGTCGCCGGCGGCCGAAGCGTTCGTCGCCGCAGGGCAGGAACTCGGCTTTCGCGGCGGGCCGACTTGGGACTTCAACATCGACGCCGCCGAAGAGTCGACCGGCTTCTACCAATTCAGCATCACCCGCGACGGCCGCCGGGCGAGCACGGCGGTCGCGTATCTGAATCCGATCCTGGGCCGCGAGAACCTGACGATCACGACCGGAGCGCAAGTCACGCGGATCCTGCTGGACAACGACCGCGTCGTCGGCGTCGAGTACGTCAAGGACGGCAAGAAGTGCGAAGTCCGCTGCAACGCCGAAGTCGTCCTGTCGGCCGGAGCGTTCGACTCGCCAAAAATCTTGATGAACTCCGGTATCGGTCCCGCGGACGAATTGCGGTCCAAAGGCGTCGAGGTTGCTTTCGATCTCCCCGGCGTGGGGCAGAACCTGCAGGATCACCTGCTGATGCCGTCGATCTTTAAGTGCAAGCGCGAGCAGCCCGTGCCGACGCTGCTCGCCGAAGGCGGCTTGCTGACCCGGACGCGCGCGGGGCTCGGTTTGGCCGCGCCGGACTTGCAGATCAACTTCAACGCGACGATTCCCGCCCTCGTGCCGTCGGATTGTCCGAAGATCGGGCCAAGCTTTACGTTCATCAGCATTTTGGTGCGGCCGCAGAGCATCGGGTACGTCACGATCGCCGGCAACGACCCGCTCGCCGCGCCGGTGATTCAGGAGAACTACTTGCAGTGCGAAGCGGACGTGCAGGTGCAGCTCAAGGCGATCGAACTCGCCCGCACGATGGTTCGCACGAAAGCGTTTGCCGAGTTGTACGACGGAGAGGCGCTTCCCGGTCCGGGCAAGAGTGAAACCGAGCTGCGGCAGTACGTCCGCACGCATGCCTCGACGATTTGGCATCCGGTCGGCACGTGCAAGATGGGCCGCGACCGGATGGCCGTCGTCGATCCGCAGCTTCGCGTGCACGGAGTTCGCGGGCTGCGCGTCGCCGATGCGTCGATCATGCCGACGATCGTCAGCGCGAATCCGAACGCGGCGATCATTATGATCGGCGAGAAGGCCGCGGACCTGATTAAGGCAACGACGCCGACACCGACGAGCGACGAGTGTGCATCGACTTCGCCGCGTACATGGCGGGCCGAGCGTCCCTACGTGAACGAGGCTGCAACGGCGTGTTAACGCCCATTGCCCCCGGTGTGTTCACCGAGGGCTAAATGGTATTCCCCGAATCCCGAATCCCAACCATGAACATCTCCTTTGCTCACGTCGCCCTGAATTGCCACGACATCGCGACGACGGAGGCGTTTTACACGAAGCACTTCGGTTTTCGCCGCGCTCGGTCGGTCGATCTCGGCGGCGGCAAACAAATCGTGTTTCTCAAGTCGGGGGACGTGTATTTGGAGCTGTTCCAAGCCGATGCGCTTTCGCCATACGAGCAGCCCAAGAATGACGGCCCGGCGTGGCCGGGCGTGCGACACATTGCGTTTCAAGTGAAGGACGTTGACGCAAAGCTTGCCGAGATGGGAAGCGACGCGAAGCTTTCGTTCGGGCCCTTCGGGTTCGATAGCTTCATTCCCGGTTGGCGGACGGCGTGGATTACCGATCCCGACGGGACGATCGTGGAGATCAGCCAAGGGTTTACCGACGACGCGACGCTCATCAACTACCGCACGTCGCCCGAGAGCAGTCGGGCCAGCGATACGGCGCCGGTTGGAGCCGCGTGAGCCTTGGGTGGCGCCGTCGGGAGACCGCGCCACAACCGTGCGACAACGCAAGTGCCACGGCGCGGTCGCTCTCGCTCCGTCATCGAGCGTGCGACGGTTTGATTTGCCACGCCTCGTCAAAGAAGTCAGCCGCGACGATCTTGCCGGGATAGCGCGGGCCGGCCGGAGTGGTCAGGTCGATGACCGCCCAATCGGGCAGCTTGGGTACTTGCCGGGCGTTGTTCAGATAGTCGTACTCGCGGTAGGTGAAGCTACTGTTGAGCACGACATACCGCTCGGGGTTGAGCGGGTTTGGGAAGATCATCGCGACCGCGTGTTTGTCCGCGGGAAAACTCTGCTCGCCGACCGCGATCTTGTCGGCGTCCCAGCGGATCGGCAGCTTGTCGGCAATTCGTTTAAGAACCGCGTTGCTTGCCGGGTCACCCCAGAGCACGAGATTGTGGGCCGCAATGTCGGCGTCGGCGATGGCGGTGTCGTCCTTCACGCGGGCATCGCCGCGCATCTGCCGCCGCCACTCGCGAATCGCGCGATCGAGTTCGGCGTGCGACCACTTGTCGACTGCTTCGTGTTGAGCCTTGCCGGTGGGACGCACGAACAGGAACGAATCGAGAAATGCGTCGTCGATCGGACCTTGCAGGCCGTGCCGCTTGCGCAGTCCGTCGCGTTCCGCAGGGCCCAATCGCCACTCTCCATCCTTCAAATGATAACTTGCGGCCCAGCTTCCGTCAGTCTTAACGTCGGGAGCGGGAACTTCGTGGTCATCTATTTTTCCTCGCCCGAAGACGCGCGAATCGAAGGTGCCGGCGGGACATTTGACCGTAAACGCAGCGACGTTGTGGGTGCGAGCCGTCAATCGCAAAATGTGTTTTGGCGGTAGCGGCAGCTCGCCCGGCGCCGACTCATACTCCAAAGAATCCAATACATCGTACTCTACTTCTGCGCGAGTCCAATGCTCCATGAGTCCGTCGATCGTAAGTTCTCGCACTTTGTTGTACCGCAATGTGTAAGTCGCAAAGTTTGCCGTCCACGGATATCTATTCTGCCCGTTTTTGGCGACTTCGCTCATGCGCTGCTCCACTTCCGCCGCCGCCTGCGGGTGATAGGCGTGTTTCGTACCCGGGCCGATGATGTGTTGTAGCTCCATGCCTTCTTGGGCAAGAGCATTGGCCATGATGTCGGCGGCTTGTTTTTGCATATCGAGTTCGCCGCTATAGGCAATCGTTGGGCAAAATACGATGTTCCGCGCCCAATCGGTGCAGTCGTAATAGTGCAGCAGACTCTTTTCCCACGGCGTCGGCTCGATGATTTCTTTCTGGAACACGCGGAGGAACTCCGGCGTTTCGCTGAAGCCGGCGCCGGGATTGGCGGCGAACCAGCGCGACGGATAGTGGACGGCAAAGTGCCAAGCGGCGGCGCCGCCCATCGAGAAACCGCGGACGCTGATGCGGTCTTCGTCGACGCGGTAACGCTTTTGGACGTCGGCGAGCGCTTCGAGCACGTCGACTTCGCCGGCCAGCTTGAAGGCGTTGCAGTAGCGGCCGTAAGGATGCAGCACGATCGTATCCGGCGGCGCGAACTGACCGACGTTTTTCATCCGGTCGGCGATGAAGTTCGCTTCGCTGAGCGTTTCGCCGCGGCCGTGAAACCAGATGTCGAGCCGATACCGCCCGGCGGTCTGGTGCGTGTACGATTCGGGAACGATAAGGCCGTAGGGTTGAACGCTGCCGTCGATCTTCGACACGTATCCGCGAAGGACGAGGCCGCGGGCGTCGGTCCAAGGCGCTTTGCCGCGGGCGAGTTGTGCGGCGCGTGTGAGCCCCGTTTCAATGCACGTGTCGATGCGGCGAATGTCGTCCTTGTGGAATATCTCGTTGTACTTGAGCGCCCAGTTCGCTGCCTTGGCGAATATCTGAATGTCCGGCAAAAGCGACCGGGTGCGGGCATCGTCGCGCTTTTCGAGGTTGGCAATCGCTTCGTCGAGCAACAGCGCGTATCCCTCGAGATTGCGGCGCTCGTCGGCGTCGATTTCAATGCCCAGGGGTGGAATCGGTCGGACGTTTTGGGCCGCGTTGTCTTGGGGACCGTCGGCGCGGACGGTTGCAGCGAGAACGAGCAAGAAGTTCACGAAGATCGCGGTAATTGCAGGAATATGGTGCGGCATGAGCGAGGTCTCTCGGTTTCAGGGCAACGTCCCGGCGGAGCGTTGGCGGATCGGACGCACCCCATTGTTACATGCCGGAAAAGTCTGTGGAACGGGCAATTTCGACCATCTCGACGCGGCTCTCCGGCGATACGAGTCTCAGGTTCGAGCGGCCGCGTTGAGCGGCTATGCCCGACGGCGTATGATAAATGCAACGTCTTGGTCCGATGAGTTGGGTGTTGCCCCTGTGCCCCATTGGGCGGTTTTTCATGCGGTGGCCGCTGCGGTATCAGATTCTCGTGCCGTTTGCCGCGGTGATGGTGCTGGCGATCGCTGGAGCGAGCATTACGAGCGCCGTGTTGGCGGCGCGGCGCACGGAAGCCCAACTGGCGGCACAACTCGACGGTCTTGCCGCCACGTTGCGCGAGGCGACCTTTCCGCTGTCGGAGAACGTGCTGCGGCAGATGCGGGGACTAAGCGGCGCGGAGTTTTTCGTCACGGCCGCGGACGGCAGGACGCTGGCCGGAACCGTCGAGCCGCCGGAGCGGTTTTCGGTGCAGTTTACGCGCGATTCGCTCGCGACGGGCGCCGAGCGGTTCGACGTCGAACGCACGCTTTCGATGAACGGTCAGACGTACTTCTATCTTTGGACGCAAACGCGTCCGACGAGCGACGGCGGGCGACCGACATTGCACATTCTGTATCCCGAGGCGCGGTGGCGTGAAACGCGCTTTGCGGCGTTCGTGCCGCCGCTGGTCATTGGCGGCGCGGCACTGGCGGTCGTTTCCGTGGTGTCGCTGGTCATCAGTCGCCGCTTGAGTGGACCGATCGGTCAGCTTCGCGAGCAAGTTTCGCACATTGCGGCGGGCGATTACCGGTCGATCGAACGGCCGGAGCGTAACGACGAGCTGCGCGATCTCGTCGAGTCGGTCAATTCGCTCGCCGCGCAGCTCGACGCCATGCAACAAGTCTTGCGGCGAACGGAGCGGCTGTCGGTGCTCGGGCAGTTGAGCGGCGGCCTGGCTCACGAACTGCGCAACAGCGTGGCGGGGGCGCGGCTGGCCGTGCAACTGCACCAGCGTGCGTGCAACGCGGGCGACGCGGAGAGCCTCAGCGTGGCATTGCGGCAACTCGAAATCACCGAGTCGCAACTGCGGCGGTTTCTCGCCGTCGGCAAACCGTCGCCACCGAACCGTGCGCGGTTCGAGTTGCGAACGCTCGTCGACGAAGTCGTTTCGCTCGTGCGGGCGACGGCGGAGCATCGAAAGATCGCGATCGCGGTGCAAGGCCCGGCCGACGGAATAGAAATCGAAGCCGATCGCGATCAGATCAGTCAAGTCTTGCTGAACTTGTTGCTCAACGCCATCGAAGCGGCCGGGGCGAACGGCCGCGTGCGCGTCGTGCTCTCCGCGACGGCGAGCGAGGCAAGGATGCAAGTGTGCGACAATGGTTCCGGTCCGGTCGCGGAGCTTGGCGAGAAGATGTTCGAGCCGTTCGTGACGAGCAAGCCGGAGGGCGTCGGACTTGGGCTGGCGGTTGCTCGGCAGATTGCCGAGGGGCACGGAGGCAGAATCGAATGGCGACGCGGGGACGAGACTTGTTTCGAGGTGGTCCTTCCGCACGGCGATGTGCGCCGCGACGGCGGCGCGAGGCACGACGCCGTTGTTGCGGACGCGCTTCCCACCGCCAACTTTACGCAGGAATAACTCATGGCCCGCGACATCGGACACGTGTTGATCGTCGACGATGAAGAGAGCATCTGCTGGGGCCTCAAGCGGCTGCTGTCGGGCGAGGGGCACGCCGTAAGCGTCGCGAGCACAGCGGAAGAGGCGCTGGCGATGGCCGAGCGGACGAAGCCCGACTTGGTGGTGATGGACGTGCGCCTACCCGGCATGGATGGACTGGCCGCGATGAAGCAGATGAACGAGCGGTTGGGGCCGGTGCCGGTCGTGGTTATCACGGCGTTCGGCAACCTGGAAACGGCCGTGCAGGCGGTCGAGCAAGGCGCGGTCGACTATCTCACGAAGCCGTTCGATCTCGACGAAGTGGCCGAAGTGCTGCGCCGCGCCCTGCGCAGCCGCACCGCCGCAGCGGCGAAAGCGAGCGAGAACGCCGTCGCGGCGAGCGTCCACGGCGACCTGCTCGGCGCGAGTGCGGCCATGCAGCAGGTGTTCAAGCGGATCGCGATCGTCGCCGCGACCGACATGAGCGTGCTCATCACGGGCGAAAGCGGCACGGGCAAGGAACTGGTCGCGCGGGCCATTCACCGCCACTCGCTGCGGGCCGCACGGCCGTTCGTTCCGGTGCATCTGGCGGCGCTGAGTCCGACGCTCGTCGAAAGCGAGTTGTTCGGCCACGTCCGCGGCGCGTTCACGGATGCGGTCGAGAACCGCGGCGGTTTGTTGGAACTGGCCGATGGGGCGACGGCGTTCTTCGACGAAGCCGGCGACATTCCGCTCGCCGTGCAGGCGAAGCTGCTGCGCGTGCTCGAACAGCGCGAGCTGACGCCGGTCGGGGCCGCCGCCGCGAAGCCGTGCGACTTTCGGATCATCGCTGCGACGCATCGCGATTTGCGCCGCGACGTGCGCGAGGGCGCGTTTCGGCAGGACCTATACTTTCGGCTCGCGGCGTTCGAGATTCACCTTCCGCCGTTACGCGAGCGGGTCGAGGACATTCCGATACTTGCCGAGCACTTTTTGCGGCAAAGCCGCGTGAACGGGGCAGGCAAAGCGCATTTGACGGACGCGGCGATCAAGGAGCTGTGCCGGCGCACGTGGGTCGGCAACGCCCGCGAGTTGCGCAGCGCGATCGATCACGGCGCGGTTCTTGCCCGCGGCGGGCCGATCGGACCGGAGCACTTGCCGCCGGCGGTGTCGCTCTCTGGAGAATCGCCGGCGACGCTCGAAGGCGCGCTGGCGGCGGCGGCTCGGGCGTGGGCGGCCGAAGAACTTCGCCGCAACGAAACCTTCGACGGCACCATGCACGAGCGGATGCTGCGGGTGGTCGAGCCGGCACTCTTCAACGTGGTGCTCGAACACACGGGCGACAACCGCGTCGCGGCGGCGGAGATTCTGGGAATTCACCGTGCAACGCTGCGAAAGAAGCTCAAGTGAGATAGACTGGGCCGCGATTCGCGACGACGGCAGCGCTTTGTCTTGCTCTCTCCTGCTCGACGCGACGCTGGTCGAGTAATGTGAACGACGGCTTTTCGCGATGCCGATATCGCACTTTCGGCCACGTTGCGACGGCGATACCGGCGGTGCCGGTGGCAGTGGTTTTGCCGCGGGTTCCGGCGAATGCGGCCGGAGCGCGGTCTGGAGATTCCGCGCGTGCCGATCCTCCGTCGATCTTGGGGACCGGGACGGCGTGCCGACGCGCGATTCGTGACATAGCCTTGGAATGCGGAAGTCAGGCACGAATCGGTTCTTGGGCGCCATTCAGAGGGGCACTGGAATGAAGGCCAAGCATGCACGCCGGAAATTGTTCGTCGATCCCGAGGTTCAAGGAGCGCTGGTCACGCGATGCGTGATTTATTGGTGTGTGAGTCTGATTGTGGTGTTTGCGGCGCTTTTGAGTCCGGACTTCATCTTTGCGACGCTGGGATTGGTAAGTCCGACGGGGCCGAGCATTTGGGTGCGATATGCGCCGGCGTTGATCCTTTCGGCCGCGCTGACGCCCGTGTTGGTGCTCGATTTGCTGCGCTGCACGAACCGATTCGCGGGGCCAATGGTGCGAACGCGGCGGTTCTTGCGGAGGCTGGCCAACGGCGAGCGGATCGAGCCGATCGAATTTCGCAACGATGATTTCTGGAAAGGATATGCCGACGATCTGAATGCCGTGCTGCAACGGATCGAGACGCTGGAGCGGCAGGCGGCAGCCGCGGGCGAACCGGCGGACATGCGGGCAAGCGCCGCGGAAGTGGCTCGTGCGGGAACAGACGCCGATCTGGTTTATAGCCACTAGTCGCCCGGCCCGTTGCGGTGCGTGGTTCGGCGCCGCGAATGCGGCCGCAACGAGAGTTGCGCTGCGGGCAGGCTTTTCCTCGGCGCCCGCCTGATACAGAATGCAGCGAGCGGTGGCGCGCGTTCTGTCCTTGTGGCGGGTGCAACGATGTACGCAAAACTCTTGGCGGCGGCGCTGACGCTTGTAGCGCCGATTAGCGCAGGCAAAGTTCTCGGGCAAGCGCCGCGCGTGGCGTGGTCGGAGATGGAGCGGTTTTTTGCGCCGCCAGCGGAGTTCGCGGGCAAGCTCGGCGACTTTCGTTCGGTGTTGCGATTCGACGACGGATCGATGGTCGAAACGGCAAAAGATTGGCCGCGGCGGCGGGCGGAGATTCTCAAGTATTGGCACGGCGTGCTAGGAGAGTGGCCGCCGCTCGTGGAAAAGCCGCGGATTCGCTACGGCCGGCACGAGCACGTCGAGAACTTCACGCGGCACGAGATCGAGATCGAAGTGGCGGCGGACCGGTTTGTCGCGTCGCAATATCTGCTCGTGCCCGACGGCGACGGGCCGTTTCCGGCAGTCGTCGTGCCGTGGTACAACGCGGCGGACGGCGCCGGCTTGAACGACAAGCAGCGCGACCGGACCGACTACGGCTATCAATTGGCGAAACGCGGGTTCGTGGCACTGTGCATCGGCGAGATCGGGCCGGTGCGCTCGCCGACCGTCGATAAGGACCGCATTCAACCGCTTTCATATCTGGCGTATGCGGCGGCGAACTGTTCCGAGGCGCTCGCGCATCACGACAAGGTCGACCCGAAGCGGATCGGGATCGTGGGGCATTCGTTCGGGGGGAAGTGGACGATGTTCGCGTCGTGTCTGCACGAACGGTTTGCCTGCGCCGTTTGGGGCGATCCGAGCATCGTTTGGAACGAGAAGGATGCGAACGCTAATTATTGGGAAAAGTGGTATTTGGGTTACGAGATGGGTCGGCCCGCGGAGAAACAGCGCGAGCCGGGCGTGCCGAGCGGCGAGAATCCGCGGACGGGAGCTTATAAGCGGCTCGTCGACCAGGGGCGCGATCTGCACGAGTTGCACGCGCTCATGGCGCCGCGGCCGTTTCTTGTGTCCGGCGGAGGACAAGATCGGCCCGTACATTGGACGGCGCTCAATCACACGATCACCGTGAACGAGCTGCTGGGGCACGAGCGGCGCGTGGCGATGACGATGCGCGACGGGCACAGTCCGACGGCGGAGGCGAACGCGCAGGTGTATGCGTTTTTCGAGCACTTTCTGAAGCGCGAGTAGTCGCGGCGGTTCATTAACCACAGAGGTCACGGAGGAGGAGCACAGAGGGACACGGAGGAATGTAGAAGGCAGAATACAACATGAAGAATGCGGGATGCGGATCGGGCGGTTCGGCAGGTGGAACTATGCGTTGCGTCGCAGTTTTGGTGTTGTTCGCATCGGCGGCTTGGTCGAATGTTGCGCTGGCGGGTGAGAAACCGAATGTGCTTTTGATTTTGGTCGACGACTTGAAGCCGGCGCTGGGGTGTTATGGTGACGCGGCGGCGAAGACGCCGAACATGAATCGGCTCGCGGCGCGGGGGATGCGGTTCGATCTGGCGTATTGCAATCACGCGGTGTGTGCCCCGTCGCGGTTTACGTTGATGCTCGGGTCGCACTCGACGTCGACGGGCTTGTACGAGTTGGGAAGCCGGCTGCGCGAGCGCGTGCCCGAGGCGGTGACGCTGCCGCAGTTCTTCGCGCGGCACGGATATCGCACGGAGTCGCTCGGCAAGGTGTTTCATATCGGGCACGGCAACGACGGCGATCCGGCGTCGTTCAGCGTACCGCACTTTCACGACAAGGTGATCGAGTACGTCGATCCGGCGAGCACGGACGGCGGCAATCTCACGCGGGAAGAGGCGTATTTCGCGAACCAGAAGCTCGGCGAGATCGGCTCGTTGCCGCGGGGCGCGGCTTACGAAGCGCCGGACGTCGCGGACGAGGCGTATGCCGACGGGCGCGTGGCGGCGGAGACGATCCGGCGATTGCAGGCGGCGAAGGAGCGGCGCGAGAAAGAGGGGACGCCGTTTTTCATCGTGGCCGGGTTCGCGCGGCCGCATCTGCCGTTTAGCGCGCCGAAGAAGTATTGGGATATGCACGATCCGGCGCGGCTGCCGATGCCCAAGTATGAGGAATTGCCCGAAGGCGCTCCGCGTGTGGCGGGTAAACGGGGCGGCGAGATCAGCAACTACGCGCCCGTGCCGCAACGGGCCGACGAGAAGTTCAGTCCGGAGCTAAAGCGGAAGCTGATTCACGGGTATTACGCGAGCACGAGCTTTGCCGACGCGCAAATCGGCAAAGTCATCGACGAACTCGATCGGCTCGGTCTGGCCAAAAGCACGATCGTGGTGCTCTGGGGCGATCACGGGTTTCATCTGGGCGATCTGGGCATCTGGACGAAGCACACGAACTACGAACAGGCGACTCGAAGTCCGCTCGTGATTGTCGCGCCGGGCGTCACGAAAGCGGGGGCATCGACGAAGCAGTTGGCGACGAGCGTCGACGTGTACCCGACGCTGGCCGAGTTGGCTGGGCTGCCGCAACCCGACGGCCCGCAGCGGATGGACGGCAAGAGTCTCGTGCCGGTGCTCTCGGACCCGGCGGCGCGGGTCCGCGATCACGCCTATCACGTTTATCCGAAGGCCACGTTGGGGCGGGCGATTCGGACACTGCGGTATCGGCTCGTCGAGTGGAAGCCGATCGGCAGCGCGCGGGGGCGCGTGGAGTACGAGCTTTACGACTACGAAAAAGATCCGCTGGAGCGGAAGAACCTGGCGGCCGAAAGGCCGGATGTGGTCGCGGAGATGATGAGGATTCTGGCGAGCTATCCCCCGGCGGTTGCTTCGACGCGGCACTAACTAAAAAGACTCCCGTCCCCTTTTTCATTCGATGCGAGCTTTAGTAGTCGTACCACGCCCCGAAGCCGATTTGCTCTTCGAAGTCGTTGAACAGAGCGAACTGGGGATTGAGGCCGTTGTAGTAGTGGGCGCCGATGCGAAACATGTGGCCGGCGGTGCTGCGCCACTGCCAGCCGGCTTGCACGACGACGTTGCCGGAGTAGTCGAGTTCCTGGCGCAAGTGGCCGTTGAGCGCGACGAACGGCGTGCCGCGGGGACCGGTGGGACCTTGCGGGCTGAATTCCGCGCCGAACTGAAACGCCCAGGGGCGGGAGACGTCTTGGTAGAACGCCCAATCGGCTTCGGCATAGAGCCGCACGGACGGGAGAGCGAAATACGACAGGCCGAGCACCAGCGCGTCGCGGGCGTAGTTGAACCGCGTGGTGAGGTTGTTGCGTAGGACGTACTCGTCGCCCAAGTGCGAACTCAGGTGATAGTAGGCGAACTTCACTTGCCAGCGATCGACGCCGTAGGTGAACGGAATGCCGAAGCGGAAGTCGGATGCGTTCAAGTCCATTTGCGATTCGGGATCGAGCCGAGGGAATGCCGCGCCTTCCATGTCGATCTGGAAACCTTCGGGCCGGGCGACGTTCGTCGTGCCGTAGCGGAGCAAGCCGACGCGGCCGCCGAGCGTAACGTCCCAGAGCCAGCCGTCGTCTTTCTCGTCAAAAACTTGCACGCCGAACCGCGGCTCCTTCACACCGGCCAGGTACGAACGATAAATGAGGCCGTTGGGAAAGAATTGCGTCGTCCAGGGTTCGTCGTCGTAGAACCACGGTGCATTCGCGCCTTCGATGACGCTGCCGGTTGCGGCGGGTGAAGCGTAGCTGGGCGCGAAGATGCCCGTGCCTTCGCCGGGCGTCGCGAACGTGGCTTCGCCGATGGGCACGGCGATCACCGAGCGGCCGCGCTCTTCGCCGAGGGCGGTTGCCGGGCTTGCACCCGCGACGGGTTCGAGCGGCGGCAGCGGCGTCGGGCCGTCGAACGTGGCAGGCACGCCTTCGGCCCGGTGCGGCGTAAAGATCATTGGGCGCGTGACGCTTGGCCCGGCGAGTTCCGTGGCCGGGCGCATGGCGCTGGGGAGCGGCTTGAGTTGGGCGGCGGCCTCGCGCGAGCCGGATAGTGCAGTCCAAAGCGCGAGCGCGGCGAGAACCCGCAGCCATGCCGGCCGGAACGCCAAGAGCGCGAACGGTAAGCCAGAGGTCGGGAACATTGCTGGGTCGCGGTCGCCGCGCGGTCCGGCGGGTCGCCGCACCACGGAGCGGGACATTTGGCGCGGAAGCGCGGGCGGAGTGTAGCCGTTTTGGACGGCTGGGGACAGGCGGGAATGAGTCAACGGCAAGCCGTTTTGCGGGAACGGTTTACGGCGAGCGGACGGGTGCGCGCCGGGTTGGCCTCGGTCACGAGCGGTGTACAATGGCCCGAGCGGGTCCGCCCACACATTCCTCATAAACATCGGACGCGGCACTTTTGCTAGCACAAACAAATCCGCCGTAGTCGGCAAGGTTCTCGTCGGATTCACTGTGTCACCCCGCGGCGAGAGTGGGAGCATGGGCGAGTAAGCGGCCGGCAGCCTTGACCCGATCGATATAGGCGACCCGTCTTGCCGGCTCTGCGCGATGGATAACTTCGCGGAAGGACTCCTGGCCGATGATCGAATTCGCGAAAATCGTGTTGCTGTGCGTCGCGGCGGCCGTGGCTTATGGGGTGATTCACGACCAGTTCACGATCCGTGTTTGCCTTGAATACTTCACGGTTGGCCATCCGCCGATTTTTGCCCACCTTCCGACGACGTTGCACGCCGCGGCTTGGGGCGTTTTCGCGACGTGGTGGCTGGGGCTGGTTCTTGGTTTGCTGGCCGGTCTGCTGAGCCGGGTCGGTTCGTGGCCGAAACTTGCGGCGAAGGACTTGAGTCGTCCGGTGTGCAAATTGCTCGCGGCAATGGCGATTGGCTCCGCGGTCGCCGGTGTCGTGGCTTATGGGTTGGCGACGCGAGGAGTCGTTCGCTTGTTCGAGCCTTTCGCGACGGAGATACTTCCGACGCATCACAGCCCGTTTATCGCGTGCGCGGCGGCACATTCGGTATCCTATCTGCTCGCGACGTTCGGCGGATTGTTGATCTGTACCCGGATACCCTACTTGCGTTGGAAAGCAGCGAAACGATGAGCACTTCCGATTTCAGCGGCGTCCTCGGCCGGATCCCCAGCGGCATTTACATTCTCACCGTTCGCCACGGCGAGGCGGAAACGGGCATGCTCGCCAGTTGGGTGATGCAAGCCGGGTTCGAGCCGCCGATGGTCAGCGTGGCCGTCAAGCAAGGGCGATACGTGGCCGACTGGCTCGCGGCGGGCGCGGCGTTCGCGCTCAACGTCGTTGCCGAGAGCGACAAGCAGTTGCTCAAGCACTTTGGCCGCGGCTTCGAGCCGGGACAGCCGGCGTTCGAGGGGCTGACGATTTCGCGGACCGAGCGCGGCACGCCGATCCTCGACGCGGCGCTAGGGCATCTCGAATGCGTTGCGGCGGCGAACGTCGCCTCGGGAGACCATGTGATCTATCTCGCCCGCATTGAAGCGGGTCGACTGGCGCGGGACGACCGGCCGATGGTACACATTCGCAAATCGGGGCTCAATTACTGAGCGTGGCGATTCGGAATCGGGCGGCGGCGGGTTTGGCGGCGCTTGGAGAAAATGCTTGCTTGAGCGACCCATCAGCGGTACATTGCCGTTCATAGTTCGCGCTCGCGCCGCCTCGGAACCGGCGCGGGAGTTCGCGAACGAACACTTCAATGTGCGGTTCGACGCACAAGGAGAGAGGCGATGGCGATGCGTTTCTGGCGGTCGCTCGTGCGCGGTCGATTGGCCGCCGTTGGATTCTTTACTGCGTTGTCGTGCGGCGCTTGCGGTATGGCCAGCGCCGCGGAGGACGTACCCGAAGCCGCCGCCTGTGCCTCCGGCGAGGCGGGCCAGCACGGCACGCAAATCAACTGGCTCGGTTCCGTCGACGAGGCTGCGCGCGATGCCGCGGAACGCGGAAAGCTCGTGTTCGTGATGCAAATCTCGGGCAACTTCGCCCGCGAAGAGTTTACGTGAAACAACGCGACCAAGTTCAGAGCAGGTGCTCTGTCCGACCCGACGCTCGGTGCGTTCCTCGATCGGCATTTCGTCGCGGCGTATCAGCAGAAGGGCGATTTCGAAGTCGTCCGCGTGAAAGATAAGGTCGAAAAGAACGGCGGTAACGTCGTGAGCTACTTTTGCACGAGCGATCTGCGCGTGCTCCATTTCGTCGTCGGTCCCGTGTCCGCGGACCGCTTGTTCGCGGAGGCGGCTTGGGTGCATCGCGTTTACGACGAAGTGCGGTATCGCGGCATCGACGAGTTGACCGAGGACCAGGCCGAGAAGCTCGCGCGGCGACAAACCGATGCCGTGCGCCGCGAACATTTGGCGATGGTCGGCGATCGTGCGGATGCGTTCGTGCGGGAGTTCGCAGCGAGCGTCGCGGCGCACGACAAGTCGCGGGGCGGCGCTTACCTCCGCCCCGCGTCGTACGGCGCAAAGTCGACGAAGAAGCCCGCCGCCGAGCGGTGGTCGTCGCTCGTGTGGCGCGTCGGGGGAAACGACGAGCAGCGTCCGCACCGGCTATTGGCGCTCGACCCATTGCCGCCGCTGGCGGAAGTCGATTCGACCATCTTTCGCCAACTCGCCGGCGAACGGGTCAACGACCGCGATGGCAGCGTCGAACGCGCTTTGGCAAAGGTGAAACGGGCCGAGCGCGACGGCCGGCCCACGATGTTCGTGTTTCATCGCGAGTGGTTCGGCGGCAGCGCGTCGTACGACCGCAACGCCTACGCCGACGCGACGCACCGCAAGCTGCTGCGGCAGTTCAACGTGGTGCGTTTGCCGCTCAAAGAGTTGCCCGCGCTCTCGGCCCGGTTGCCCGATTTCGCGTTACCCGTCGTGGCGGAAGAGACCGGCGTGCAGTTCGTGTTCGCCGATTGCCGGCAGCGGCAGATTTCGGCGATTTCCGGTCTGCGCAGCGCGGACGCATTTGCATCGGTGCTGCACCACGCGATCGCGCGGAATCAGATCGCGCTGGCGGAGCGGTTGATCGAGCAGGACCGCCGGACCGAGGCCAAACGCGTGCTGTACCGAGCGCGGCGCAGCACGGATCGCGATACGGCGCTGCACGCGTCTGCGCTGCTGGCGACACTGCTGGCGGAATAGCCGCGGCTTGAGCGCAGCGCCTATCGCACGATAGTTCGAATCAGCACGTTCAGCGCAAGCCCAGCGCCCAATAGAAGGGAGGAATGCAGCGTCGCCGCGAGCAACGCCATCCGGCGCTCGATCTTTTGTGCGGCGCCGATGCCCGCAGCCACGAGCATCGCATAGAAGATCCATTCCAGCGCACTCGCAGTCGCCCGCAGGGGTCGCTCGTCGACATACGCGGCGAGCCAGCGAATCAACGGCTCGGTCGCGCTGCCGGCCAGACTCAACACGATCACCGCGGCGAGGACGATGCCCAGGGAAGTGCGAACGCCCGGCGGAGCGAACGGCTCGTATTTGCCGGCGTAGACGCCGATCCGGCTGGCCGCGGTACAGCCGAGCCGCAAAAACCCCGTTGCCGCAGCGAAGAACAAGACCAGGCCAACTACCAGGGAGCCCACGACCACCAGCGGCGTCGAAACGTCGGCATCCACGTTACGTACTCCCTCAATGGCGGAACGATTGACCGCGAGACCGCGAGACCACGCGAAAGCCGCGCGGCATACACCCCAAGGTTAGGTTATTCCGGTCGACCGGTGCTAACGCTCGCGGGCTCGACGCCGTGGCGATTTGGACGGTCCCGTTGACCCGCCCGCCGCGACTGTGGTAGGCTTCTGTCTCGCGCTGCGTAGGGGCGCACTTTGACATTCCGATCGGCAGGTTGCGTGCGGTGAAGTTCGCTCGTCTCGGTCCTATCGCCGTACACCTGCCCGAACGCGTCGAAACGATCGACGATCTGCGGGCGGAACAGCCGACGTGGGACGTCGACCTCATCTACTCGAAGACGGGCATCCGTAACCGGCACATCGCGGCGCCCGGCGAGTGTTCTTCGGACCTGGCCGTGGCGGCGGCGGAGAAGCTCTTCCGCGAGCAGCATATCGACCGCCGGTCGATCGATTTCGTGCTGCTCTGCACGCAGACGCCCGACTATCCGCTGCCGACTACGGCGTGCCTGGTTCAGGACCGGCTCGGCCTGCGGCTCGACGTCGGGGCGATGGACTTCAACCTCGGTTGCTCGGGTTACGTTTATGGCCTGTCGCTGGCCGACGGTTTGATTCGCGGCGGCGTGGCCGAGCGCGTGTTGCTGCTCACGGCGGAGACGTATACGAAGTTCATCGACCCCACGGATCGCTCGCTACGAACGATCTTCGGCGATGCGGCTGCCGCGACGTTGATCGATGCCGCCGCGGCGCCGTCGCTCGGCGCGTTCGTGTTCGGCACCGACGGCCGCGGGGCGGATACGCTGATCGTCAACTGCGGCGGCGCGCGTTCGGCGGACCAGGCGATTCAACCGCGGAAGCGCAAACGCTGGCCGAGCGCGCTGTACATGGACGGCCCGGCGCTCATGGAGTTCACGATCGAGGCCATCCCGCGGCTCGTCGATGCGGTGCTCACCCGCGGCGGCGCGAAGGAGAGCGACGTCGATTTCTACCTCTTCCATCAAGCGACGCACAAGATGCTCGAAAACTTGCGCGAGCGGATGGGCATCTCGCTCGACCGTCTGCCCGAGTGCATGGAAGACGTCGGCAACACGGTGTCGTCGACGATTCCGATCCTCATCGACCATTTGCGGCGCGGCGGAAAACTGCGGCCGGCGATGCAGTCGATGCTCGTCGGGTTCGGCGTTGGGTACTCGTGGAGCGGCTGCCTGTGGCGCGAAACGTGGCAAGCCGGCTAAGCGTCACGGTGCGAATCTGGATTGGGTGCCACTGCTGGCTTGTCCAGAAGTGAGAATTGCCGATTGGGCTTGCCTCGCGAATCCCACTGCTGGACAAGCCAGCAGTGGCACCCCCTTTGCAGAATATGACAGGTCACGATGCACTTGGCGAAGCGCCGGAATGCACTTCGCCGTCGTGACGGTCATCATCATACGGAGCATGATGACTACGTCGCGGCGTCGATTCAAACGGCGACGCTGACCGGATGCGGCAGCGCGGACGGCGGCGCCACGCGAATCGCCTCGACGAGCACACTCTTCAAATCGGAGAGCGGAATCGTCTGCGGATTGACGTTCGCGTCGAGCAGTTCCGAGTAGATAACGTCGGCCAGTTCTCGGCGCGTTTTCACCGAGACCGCGCGACGAATGATGTTGTTACGAATCTGTTGCGAAATCATGTCGTCCACCATGTGACCTTCTAGCCTTTTCTCTGTGTATTTGATTGCTTTTTGTGTCGATTTTCGGTCGCCGCTTCGGTTCATGCCGAGCGGGCGACGCAAGGTTCTAGCCGAAACGCGCGCCGCGTCCAAGGCGAAACTTCACCGCGCGTGAAGCGGCGAAATTCGGGCGGTTTGCGAAACGCGAAGCGGCGTCGCTGGTTGCTCCCCGCTTCATCGTAACGCCAGGTTATGTTACCCCAGCGAGAAGATTCCTTCGTCTATTCGCCATAGGTAGCGAAGTCTTGGCATCCGCGACTACGGAAAGTACCCCGCTTCCGCTCAGTACGGTTTCGATCCATTTGCCATTGCTGCTGTCGCGTTGCCAGGATCGCGTATGCAAGTAAGACGCACGAACTTCCAATTGGTTCAACCCCGACGGCGCGAATTTGTTCGCCGGTGAGAAACTCTTTTCTTCCCGAATGTCGCCGAAAAAAGGGCAAAGTTTGCCGGCAAAATCGGCGGAATTCTTGGCCGGCGCACGAGAGACGGGCACGCCGCTTGCCCCGTCCGCCTACCTTGATAGTGCGCCGCGCGGAGCGAAATGTAACGGGCATTTCGCAGACTTCAGGCCACTGCTGCCCACGCAGGGACGAGTCAAGGTTTATCGGTCGCGGTCCCCGGGACGATTTTCCCGTCGCGGCGGAGTCAATCGGGATAAAATAACTTATTGGGTCCCAAATCCCCGCGTTTCACCGTTTTTCCCAAAGAACATCCTTTACCAGCCGCGCCGGCCGGTGGTATCCTGACGCGATACGGAGCCAAACGTGGCCCCGCCGCTTCCGGGACGATCGGCGAGGCGTGCGTTTTCCGAGGAGCCGACGCTCGTCGCCCGACGCAATGGCCAAGGTCAACACGGACAAGCTGGTCGAACTGTTGCGCCGCAGTAATCTGGCCGACGCCGCCCGCGTCGACCAGACGCTGGACGAGCTGGCGAGCGCGTCGGGCAGCCTTCCCAGCGAGCCGGAGTCGCTCGCCGACGCTCTCGTCGAGCGCAAACTGGTCACCCGCTGGCAGGCCGACAAGCTTCTCGAAGGCCGCCACAAAGGTTTCTTCCTCGGCAAGTACAAGCTGCTTGGCCATCTGGGCACGGGCGGGATGAGCAGCGTCTATCTAGCGGAGAACACCAAGCTCCACCGCCAGTGCGCGATCAAAGTGCTGCCGCAAAGCCGGGTCGAGGACTCTTCGTATCTCGACCGGTTCTACCTCGAAGCCAAGGCCGCCGCCGCGCTCGTCCACCCGAACATCATCACGGCCTTCGACATCGACAACCAGGACGACATCCACTACTTCGTCATGGAATACGTCGAGGGCCGCGATCTGCAAACGACCGTCAAGCAGGACGGCCCGCTGGACTATGAAACCGCCGCCGACTACATCGCCCAAGCCGCCGACGCCCTCGCCCATGCCCACGAGGCCGGCCTGATCCACCGCGACATCAAGCCGGCGAACCTGCTGGTCGACCACAAGGGCCAGGTCAAGATGCTCGACCTGGGACTCGCGCTCTTTCGCGACGAATCGCAGCCGTCGCTCACGATCGCCCACGACGAGAACGTGCTCGGTACGGCCGATTACCTCGCGCCGGAACAAGCCGTGAACAGCCACAATGTGGACGCCCGGGCCGATATTTACAGCCTCGGTTGCACGCTGTACTACCTGCTGACGGGGCATCCGCCGTTTCCCGACGGCACGCTCGCCCAGCGGCTGTTGGCCCATCAGCGCGACACGCCACCGAGCATCTACAAAGATCGCCGCGACGCGCCGCGAGAGCTAATCGAGATTTGTAGCCGGATGATGGCCAAGTCGCCGGACCGTCGCGCGCAATCCGCCCGCGAGGTGCGGCAACAACTCGTCGATTTTCTGGCCGGGCGGGGTAAGAAAGCGTCGCTCGCCGGGCCGGGCAGTTCCGCGAAGCTCGGCGCCGCGGCCGCGGCCGCCCGAGCCGCGGCTCAAACGACGGCCCGTCGCGTCGCCCCGACGCCTGGCCAACCGATCGGCGGTGGTTCGTCGATCGGCCGAGGCAGCGACTCGGCCCTCGCTGCCGGCGATACCATCGCCGACCGGGACCGCGATACGTCCAAGATCGGCGGCAAGTCGGGCAAGAAGCTGCTCGTCGCCAAGCCGCTCGACGAACAGAATCCCGCCGATTCGCTTAGCGAGTTCGTCTTCGATCTCGGACCGCGGCGATCGACCGGCGCGACCTCCAAGGACAAGGCGTCAGCGAGTTCCGTGGCGACGTCGACGCGTCGCAAAAAGAAGAAGTCCGGCGAGCACGGCCCGATCTGGATCTGGATTCTCGTCGGCGTCGGGGCCGTCGCCTTCATCGCCCTGATCGCGGCGCTGATCGCGAACTCGTAGGGTGCGTCGCGAAACTCGTAGGGCGGGTCGAACGAAGTGAGGCCCACCAGGCGTTGAGGAATTGTGAATAGCAAGTGGCGAATGGTGAATTGTGCATGGAATCGTGGCGTCCGAAGAACATTCACCATTCACAATTCACCATTTTCAATTCGCAATTGCGTCCCGATGCCGGTGGGCCTCTCTTCGTTCGACCCACCTTCCACTGCATCGTCCCGCTACACGCCCACCGCCGCCCGGTCCCACATTCGTCGGACTTGCGTCGCGATCACACTCGCCGCGTCGTCGAGATGAAACTGCCGGTCGATGTTCCCTTCGACGAACGCGACCTTGTTCATGCCGTATACGTCGGACGACGCTTCGTCCTGGCCCATCGTAAACCCGCCGGCCTTGCGGATTGCCCCGCAACCGTCCGAGCCATCGCGGCCCATGCCGGTCATGATGACGCCCAGGCAGCGGCTGCCGTATATCTCCGCG
Source organism: Planctomycetota bacterium (assembly GCA_003576845.1). Taxonomy (GTDB): domain Bacteria; phylum Planctomycetota; class Planctomycetia; order Pirellulales; family PLA5; genus PLA5. Next base: position 152,924 of record QEVJ01000001.1, read on the forward strand.
GCACATTTCATCATTACATCGACCGACGGTTTGTGCCCGCTAACGTTCTCGCCGTCGCGTGCGAGGCACTTCACCACGCCGGCTTCCTTCCGCAGATGCAGGTGCTTGCCCCCTTGGGCGATGTACACGTGGTTCGGTTGCAAGACGTCGCCCGATTCGGCCTCCTTCACCGTCAGCGGCGAAATCGAATTGAGCCGCCACGCAAACGCCTTCGTGAAGTCCGCCGGCATGTGCTGCACCACGACGATCGGCGGCAACGGTCCGCGCAGCGACTGGAACAAGCCCGCCAGAGCCGGCGGCCCGCCCGTCGAAATCCCGATCGCGATGCACTTGTCGTTGTAGTGCGGCGCTTGCGAAACAATCTTGCCGCCGGGAGCAAGCGGCATCGCCTGAGCCGGCCGCTGCTTCATCCGCTCCGCGCGCTCGCGGCGAATCTCCAGCATCCGCCGCACGTCCGTCCCCGCCATCGTGCGTATCTTGCGGATCAGGTCCTCGCGCAGCGCCGCATGAACCGCCGGTCCGCCTCCCTCGGGCTTGGCGACGTAATCGAGCGCCCCGCGGTCGAGCGCGTCGAGCGTCGTCGTCGCGCCCCGCGTCGTGAGCGAGCTGAACATGATGACCGGCAGCGGCCGCCGCTTGAGAATCTCGTCCAGCGTCGTCAGCCCGTCCATCTCCGGCATCTGGACGTCGAGCGTCACGACGTCCGGGTTCGTCGAGTCGAGCATGTCGAGCGCCTTCCGCCCGTTCGCAGCCGTCCCAGCGACCTCAATTCCCGGCGCTTCGGCGAGAAAATCGCAAATCATCTCCCGCATCAGTGCGGAATCGTCGACTACCAAGACGCGTACGTTTCCGGCCATAGTCGAGCCTTCGTCGTTGTCGTTCGAGCCTGGATTGCAATGGTGCGGAGGTGACCCGATGCCGTCTCCGGTTATGAAAACGTAGGTCGGAGGCCACGTACAACCGTGCCCTCGGGTGTCGCGGTCGCGAACCGGCGGGAACGTGCCAGAGTCTTCACTACGATCGCGCCGACCGTCGCAACCGGCCGTTGCCCTTGGAGCCGACAGCGCCCAAAGTCATAATCCGGCAACGGTGCAGCCCCAAGGCCGCCGAAGATCCGCCTTCCCCGACCCCCGACCCCCGACCCCGACCCCCGACCATGCGCGTCCTCTCCGGCATCCAGCCCACCGGCCGATTTCACTGGGGAAACTACTTCGGCGCGATCCGCCAGTACATCGACCTCCAGCACGAGGAGGCCTCGTACTACTTCATCGCCGACCTGCACGCCCTGACCACCGTCCACGAACCGGCGCGGCTGCGCCAGTTGACCATCGACGCGGCCATCGACCTCGTCGCACTCGGCCTCGATCCGACCAAGGCGGTCCTCTTCGCCCAGTCCGACGTGCCCGAGGTGTCGGAACTCTGCTGGTTGTTGATGACCGTCGCCCCGATGGGCTTGCTCGAACGCTGCCACGCCTACAAAGACAAGGTCGCCAAGGGTCTGCCGGCGGGAGCGGGCCTGTTCACCTATCCCGTCCTCATGGCGGCCGACATCCTCGCCTACGATTCCGACGTCGTACCCGTCGGCGAAGATCAGGTTCAACACATCGAAGTCTGCCGCGACCTGGCCGGCGCGTTCAATGCGCGTTTTGGCCAAGAAGTGTTCCGCTTGCCCAAAGCGAAGGTGCTCGATCATTCCGCCAAGGTCCCCGGCACCGACGGCGAAAAGATGTCGAAGAGCTACAACAACGTTCTCGAACTGTTCGAGCCGCCCGCCCAGCTTCGCAAGAAGATCATGCGGATCACGACCGATTCGCGACCGATAGAAGAGCCAAAAGACCCCGAGTCGGATCATCTTTTCCAGCTCTATCGCCTCGTCGCCACGGACGCCGAGCGTGAAGAAATGGCCGCCACGTATCGCCGCGGTAACTTTGGCTACGGTCAGGTCAAAAAAGCCCTCGCTGACGCCGCCGACCGCTTCTTCGCCGAAGCCCGCGCCCGTCGCGAAGCCCTCGCCGCCGATCCCGCAAAGGTCCAAGCCATGCTCCGCGACGGCGCCGCTCGGGCACGCGCCGCCGCCGGCGCCGTTCTGCAGCGCGCGCAACAAGCCAGCGGCCTACGCTAAGGCGCCGCGTTCAGTTGCGGCTGCCCCCGCTCGCGCCGCCGCCACTACGACCTCCGCCCAAAGTGCCGCCGGCGCCGCCCGTTCCGCCTTGTTGTGCGGTGCCTGGTCCTGCGGCCCTCGTCGCAGCGCCGCCGCGATTTCCGCCGCCCACGCCCAGCGATCCCGAGTTGCCCCGCCGCATCGGCGGCTGGCCGATTCCCGTTCGCGGGCCGCGCCAAAAACTATCCCGCAAACGCCCGGCGGCTTCCAAGTCGCTTTGCGTTTCCGGCGTGTCGATCCGCGTGCTCGGCGGGTTCGACTGTGGCCGCAACCGGTTATCCCGCGGAACGGGAGTTGGTCGCCGATTCGGAAACTGGTCGCGCTCGCCGCGACCGTCGAACGTCTCCTCGCGAATGGAACGATTGCCCGCCTCGTCGCGATTGCGAAACCGGCTGCGGTCGAACCGATCGTCGAGGTCGTTGAATCGCCGCGGAATCCCCGTGGGCTCGCGGAAAGCGGTGCCCGACCCATCGCGCAGCGTTTGCGTTCGCCGCGCCGCGTCGCCGTCCAACCGCGAAGCCGTCCGCGGCGCCGCGCTTCCCAACTTCTCCACGATCTGACCGTCGTCCGGCAGCGCCGTCTGAAGCCGATTGAAGAACGCCTGATCGAAGGCGACGGGTAAGCTGACCGATTGTCCATCGCGCCACACGTAGATTCCCAGATCGTCACCCGCCGAAAATCCACCGAAGAACCGCAGTATGTCCTGCGTGCCCACCAGCGGCTGCCCGTCGAGACCATACAGCACGTCGCCCCGCTGCAAACCGATCTCGGCGGCGTAAGAATTCGGAACCACCCGCGTCACGGTCATTGCGCCGTCGGGCGTCCGGCCGAACGTCGCCCCGAGAACCGACTGAAGGCCCTCGATACTCGCATTGCCGAACTGCATTCGCGTGCTCGTGGTCGCGGTCGTGCCCGTTTCGTCGTGATCGATTGTGCTGTAATACCCCGTGTACCGCGCGAGGTTCGCCGTCAGGTCCACGGCGCGGCCGTTGCGATCCACGGTGATGTCGAGCGCCGGATCGGTCCCGATGCCCGACAGGATGCGATCGACGTCGTGAAAGGTCTCCACCCGCCGGCCGCCCAGTGCGACGATCCGATCGCCGGCGCGGATGCCCGCCTCGCTCGCCAGCGAGCCCGGCGCCACGTTCGCAACGATCGCCGGCGTCGTCCCTTCCATCGCGCCCAAGCCAAATGTCCGCAAGTCGCGGATCGCCATTCCGCCCCGCCCGCTGCGACCGCCCGGCGCCGCTGCGCTCGCTCCGCGCCCAGGTCTGACGTTCGCGTTTGTCCCGGCCATATCGACGTCCAGATCGACCAGGGCGCCGTCGCGAAGCACCGTCACGTTGACCCGCTCGCCGCCCAACCGTGCCAAGTAATTCATTGCTGCCCGCGGATTGCGGAACCGCCGGTCGTTGAGGGACACGATCGTGTCGCCGGGCTGCAAACCCGCGCGAGCCGCGGCGCTTCCCGCAGCGATATCATCCACGATCACGTCGTTCACTACGTCTTGGTCGAACGTCGCGCCAAAGCCCGTGCCGACGCGCGACCCGCTCGCTGCGCTGCGCAGCCCGCCGTCGTCCGTCGCCGTACGGACGGCGCGATCTTGCGACGAGCCATAAGCGCTGCCCGCGCCAAGGTTAGGCCGCGTCTCGGTGCGGCTGATCGGCGATGTCGTGCTGCCGCTCGGATGGCTCGAACGAACTTGTGCCTGCGCCGCATCGTTCAGCAGGACCATCGCCAACCCGCTTGCCATCGCGAAGCGCTCGCAATCTTTGAGTGACGGTAACATCGAACTTCCTCCCCGCATTCGCAGGAGATTCGCCGGCAGGGTCCGCATCACCCCACCGGAGCGCAACCCGCCGTCATCGTTTGTCTGAATCGTGGTTCGCGTTCGGCCAAACTGGTCGACTGCGAACCCATGCCGTCCGCGCTCCGCAATGGACCGCGCCGTGGCGCCGGCAGGGATCCCAGCGGGAGCAATCGCCGTGCCTCCGCGTCTCCGTGTCTCAAAAATCCGCGCCCGCGTTCTGCAAGAAATAGATCGCGCCGTCCTCCGCCCCAAGAATCAGGTCGCGCCGTCCGTCGCCGTTCCAGTCGACCGTCGATGGACTCGTGTCGTGCGCAGCGAGATTGCGCTTGGCGAGCGGGCCCATGCTCTTGAGCACGGTTCGCCCATCGCCCTCGCCGACGTTTCGCAACCACTCGGCATTCGTGCCATTGAGCAGCACGTCGAGTCGCCCGTCGCCGTCCCAATCGGCGATGCACAGCTTGCGTCGGCCGCTCCGCCCCGCGCGCCCCGCGTTAAGTTGCAGCGGCTTGCCCGACTCGTCGACGAACGCGCGCACGCCCGGCAAAAGTCGCAGCATGCCCTCCTCGCCCCGCCGCCGCGCAAAGAGCGCGAGAAACCCTTCGTGGTCGAGCATCACGAGGTCCGGCAGCGCATCGCCGTTGAAATCCACAACCGCCGGCGTCGTTCGCCACTGCGTAACCAGCTCCTTGCCCTGCGGGTTCCACCAATTCCACTCCGGCTTCGGCGTCGCACCGGGCCATTCGACTTCCACGGGCCGCGCCGCGAGCAATTTTGCCGCCGCGCGCGTTCCCGCGTTCTCGTACCACACCACTTTGCCCCAGATCGAGTTGACGACGAGGTCCGGCAAGCCATCCACGTTCCAATCCGCCACGCTCAGCGTCGTGTAGCCCCATTTCGCCTCGCACGGCCCTTGCACCGACCCATTCTCGCCCGCTTGAATCCGAATCGTCTCGCCATCGGCCGAGAGCTTTCGCGGCGCGGCCCATCGCGGCAGCCCGCCGTCGCCCGGCCCGAGATTCTCGAACCATTCGACGTATCCCGCCGTGTTTCCGCTCACGATGTCTTCGTCGCCGTCGCCGTCCCAATCAAAGCCGACCGGCGTCGCCAGCGCGCCGCACTTGAGCCGGTCCGCCTCTTGCCGAGAGTAAACCGGCGGCAAGAAGTTCGGCACGCCCGCAACGACGCGCCCCGTGTGCTCGACCAGCGCCACGCGGCCGTCTTCGTCGCCGACGATCAAATCCACGTCGCCGTCACCGTCCCAGTCGATCGGCGTCGGCACGATCATCTGCAAGTCCATCGCAATCGGCTTGCCCTCGTGCACAAGCCGCCGGCCCGCCGCATATTTCGCGCCCCGCCGCGTGCCGACGTTCTGGAAATACGTGAACTTGTCCAAAAACTCGCCGCAGACGATATCGAGATCGCCGTCGCCGTCGAAATCCGCCACGCACGGCGACGGCCAACCGTAGACCTCCAGCGGCCCGTCTGCCGCGTCGATCCGCGTCGCTTGCTCGTACCGCGGCGCGTCGTTCGTGCCTGCGTTCCGTGCCACGTACAACTTCCCGCGCAACGGCCCGCGTTTCCACTTGCCGCGCTCGTCGTACGCGCCTTCCCAACCCGTGTCGAAGTACCCGAAGTCGGTCCAATCGTCGAAGCCGATGAGCACGTCGAGCTTCCCGTCGCCGTCGAAGTCGACGTAATGCCACATGTTGCCGCGAATCTTCCGCCCTTCGAGCACGCCGCCGGGAACGTCAAGCGCCTTCTGCTCGGCGAAGTGCTTCGAGCGAAACTCGACGAATTCCTCCCCCGGCACGAGCACGCGCGGCACGCCCCCGACGTGCGACACGCGAATGTTCTGATACCCCCGCCCGATCCGCACGCCCGGCTTGAATACCGGCATCTTCCCACCGCCCGGATTCTCGAAAAAGTAAGTCCCGTTCGACGGCTTGTCCGGACACGACACGACGAGATCGAGATCGCCATCCCCGTCAAAGTCCATCGGCAGCGGCCACGCCCACAACCCCATGCCCAAATCGACCACCAAACCAGGATTGTTGTACCGAAGCGGCTCCAAGTCCGCGTCAGCGGCGCGTACGCATGTGCCTAGCATCGCCACGCAAGCACTCGCCACACTAGCCATTGCCATGAGACGACTCATTCCGCATCTCCCCGAATCCCGACCCCCGAATCCCGACCCCCGCGCCCTTATTCCTCCCCGCCCAGCTTCCCATACCGCCGCAACTCCGGCCAAATCACCGCCGCAATCACCGCCACGACGATCGTCCCGATCCCGCCGCTCACCACCGAAAACACCGGTCCCAATAGCTTCGCCACCACGCCCGCCTCGACGTCGCCCAGTTCGTTCGACATCGCAATGAACATGCCGTTGATTGCCGACACCCGCCCCCGCATCGCGTCCGGCGTCAGCACCTGCACCAGCGTATGCCGCACGATCACGCTCACGTTGTCGGTCACGCCCATCAAGAACATCATGGCCAGCGACAAAGCAAACGACGTCGAAAAGCCAAACGCAATCGTCGCCGCTCCGAAGATGATCACCGAGACGAGCATCGCCCGCCCCGCGTTCTCCATCGGCGGCCGATGGGCAACGACGATCGCCGTCGCCAGCGCCCCGATCGCCGGCGCCGCCCGCAACCAACCTAATCCCTGCGGTCCGACCTCCAGAATATCCTTCGCATAGATCGGCAACAGCGCGTTCGCTCCGCCCAACAGCACCGCGAACATGTCGAGCAGGATCGCCCCATACATCACGCGCTTCCGCCGCAAGAATCCATAGCCCGCCACGAGCGAACCCCACGAGAACGGCTCGATCTGCCGCGGCGCGTCCGTCCGCGGAATCGTGAGCAGCAGCGCGACGAACGTAATGCCCGCCGCCGCGTTGAGCGCGTAGATCAAGAACGCGCCGCCCGCCGCCGCGATCAACAACCCCGCCACGGCCGGCCCGATCACCGTCGCGAATTGAAACCCGCTCGTCATCCACGTCACGGCGTTGGGAAACATCAGCCTCGGCACGAGCGTCGGCATGTACGACGCTTTCGACGGCTGTTGAAACGCCCGTCCCGCGCCGTTGAGCACCAACAGCCCATACAACAACCCGATGTCGCGCCACAACAGCGAATTGACCGCCATCAGCGCCGAAGCCAGCGTTACCGTCGACACGGCAACGCATATCACCCGCCGCCGACTGAACCGGTCCGCTACCTGGCCCGCCACCAGCGTCAGGCACAACACGGGCACGATCTGAGCCAGCGCCACCATCGCCAGCGACAGCGCATCGCCCGTCACCTCGTAAACTTCCCAACCCACCGCCGTCGCCTGCATCTGCATGCCGACCAGCGACAGAATGTTGCCGAAGAAGTATTTGCGAAACGCCGCAATCCGCAGCGGCCCATACGCATCGTGCTTGAGCGCCGCCCCCAACGCGGTCACTTCGCCGGCCGAAGCCCCCGCAGAACCCGCAGTCTCTCCCGCCGAAACCGGGCCCGACGGCGGTGCATACGGCGGAAAAACCGAGGAATCGAGCGGCGCCTCCGGCGATTGATAGGGGTTTTCGGGCTCGGCATCCATGCCGCGATAGTAGTCTCCGCGCGCCGCCCTTGCCAAGGCCCGCCGCTTGGCCCCGCCCCGTCCTGACGAACCCCCGACCCACGTTCACCATTCACAACCCGCCATTTACCATTCACAATTCGCATTGTCCCCAACGCTACCCGCTCTCGTTTGCCGCATGACCGCGCCCGAAGCACAGAACACCGACCGCGAAACGACCGTCGCCGCGCTCCGCGACCTCGTCGAGCAATTCGTCGCCGAGCGCGACTGGCATCAGTTCCACGCGCCGAAGAACCTCGCGATGGCCCTGGCGATCGAAGCCGCCGAGCTGATGGAACATTTCCAGTGGATCGACGTCCCTGCGTCGCGCGCCCTCCGCGACGACCCGGCCAAGCTCGCCGCCGTCGCCGAAGAACTCGCCGACGTCCTCTGCTACGCCTTCGCCCTCGCCAACGAGCTCGACCTCGACGTCGCCACCGCGATGCGCTCGAAAATGATCAAGAACGCCCAAAAATACCCCGCCCAAAAATTCCGCGGCCGCTACGGCCCGGAAGATTCGCGTCCGACCAAGTAGCCTTTGACGTATTCGAACACAGCGATCGTTACACAAAACGCTTTGCGAACACATTCCAATGCACGACGATCCGTTCACGACCATCGGCCAGCTCCCGACCCAAAACGAAAACCCCTACGCGAGCCCGGCGGGTCCCGTTCCCGAGAATCGAGAAAAAACGAAGCGACTAACCGATGCGCGATTCGGCGTTGTGCTTGCGGCAGTTTTTTCGAGCGGTATGGCATTGCTCTTCGTTTACCGCTTCGCCGTGAATCTCGTGTTCAGATATCCATTCGTCATCGATGAGGCGCCGTTCTGGATGGTGGGTCACTTGATCCACGGAGCCGGATGCACTCTCGTCGCGTGGCGCCTCGTGCAGTATCAAGCGATGCTCGAACGCATGAACGTCGCCGACGACGCGCAAGACGATTCTTTCGTCGCAGCGCATGCGGCGCTTTGGCGAACGGTAATGTTCGTGCTCCTCGTCTTTATCGCCAATCGTGTCGCCTTCACGAACTTCACGACTTGGGGATTTCTGGATTGGTAAACGAAACATGTCCCTGGCGCCGCCCAATGCCGTAGGTCAGGCCAAGCGGCCACCGACTTCGCCATTGTCACACGACGCAATCCGCGCCGGCCTGACACGCTGCGTCTACTAAACGACGACTCAACGCCTATTCCCGCTTCTCCTCCGCCTCCCCCGCCGCCTTGATCCTCGGCGAATTCTCGAACGAAAACCGCGGCATCTTGTCCCGATCCAATCCCGCCAGATGCCCTCGTTCCTCCGCCGGCCGGTCCGTCGTCTTCGAATACCGCCACGGCCGGTCGCCGAACGTCTCGGCCAGAAACTTCGCCAGCCGCGGATCGTGCCGCGCGAGCTTCTCCCGATTCCACACGCCGTTGTGTACGCGGCCGTCGTCCCGCGGCGTGTTGCAGTCGAACCACGACTGCGTCCCCTCCGCCCAATACTCCTGCACGTTCGTCGCCGCGTAGGTGTTCTTCCACAAGCCCTCGTCCATCGCCTGCTTGTAAAGCTCTTCGAGCTGGTCCCACCACGCCCGATCCGCCCGCCGCAAATTGCTCGCGATCGTGTGCGAGAACTCGTGAATCGTAATGTTCTCCGGTGCGTACGGATCGCCGTGCAGACTCAACAAGTTCTCTTCGCCGCACGTCGCCAGCGTCATCCCGCCTAGCCCCCGCGAACGCCGATCGTGAAACGCCGCCCGCGCCATCATCCGCGGATGCTTGTTCTCGGGTATGTCCATCGTGTACTCGGTCGCAGCGATGATCCCGATCCGCACTTTGTTGCCGACCAGCGCCCGCTTGATCTTCTCCTGCCCCGCGAGCATGTGATCGACGATCCACGCGCATTCCAAAAACGCATAGTCCGATACGTTCTCCGACCCGACGATCGGCAGCCCGTCGATCACCACCGCCTTCTTATAAAACGCATCGAGCCGATATTCCTTCCGCAATTCCTCCGAAATCGGCTGCACGCGCAACGCGTCCGCCGCCGCCTCGCGCTCGGGCGACGCGACCCGCTTGTAAACCGGCGGCTCCGAAGGTTCGTCCCCAACCGCGACCGCAGTCACGATCATGCCGCCAAGCGCAAATATCCACAAATAATTAAAAGAACATCCGCGAAAAACACGGGGTTGTGTCAAATAATTCCCTCCACCGGACGGTACAAACATGCCCCGGGGCGCTTTAAGTCTAGCAAGAAAAATCTCTACCATAGTCAAACACCACAACCCGCGCCCTGAATCAAGTCTGTCCACTGTCCACCGCCCACTCCACCTGCGCCCGGTCGCGGCCGCAACGCGCGCCGCGGCCCTCCCCTCGCGCTTAGGGCCGCCATTATACCCGCTCGGCGAACCGACATAAACAAAGAATTTTACACTCACCGCAAAAAACTCGCCCGCTCCCGCCCGCGGTGTTTCACCCGGTCTGCTTTGACATCCACGGCGCCACCGAACTACCATCGAGCCAGCACATTTCACAACGCCGCCACGGCGCGACTGCCGCGACCTCCTGGGAACACTCGCATGCCCGCCTCATTCAGAATCCCCGCCCTCTGCCTCGCCGCGTGGCTGTGGGCCGCCGGCGCGAACGACGCCCACGCGCTCGACTACGTCGAATCGCTCCACGGCGACCTTTCGGACGATCCCATCGCACCGACCGCGCTCGGAACGCTCCCCGTTGGCTCGCACACGCTCGAAGCCACCTTCGTGCGCAACGATTACGACCTTGCCACGTTCACCATCGCCCCCGGCACGCACCTCGATTCCATCGTCTTGAACGCCTACGGCGGCTCAACATTCTCCTTCTCGGGCATTCAGGCCGGTCCAATCTGGACCGCCGATCTCGGCTTCGACGTCGACCCCGCGCCGCTCCTCGGTTGGGTCCTCTTCGGCGAAACCATGATCGGAACCGACATCCTCGACGACTACGCCCTCGGCGCCGACACCATCGGCTTCACTCCGCCACTGCCCGCCGGAACGTACACCCTCGAACTCCAAGAAACCGGCTCCTTCCCCGCCACCGCCCAATTCACGCTTAACGTAGTCCCGGAACCGTCGACGCTCACCCTCGCGTCCGTCGCCATGGCATCCATCGTCATCGCGGCCCGAATCGCACGTCGCCGGCGCACGCCGGATGTCTAATTAGTCCGCCGCTGTCGGCCCGCGCCTACGATCCCGGCGTACCCAACGAGCCGCCCGTCGTTTCCAGCGCCGCTCCAGCGCCGCCTGCCTCCATTCCTAGGCGCGCGAGATCGACCTCCCGCCGCAAAACGACTTGCGCCCGACAAGTCCGCGGCCCCAGGCGCGTGCTAAAGTTCCTAGGACGGACTTTTCGTCGGTCCCCTGCCAACCAGCGGAGGCCACGCCGTGAGTTTCCACGTGCTCCTGTACGACATTCTGGCCTATCACCACGGTGTCAGGGCGTCGCGCTTCATCTGCCAGTTCGAGGCCGAGAATGCGGCGCCCTTCGGATGGCGGCAGCTTGCCCCGTTCGATCGCCGATACTTCCAAACCGCCGCCGGCAACTGGGAATTGATCACCGATTCGCGCTATCCGCTCATCACCTTCAAAGGCGGCACGCAATCTCGCAACACCGCCCATCACGCCCTCACGTTCAACACCTGCCGCAATGGTCGCATGAACGATTTTCCGCGCCCGGCACAATACGGTGAGGGCGTGTTGCTCGAAGCAAACGATAATATCCTCTTTCCGATGACCAACGTCCTGTGGTACGTGCTCGGCGAGCGAGCCAACCTTCCCGATCCGCGCTACATGTGGATCGGCGGCGGCGTGAAATACGGCGGTCATGCGGCCGTCTACCGCCGCGAAGCGCTCCACGGCTGGATGTTCAACGTCGCCGACTTCAGCCGCAAATGCTACGTGCAGATCGAAACCAACGGCGCCGGACCGGGACTCGGCGGCTCCGGCGGCGGCGTCTTCCTCGTCGCCACCGGCGAGAATCCCAGCGCCCTCGTGAACCAGGTCAACGAAGGTTGGGATTTCAACCTCTCCTTCGCCGCCAAGATCGACGACGCCCTCAAGGCCGTCGCGGCCGGAAAGAAATACTGGGGCGTTTGCACCCAACTCGGCAAATTCGCCACCGAAGTCGGCAAACGCGCCGGCGTCATCAACAAGGAACTCTTCGAAGAGGCCGCCAACGCCGCCAAGACGATCTGCACCGGCCTATCCATCGACTGGCAAAGCCCCAGCATCACCGCCCTCGACATCCCAGGCGTAGGCCGCGGAATCGAAGCCGGAATCGTCTACAATTGGTCCAAAGTCACCATGGTCTCGCCGTTCTAACAACGCCCCGGCGATGCACGAGCGCGAGATTCCGTGCCCCGAATTCCCCGCGCCGCGGACGAGTACGGAATTTGATTGACTTCGAGCCACCCGTCTGCTAAGTTGGCACGCATCACCAGCCAGAGGTGCAGGCGTGTATGAACAATCCCCCGCGACTCCCGTCTCTCTCTCTCTCGGCATGAGCCGGGCGACGAACTGCTCGCCGCCGACACCTACGAGGCCGTCCGCGTAGTACGCCGCGGCGAGTGGGTGCTGAAATTCCTGCGACCGCACGATTCTTTTGACGGCGAAACCGCGGCCGACCGGCTGCGGCAACTGCGGCTACGGGCGCGGGAAAGCCGCCGGCACGCGGAATTGAACCCGCTCTGGTTCGACGAACGGACGAACTGCGTCGCCTCACGGTTCGTGGACGGTCCCTGGGCCAGCACGCGGCAGGCGACCGCGCTCTTGCGGCAGACGATCGCCTCCGGCCGGGGCTATCTCTTGGACCTCGCCCCGCAAAACCTGCGGCAAACGGCGACGGGACTCGTGGCCATCGACTTCGCCATCGACGAACAGCACGCCGATTGGTTGACAGAAACTTCGTCCCGTTGTTCATAATGGAGAACATTCCATGCCCTTGTTGTACGATACGGATACTTTCAGCGCGCTCGATCTTACGGGTGCAGGCGCCGTCGTGTTCACGCACACGATGGCGGCGACTGGCCGCATCGGCGTTTCGCTCGTCATGACGGGATTTAACGGCCAGGCGGCCACGATCACGATGAAGATCGCGACGCTGGACGGCTCAGACAACGTCTACGGGAGCGTCGTAGAGACGACGGCAAAGGTGACGGGCGACACACGGCTGCGATTTGAGGCCGAGCGGGCGATCTTGATTCCCAGCGGATACAAGGTGCAGGTCACGGTAGGATCGAGGATTAAATAACCTCCCAGATTAGGACGCCGTATTTGCTGGACATTCCGTGCTAGCATCGGCGAAGGTGGGAGGTTATTTAGTCCTCGATCCGTACTCAGCACTGGGTCGAACAACACGTCGATCGGCGGATCGTGGTATTTGTTCAATCCGAATTGCGTGATCCTCGACAATGCCGATCACGGCGGGGCCACGGCCACGCTGCAACTCGAACACATGTTGGTGAGCAACAGTTTGTCGATCAACGACTTGGGCATGGCCACGGTCTACGTCGAGCAGACCGTCGACGTCGATGGCCAAGTCACGTTCGAGGAGAGCATCACGGCCAACGGCGTGATTTCCGCGTCGGCCTTCGGCGGCAATCTCTCGGGCAGCGTCGGCTCGCTCGGCACGCAGGCCAAGGCCGACGTCAAGGCGGAGGCGGAAGCGGCCTTGCAGACGTACGGTCTCGACCACCTCATCGCCTCGGCCGTCGAAACGAACTTCGCCACCACCGTGCACCTCGACTCGGTGATCGGGCACCTGGCCGATACCGGCACGTCGGCCACGTTCGACCGCACGACCGACAGCCTCGAAGCACAGCGAAACAATCTCGGCACGGCCGGCGCGGCACTCTCGAACGTGTCGGCCAACGTCGTTCAGTTTGGCGGAACGAACGGTTCCTTCGACGGCGGCCGGCCTGCGGTGAATACGACGTACATTGCTGGCAGTGTCGTCAACACCGGGCAAGCGCAGTTGGGCGTCAATTTGGTCAACGCCGGCGGCGCGGCGATTTCCGCATCGGGCAGCGTGATGGCGGTGAATACGACGCAACTGGGCGGCTCCGCCGTACAGCAGGACAGCGGGTACATCAAAGTCAGCCAGGGTGTTACGCAGGGCCAGTTGGACCTGACAAACGGGCGGATCGGCGTCGATTGGGCCAAGGTGAGCAACCAGGGCAGCACCGTGGCGCTGTCCGGCACCACGATCAAGACGACCACCGACGTCGAAACCGATACGCAGGACATCCAGTCGAAGATCGGGACGCCGAGTGGCGCGAGCGTTTCGGCGGACATTGCGGCGATCAAGGGCGAGACGGCCGCGATCCTCGACGACACGGGCACGAGCGGCGTAAAAGTGGCCTCCAACGGCCTGACTGGCGTCACGATTCCGGCGGTAACGCTCGCCAACGGAGCGCACGGCGGTTCTGCCGCCACGTTGACCGCGGAACGAATCATCGTCGCGTCGACGACTTCGAACGAACCTGCCGTAAAGCTCACGGGCAACGGCAGCGGCGCGGGACTCGCCGCCAGTGGCGGAGCGTCCGGCAACGGAGCGACTTTGCAGGGCGGCGCCAGCGGCGGGGCGGGTCTGCGGGCGGTGGGCCAGGCCGGCGTTGGAATCAGTGCGTCCGGCGGCGGTTCGGCGAACCCCGGAATCTCCGCGAACGGCGGGACGAATGCCGCGGGAATTGCCGCGCTCGGCGGTTCCGGAACCGGGCACGGCATTGCCGCGGCGACGATCGGAAGCGGACACGGAATCTACGCCATTGGCGGATCAGCGGGAAATGGCGCGATGTTCCAGGGTAGCACGACCGGCTCTGGCATGGCCCTTGTCGGTGGAACGACCGGTTCGGGACTCGCCATCGCAGGCGGAAGCACGAGCGGCGACGGTGTCTCGGTCGGCGTAACCGACGGTGATGCGGTAAGTGCGAATGTCGTTGAGCAAGTGTGGACCGGCGCGGCGCTGCCGGAGGCGTATGCGGCGCAAGGAGCGGAAGGGACGCCGGCGCAACTGCTGTACATGCTCCTGTCGGCCGTGTCAGAGTTTGAAATCGTTAGCGATGAAATCCGATGCAAGGATCTCGGTGGGACGACGCAGGTAATGAAGTTTATTCTCAACTCCGCAACGAATCCCACATCGCGATCCCGAGATACATAGGCGGCAAATGGGGGCCCGCAGCGTATTCAAAAGGGTGCGTCGAATGATTGCCTATCGCATCACAGTCGCGTTATTCGTCCTTCTTTGTCCCGCGATCGTGCGCGGAGCGTACGTCGTGTATGAATTTAACGGTGCGTTTGAGCACTTCTCCTTTGCCGGTCCCGTCGTCCCGGTAGGATCGTCATTTAGCGGACTCTTCAGCATTGCCGAGGGCGCCGAACGCGTCGATGAGAGCTTCAACGGTGGTATTCGTTCGTTTTATTCGCCTGCGATGGTGAGCTTGTCGGTAAATGGCCATACAATCGAGGCGACAAACGCGCGTGTTGAGATTCAGGATGCCGTGACGCTATTTGCGGACCATCTCGTTCTGCTTGCCGGAACGGAGGTCGATGCACCGTTTTCGGGACCGTTGATCGGTCATGAGCTACGAACGTTTTCATTGCATCTGGACGGGTGGCGGGAGACGTTTTCCAGCTCTGACTTTCCACTCACGCTCGACCTGGAATCGTTTCAGGGAGGCAGTATCAACATCCTTTCGGGCCCTTTAGATCAAACGCTGCGCAGCGGCAGTCTGCGCGGTGGTCTCGAAAACCTCATGGAGTTCACGATCGCTGGCCCGCGTATTTGCAATACGCCAACGTGCGCGGTACCGGAGCCGGATGCGGCTGTCTTGGGTGTTCTCTGCTTCCTGTCCTTCGCCGCGCTATATTGGGTGAGGGCGCGTATTGCATTCCTGGCGGGGACCAGTCGAGCATCGGCAGCCGATTCGCTCGGCGATCTCGTCCGGTGCTTCGCCGCTCATTCTCGGGAGTAACGCCAATGCGCATCATCCCATTGACGCTTTTCGTGTCGTTCACGCTTTCTCAGCCCGCGGCGGCGATCACGATCTTGTCGCAGTCGGCGCACCTATGGGTGGAGTCGAGCTTCGACTATTCCGGCGATCCGGCTGATTGTCCGCCCGGCGTTGTGCCGTTTTGGCCCGAGCGGCTTGAGTTGACGGCTACGGATCTGCGGGACTTTGATCAATCGCTGAATGCCAGAGATCCACACTGGGGGTCCGTAGGGGGTGCGGGCATTCGGTCGTCGATTGGCGAACATACGATATCGATCCGCGGCGGCGCGGTCGCGAGCGGCGTAGACGATTTTTGCGTCTACGCGGATGGGGATGCATTCGCGGAAGTGACGGTCACGTTCCGCTTGAGTTTGCCGAGATACGTGGAAGTCGAAGGTTCGGCGTCGACGGGCGGCGCGGTTAGCGTGCGCGGGCCTGAACATCCGTTTTTCGCCGATTCTCCGGGGTCGAGGTTACTGGAAACATTCTGGGCAGCATCTGCCGATGACGATGGCTATGGCCCAGGCGAGTTTTATTATTTCTGGGAATTCTCGGAGGATCGTCCGCCGTGGCCAGCGGGCGATTATACAGTCCATGGTCGAGTCGCGCAGATCAACAACGGTCCTGAGGGCGAGTCGGGCGGGTTCACGATCTCGCTTACGGAAGTCGTTCCGGAACCGCGCGCCGCCGTGACAGCGAGCATGGCGTCGATGATGGTTGCTGCGGGTGCGGCCTTTCGACGGCGCGGCCGGCGCCAACTCGTCCATTCATCCAACTGACCGAGGAGCATTTGGCATGCCGACACGACCGTTATTCGCCGGCGGCGTTGGTTTTTCGCCCGGAAGCGTGCGCTACATACCGACGCTCGGGCTTACTCCCGCTGGTGCCGCGACGGAACTGACGATCACTTGCCACGGGCTGCCGAACTCGATTCACGTGCAGGTGGAATTCGAGGACGAAGGCTGGACCGGCACGGCGGTGAGCGGGTTCGTCGAGGTGTACGTCAACGGCGCCTGGCACGATGGAACGGCGCTGTTTCAGAGCTACAACGTGGAGGAGCTATACGAGCAGACCGAACTTCACGCGGTGGTCTTCGGCCTCGAGCCGAACACGACGTACCCAATCCGGGTCACGTTTCGCCGCTACGACGTGAGCGGAGCGAACTGGCCGAACACGGCGAACGGTCTCGTCGATTCGCCCTTCGATGTGGTCGAGGAGCAAGTCCACGAAGTCGAAGGCACGACAGGGGTCGATCAGCCGACGATTGCCCAGCCGCGGACTGAGATTTACGTCGATTCGGTCAACGGCAACGACACCAACGGCGGCGGCGCACACGACGACGCGTATCTGACGCTGGAGAAGGTTGGGGACGTGGTGAACAACCAACCGGGCTACGATATCTTCTACGTCGGCGAGTGCGACTTCAGCAGCGAGCGGCTGGAGAACATCAACGGAACGGCGAACAATTGGAACAGGTTTCGGCCCTACGACGAGAACAGCAAGCTTATTGGGTACGTGACGATCGACGACGATTGGGAGCTTGCCGAAAGAGAGAACGAAGAACAGGCGCAGCATATATGGAAGGTCTCGCTGCCCGGCAAGACCGTCGGCCGCGTGCAGTACTACGACGAGGAACACTTGCAGTGGCGGTTACTGTACGGTTGCCGTTGCTACGACGGCGCAGATCAGCAGTTGTACGGGCCAAGTACTCCGGACCCGACACGACTTGCGCTCAAAACGGGCGCGAAGCGGTCTGGCGACATTTCGGATATCGCGTACAGCACGTCCACGGGCAGGTTCACGATCACCAGTTCGGGCCACGGTCTGTCGGCCGGCGACTGGGTGGCTCTTTGGGGAATCAAGGCGGATCCGGAAGCGCTGTGGACCAACGTGCTGGAGCGAATTCACGAGGTGCAGGACGCGGATAGCGATACGTTCGAGATTTTTCACGATCAGTATAGTGCCGGCGAACCCGCAGACAACGGCGACTTCGCCGGAGTATATACAGGCGGCGGTCATTGGGAATCTCAGAAGATTGCCGGATTCTATTACAAGCGTTCGACCGGCGAGTTGTTCGTCCGACTACCGGATTTCAGTGAACCACAATCGGGCCAGATTCGCGCGGGATATCGCCCGAAACTATGCAGCATCGGAACGAACACGAATGGGCCACGATACGTGTTCTTCGATCTGCAATGCGGTCTGGCCGGCGCCTACGACGATGACAGCACCGACGGGAATATGAGGTATTGCAGTGCAGTCAACATTTTCGGCGCTGTGGGCATCGCCGATGCACAACACTGTATCTTTACGGGCGTGTTCGAGGGGTCGTCGATCGTCGGCAATGCCGTGTCGAGCGGCGCGAAGTGGACGGATTGCCTGTTCGACAATGTGCGGTTCGAGAACTACGGACCGTACGACTACCTTATCGGCCGGAGCAAGGTCGGCGAGATACGGGCGTGGGAAACCCTCGACGATGTATACCATTTCGAAATCGCATTCCGCGTTTACCAGCACGACACCTGTGCTTGGCCGGCGAGCATTCACTTTCGCTACGCGGAGCGAATTGCGGTGCGCGGCATGTTCAGCCGCGGCTGCACTTCGCAGCAAAGCACGGGCACGGAGAATACGGTCGAGGACATTCGCTACTGCGATTTTTGCGGCTGCGACATTGCCGAGGGGGAAGAGGCGTTCGAGCCGGATCAGAACCTGGCGATCAGCCTAGCGTACTACCATAACCGGATTGCGCGTGTCGGAAATCCGCTCACGGTGTCGCCAATCGTGGCCGGTCCGGTTTGGTTTGTCGCCAATTGGATTGACGAAATACGCAGTACTACGATCAAGCAAGGCGATCCGGGAGTGATCGACGACGAAATCAATCAGGATAAGGCAAACGCGTTCGTGATTTACGCCAACAATTCGGTGTTGGACGGACGCGAGGAGGCTCAGGAGGGACACGGCGCGGTTCGCTGGCACGGGGCGCATTGCGGCGCGGTCGAGGTAAACAACGCTTACAGCCTCACACTGGCGCAGCATCGGCCGGTCGTATGGATAAACGATCCATACGATGCGGAATTCGTGATCAAGCCGGGACGCATCAATTACCACGAGAACAACTACTACTATGTGCGCAACTTGGGGCGGCCGCAGGCGTTGGCTGAAGATGCCGATTTGGAACATGGCACGAATGGCTCTGGCACAACATATCTGAAGACGCAGGCTCGCGGCGACGCGTATCCCGGAGACGTGCACATCGTCAATAAGGCGGATGTGGGTGGGAAGGCAACGGTCGACGTACGATACACATTCAACGTTGCCGTCGGGGAAGTCGTGGTTCCCGCGAAGCAGGTCGTATGGGTGGGCCGGGCGTCGTCGACTGCTCCGCAAAGCGGCGACGGGCGTGCGCGGTCGTTCATCCGAAATTGGGACGTCGAAGACGAAGAAGAGGATGGCGCGTGGGACGTGCTCTACGACGAGTGGAATGGCCATACACCGACGCGCGGCATCGAGAAGGGACACGCTTTGCTTCCGGCGCACACGTCGTCGACTGGCGAGGTCATTGTCCGTTTCTACGGCCAGCGTGACGACGATACGGCGTGGGGTTTCGTTACGGATTTCATCGCGGTAAACCACGGCCTGCTGTCCTGGCAAAGCGTCTACTACGCGGACTTCGACGCGATGCACACCGCACTGCAAGCGAACACCGCGCGTTTTGTCGATCAGAACGTGAGCGATGAAGAGCTGATCGACGACGAGACCGGTTTGGTCGTGTCCGCGTACGTCGAAGAGGGTGTCTACATCCGTGGCATCACGAACATCGCCAGTCTCGGCGACGGGCAGTTGGGTTACGACGTGCTGGGTTACTTCACCGACTTCAGCTACGAGCCGCCGGAGTGACGGCGGGCCCAATTCCGTGTGCCAGCATTAACCTTGCTAGCACAACCGGTCGATAAAATAGGTTAGCGGCGTCGACTTGGAAGTCGGCGTTCGCTTTTGCGCGGGCCGGGGCAGCGCCATGGGGTGTCGTTTGCCCGCCGCTCCGCGTTCATGTCCGCGTCGGCCGCGGAACAGGGTGGTTTGCTGGCCCGGCAAGTTGGGGCGAACAGCGAGGCGTCGCTTCCCTCGCGGCTACTTGGGTGCCACGTTCTCCCCACATCGCCACAGAGATCCAGCCAATCATCCTGTTCCGGCCGGTCGCGGAATCCCAAAAATGCCTCTCCATTTTCGAGAGCCTCAGGCCGCGCCGGCCTGACATTGCCGGCCTGACATTGCCGCCCTGACACGGTTCGCTCCTCCAATCGCGCACCGCACCGCGACCGCCAAGCCCGCGCTCAAACCCCGCTAGAACGGCTTCTCTTCCAGCCGCGCACGAATCTCCGGCAGCGGGTAATTGATAATCGCCGGCTCCGCGCCCGCCGCCAACTCCTTGAGCCGCCGCCAACCGCGCGTCACCAGCCGTTCCCGAGACGCCACGAACGCCGGATCGAGCGTCCGCTTGTCGAATGGCCCCTCGACGACGATCGCCGCGAATTCCTCGTCGACGATGAACTGTCCCAGCGTCGGGTTGCAGCGGATGTGGCGTTCCTTGTGCGTATGGAGCACCTCCGGGTCGAGTTCGCCGATCACGTACCGCAGGTACAGATCGCTATCGGCCAGATCGGCCACGTCCTCGCCACACACTTCGCACAAATAGCCTTCGTCGCACTTCGCCATACGGGAATTCTACCAGCCGGGGCCGCCCCGCGACGCCCACTTCAGCACGTTCGACCGTCCACTTTTCGGTTTCGGCCACGCCGCTCGCCTGCTACAATCCAAGACGCACGCCGGCAACTCCCGACTTCCCGCGGCGCAGGACCGGCCGCGTCGCCGACGAGGGACACCCGTCATGAGCACCGCTTGCACGTCGAAAGTCAGCCTTCGCCCGTTGATCGCCGTGGCGTTCGTCGCCGCGATTACATCGGCAACGCCTGCCACAGAGCCGAAGGCGACGGAACCGGACGCCCCCGCCCAAGCAACCGTTCGTCCCGATGCCAAGCAAAACGCCGCGTGGCTTGCCGACCTCGAAAGCCCCGCCCATGCAACGCGGAGCTCTGCCCAACTCGCGCTGCAACGCGCGGGCGAAGCGGCGCTCGTTCCGGTCGTGGCCGCCGTGCGGTCGCCCAATCCGGAAGTCCGCCTGCGGTGCGTCGACATTCTCCGCCGCCATGCCGCCGGCGACGATCCCGCGCTCGCGCAAGCCGGTCAATCCGCGCTCGAAGCGCTCGCTAAGAACGCCGACATGAGCGTCGCCCGCGCCGCCGAGTCGGCCATCGCTGCCAACGCCCGCCAGCGGGCCGCCGAAGAATATGCCGAGCAGCAAGAGCAACTCCTGCTGGGGCGCCGCGGAGCCATCGTTCGCTTCCGCCCGCTGGCCGTGGCCAAGGCGGCCGGAATCCCGGCGGCAACCGTCCGCTCGGTCAGCATCGCCGTCGTCAACGGCAAGCGGACGATCGTCGCGCAGAACGGCGACGAGCGCGTCGAAATCTCTGACGGCGGCGACGACGGCATCAAAATGTCGATCTCCAAGAAGGTCGACGGCAAGGAAAAGAAAGACACGTTCGCAGCCAAGGACGCCGCGGAACTGAAAGCCAAGCATCCCGACGCGCACAAAGTCTACGAGCAGTACGCCAAGGACGGCGGCGTCAAGGTCGAGGCCAAGCTGGTGATCGAAGCAATCGATCGGGCTGAGAAGCGCGCACTGCCAAAAGGCGGCGCCGGTGGCGGACCGGCACGCTAACATCCTAATTTGCGGCGCGATCCATGCCCGACGATGCCCAGCAGCACGCCCCGCGCCCCGTCGAGCGCGGCGTTCTACCGCTCGCCGGCGTCCGCGTGCTCGATCTTTCCCGCGTCCTCGCCGGACCGGTTTGCTGCCAGGTGCTCGGCGACTTGGGAGCGGACGTCGTCAAGGTCGAGCGCCCCGTTGTCGGCGACGACACGCGGCAATGGGGCCCGCCGTTTCTCGGCGGCGACGATCCGAGCGAACGCGGCCCGAGCGCCTATTACCTCTCCTGCAACCGCAACAAGCGCGGCATCGCCCTCGATCTGGAGCAACCCGCCGCCCGCGAGGTGCTCGACGACCTGATCCGCCGGGCCGACGTGCTCGTCGAGAACTTCCTTCCCGCGGCCCTCGCAAAGTTCGGCCTGGAACCGGCCCGCTTGCGATCGCTCAATCCCCGTCTCGTGAGCGTGTCGATCTCGGGATTCGGCCGCACCGGGCCGCTCGCCGATGCCCCCGGTTACGACCTCGCGATTCAAGCCCTCGCCGGCCTCATGGCGATCACCGGCGAACCGGACGGCGCGCCCATGAAAGTTGGTGTCGCCATCTCCGACGTGCTCACCGGCCTTTACGCGGCCATTAGCGCCATCTCCGGTCTGCACGCCCGCGGCCGAGGACAAGCCGGCGCGAGCTTCGACCTGGCCCTCGCCGATTGCACGCTCGCCAGTCTCGTCAACGTCGTCCAGAGCACGCTCCTCACCGGTCGCCGCCCCCGCCGCTACGGCAACGCCCATCCGCAGATCGTGCCCTACGAAGCATTCGCCACCGCCGACGGGCATCTCGTCCTCGCCGTCGGCAACGACCGCCAATGGCAGCGCTTTTGCCGCGCCGCGGGCCGCGACGATCTCGCCGCCGACTCCCGCTACGCAACCAACCCGCTCCGCGTCGAGAACCGCGAAACGCTCATCGCCGAGTTACGGCGCGAGTTCCAGTCGCGGTCGAACGCCGCCTGGCTCGCGCTGCTCGCGCAAGCCGAAGTCCCGCACGCGCCGGTCGTCCCCATCGACGAAGGACTCGCCGCGCCGCAAACGGTCGCCCGCGGGATGGTGCAAACGGCAACCGACTCCTGCGGCCGCACGTTTCGCCTGCTCGCCAGCCCGATTCACGTAAACGGCTCAGGCCCGCTGCCCGTCGCGGCGCCGCCCGCACTGGGCGAGCACACCGACGAAGTGCTCCGCCAGTGGCTCGGGCTAACCGACGAACGAATCGCCGACTTGCGAACGTCCGGCGCGATCGCCTGACCTACCTGCCGCGCCGAGGATCGGAATCCTCAGTACGCCGCCTAAATCAGCATCACATCCGTCGGCGCTTCGTTCATGTTCTCGTGCGCAGAAGCCGGCTTGCCGTAGAAATAACCCTGCCCCAACTCGAAGCCCAATTCCAGGCACGTCGTGTGCTCGCCCTCGGTCTCGACACCTTCCGCCAGCGGCACGATGCCCAACTCGCGCGTCATCTGCACGAGCGAACCGATCATCTGCTGTTGCCGCTTCGGCGCCGAGTCGATCGAGCGAATCAGCCGAAGGTCGAACTTCACGAAATCCGGATGCACGTCGATCAACTCGACCAATCGCGATTGGCCCGCGCCGAAATCGTCGAACGCCAACCGGAAATCCAGTTCGTCGAGCACGTGCCGCAGCTCCTTCATCTTCTCCACGTCCACCACCGCCGCTTCGTGGACTTCCAGCGTCACCGGTTGATCCGGGAACTTCGCCCGCAGTTCGCGAAGCGAGTCGAGCAGGCCGAATTCCGTCAATTCCGCCGGGTGCGTGTTGACGAACAGGTTCGGCGTGTGCAGCGCCTGCAATCCGCGTTCGACGCCCGCGGTCCGCAACATCCGGCTCAGTTCCGCTTCGAGATTGAGCTGCGACGCGGCGAGGAACATGTCCTTCGGCGTCTGCAAACCCCACAGCCGGCTCCGCCCGAGCACCTCATAGCCGACCCGCTCGCCGGTCGCCAGCACGACGACCGGCTGAAAGTACGGCACGACCGCCCGCTGGCTCATCAGCTTGTC
Source organism: Planctomycetota bacterium (assembly GCA_003576845.1). Classification (GTDB taxonomy): domain Bacteria; phylum Planctomycetota; class Planctomycetia; order Pirellulales; family PLA5; genus PLA5. The sequence continues at coordinate 176,333 of QEVJ01000001.1, forward strand.
GAACTGCATGAGCGTGAACGCCCGGTCGCAAGCCTGTTCGGTGCGAACTTCCGTGCCGTGACGCGAAGCGGACGCGGCGCGGACCGATACCGCGGCGCTCGCCACGCGAAACGCCGCGTCGGCAAACTGAATCAAATCGCCGTCGCCCAGCCGGCACGGCTCCAGCACGGGGCACCCGTTGACGTACGTGCCGTTCGTACTCCCCAGATCGCGCACCCACATCTCGGCGCCCTGCCGCGCGAGCTCCGCGTGAAGCTGCGACACCGTCGGCCGAGGCAGCGTGAGTTGCAATCCGCCGCGCCGCCCCACGACGAACGGCGACGTGTCGATGACCCAGTCGCGCGTCGCCGTCGATTCGTCCACGCGCCCGCGGAGAGACCAGATCGTATTGCTCGCGATTGCATTGCTGGTGGCGTTGGCGGTTTTCATTGCGTGCCGAATCGTTGGCTGGTGTGGCCCAGACCGTCGCCGCTGCCGTCAGCGGCGTCGCCCTGGTGCATTCGGGTGTTGCCCCATACGATTCAAGCGTAGCTCAGCCCATGCGAGGTAGACCGTGTGCGTCGCGCTTTGCCGCACGAATCGTCGGTTACATTCGGTACGCTCGGAATAATCGCCCCCAGTAGTCCGCCGGCGCGAGCCTGAATACTCCGGCCTTGCCCTCGAATCGCCGTCGACGTAAAAAAGTCGCCCGACCGTGCCAGGCGACCGTGCCACGGGCTATGCGACACGCGCGGCCGCTTCGGCTGTAACCGTATTCGTGCCGCAGCCTCTGCGACGTATCGTTTGACATTCCCGTCCGCACCCCTCTCGCGTTTCCCGGTGCCATGACCATCGAAGAGCAAAGCGCGACCGAATCCGTCGCTGCGAACCGGTCTCCGGCGGGCGGCCCCGCGCCGGCCGGGCTGCTGCCGAGCGGGCCTCTGCCGAACGCGCCCGCCCCGCGCCGCAATGTCTTTCGCCGCATGTACGACTGGGTTCTCTCCTGGGCCGATACGCCCTACGGAACGCCCGCCCTGGCCGCCATCTCGTTCGCCGAAAGCTCGTTCTTCCCCATTCCGCCCGATGTCCTCCAAATCGCCCTGTCCGTCTCGAAGCCGCAGCGATCGTTCTTCTACGCCGCGGTAAGCGCCGCCGCATCCGTCGCCGGCGGCGTCCTCGGTTGGGTCATCGGCGCCGCGCTCTGGCACGCCGTCGGCGACTTCTTCTTCGCGCACATTCCCGGATTCACTCCCGAAAATTTCGAACTCGTGCGCGAGAAGTACCGGGAGAATGCGTTCATCGCCATCTTCGCCGCCGCCTTCACGCCCATCCCCTTCAAGGTCTTCACCATCGCCGCCGGCGTGTTCGACGTGTCGCTCGGCGTGCTCCTCATCGCTTCGGCACTGGGCCGCAGCGCCCGTTTCTTCCTCGTCGCCGCGACAATTCGCATCTTCGGACCGACTGTCAGGGAACTCCTCGAACGCTACTTCGAACTCGCCACGGTCGTCTTGGGAGTCCTGCTCATTGCCGGCTTCCTGGCGATCAAATGGCTCCTCTGAATTCCCAGGTCCGCCGCGTAACCTTGCCGACCGTCGCAGTCCGCCCCTCTTTTGCCACGGTCCACGGGCCACCGCGTGCTAGATTTGCTCGGCGATCGCCCCTCGACCGCGCCGGACTTGCCGCGCGCCGGCCGGCCCTCTGTCGATCGCTCTGTCGTTCGCTCCCTCCAGTGCCCCGCATGTCGGACAAAAAGCTCATCCCGATCTCCCTCGCGACGCTCGAACCGAGCGACGCCCTCGCTTGGGATCTGTACCTGCTGCCTCGCGATTCCAACCAGTACATCCTCTACCGCGCCTCGAACTACCCGATCACGTCGTCCGACCTCGAGAAACTGGTCGCCTCCGGCATTACCCGGCTCTACATTTCCCGCGAGCAACGCGCCAGCTACCAGCAATACCTCCGCGACAACGCCGATGCCTGGCTGAACAACAGCGCCGTCCCGCTCCCCGAGCGGATGGAAACGCTCAACCAGGTCGTCACCGGATCGCTGAGCGAATCGTTCCGCAAGAAAGAAGCCGTCGAGCGCGTCGTCGGTCAGTCGTCGACGTTCGGCCGCCAGACCGCCGCGTTTTTCGCCGCCGAGCCGATCCTGTTCGAAGACCTCGTCCGCGTCCTCCAGCACGACTACACCACCTTCGCCCATTCGGCCAACGTCTGCTTCTATTCCGTCTTGCTCGCCAAACACCTCGGCTTTTCCGGCGACGACCTGGCCCAAATCGCCACGGGCGCCCTGCTCCACGACCTCGGCAAACTTGAAATCGACCCGCGGCTCCTCGTCAAAGACAATCGCCTCACCGAAGCCGAAACCCGCGAAATGCAAAAGCATCCGACGCTCGGCTTTCGCCGGCTCTGCCGTCAAGACGACCTCACCGCCGCCCAGTTGCTGATGGTCTATCAACACCACGAACGCCTCGACGGCGGCGGATATCCCGTCGGCCTGACGAACGACGAAATCCACCCCTGGGCGAAACTTTGCAGCGTCGTCGACGTCTTCGACGCCCTCACCAGCGACCGTCCCTATCGCACCGCGATCGCCGACGATATCGCCCTCGGCATCATGCACCGCGACGCGAACACCGCTTTCGATTCGGAGATGCTCACGTGTTGGACACGATTGATCTCGACCAGCGACGCCAATTGATCGAGCGCATTCCCTGCCGAGTGCGCGTGCCCGACGACTGGCAACGCTCGCTCGAAGCGGAAGGCTGCGCCGCGTCGCAGGCCAACGAGTTCCGCGCCGGCATGCGCTACCGCGTCGTCCGCCGCGCCGTCGTCCAACTGTACGGCTCCCTCCCCGCCTTTCCCCGCCCCGAAGGCTATACCGGCGCGATCGTCCAAGACTTCTCCCGCCACGGCATGGGCGTCCTCTATCACGAGCAACTCTTCCCCGAGGAGCGCCTCCGCGTGCTTCTCCCCTCGATCTCCGTCGAAGCCACCGTGATCCGCTGCCGCCGCGTCGCCCAAAGCTGCTACCAACTCGGCCTCGTCCTCGACCGCGATTATCGCCTCCGCGAACTCCTCGCCTGAACCGCAACCGCGCCGGAATTGGTCGCGCGAGTCTGGCACCCACGACGCCGGCGGATTATACCGTGTGGAGAACCCGCCTCGATTTCCTTCCTCAGCCGCGCTGTATTCCGCGGTCGCGCCTCCCCAGCAGGTCCGCCATGTCCCGCCGTCCCGGTAGCTCCCCGCGCCGCTTCCTCGCCCTGTTGTGTTCGTGTGCCGTCGTCGCCGCGAGCCTCTTCGCGCTCCGCGCGATCGCCAAAGACCGCTCGGCGCCGTTCGACCAACCGCCGCGCTCCGTCCGTTCGCTTCCCTTCGACGTCAAGCACACCCTGCTCCAACTGCGGCTCGATTTCGAGCACGAAGCGATCGACGGCGTCGCCACGCATCAACTCGCCCCCTACGCCGCCGCCGAACGCCTCGAATTCGACATCTCCGACATGAAGATCCTCTCGGTCCTCATGCCCGGCGACAAACCCGACGCCGAGCCGCAGAAGGTCGAGTTCGACGCGACGGACGACAAGCTCATCGTCCGCCCCGCCAAGCCGATCCCCGCCGGAACCGACGTCCTCGTCCGCATTGCCTACCGCGTCGAAAAACCCCGCCGCGGCGCCCGCTTCGTCACGCCCGACGAACGCGAACCGACCCAACCGCGCATGATGTGGACGCAAGGCGAGCCGGAGTACGCGCGCTACTGGTATCCCTGTCTCGATTCGCCGAACGAGCGTTCGCTCTTCACGCTGCAAATCGTCGCCCCCGCCAACTATTACGTTCTCTCCAACGGCGAGCTTCACAGCACCGCCGCCAACGAAGACGGCACGAAGACCTGGAACTGGCGGATGACCCAGCCGCACGCGCCGTACCTCACGAGCGTCGTCGCCGGCGAGTTCGAGGCCCTCACGCAAGAATGGGACGGCATCGCCGTCACGTCGCACGTTCCGCCCGGCCGCCTCGACGAAGCCCGCCGCTGCTTCTCCCGCACGCCCGACATGCTCAAGTTCTTTAGCGAAACCACCGGCGTCCGCTACCCCTGGAACAAGTACGCCCAAATCTGCGTCGACGAGTACGAATGGGGCGGCATGGAACACACCACCGCCACCACGCTCAACCTTGACACGCTCCACGACGAACGCGCCGACCTCGACGTAGCCGACGACACCGACAACCTCGTCGCCCACGAGCTGGCCCATCAATGGTTCGGCGATCTCGTCACATGCAAGGACTGGGGCGAAATCTGGCTCAACGAAAGTTTCGCCACCTACTACGCCACGCTCTGGAAGGAACACGACCGCGGCGCGGACGAAGCCGCCTGGCAACGCCATCTCGAAGCCGAAAGCTACTTCGGCGAAGACGGCGGCCGCTATCGCCGCCCCATCGTTACCTACCGCTATCCTTCGCCCGACAGCATGTTCGATCGGCATTCCTATCCCAAGGGCGGCCGCGTCCTCCACATGCTCCGCTACGTTCTCGGCGACGAGGCCTTTCATAAGTCGATCCAGCATTATCTCAACCGCCACAAGTTCACCGCCGTCGAGACTGCCGACCTCCGCACGTCCATCGAACGCGCCACCGGCCAGGGCCTCAATTGGTTCTTCGACCAATGGGTCTACCGCGGCGGCCATCCCGAGTTCGACGTTTCCTACGCCTACGACGAAGACGAAAAGCAACTCCGCGTCAGCGTCAAACAAACGCAAACCGTCGACGCGCTCACGCCGCTCTTCCGCATGCCGATCGAAATCGACGTCACCGCCAACTTTGGCCCCGCGACGCATCGCGTCACCGTCAGCAAGGCCGAGGAAACCTTCAACTTCCCGCTCGATCGCCGCCCGCGCCGCGTGACCTTCGATCCCCGCGATCACGTGCTGATGAAGCTCACGTTCAAGAAGCCGCAAGGCGAATGGCTCGACCAGGCGCTCAATGACCCGAACGTCATGGCCCGCGCCGAAGCCGTCGCCGAGCTGGCCAAACTCACCGGCGAAGAGGACGCCCGCAAAACGCTCGCGCAAGTGGTCCGCGTCGATCCGTTCTGGGGCGTCCGCCAGGAAGCCGCCAAAGCGCTCGCCAAGTTCAACGGCGACGCGGTTCGCAATGCCCTCATCGCCGCCGCCGGCGACAAGCACTCCAACGTCCGCACCGCCGCCGTCAAGTCGCTCGCGAGCTTCGCCCACGACGACGTCAAAACCGCCCTCCGGGGCGCGATCAAAAACGATCCGTCCTACTACGTCGTCGCCGAAGCCCTCCGCTCGCTCGCCAAGATCGACGCCGCCGGCGCAAAGCCCGATCTCGTCGCCGCCCTCGAACTGCCGAGCCATCGCGACGTGATCCTCAAGGCCGCCGCCGAAAGCCTCGCCGACAAGCCCGACGACGCCATCCGCGACAAACTCCTCGCGATGCTCTCCACCCCCAGTACGCCGAGCCGCCGCGCCGCGGTCATGGACGCGGTCGCCAAGTTCGGCAAGGGCAATCCCGCGGTGACCAAGCAAATCGCCGCGTTCTTGGACGACAGCCGCCCCCGCGTCCGCATCGCCGCCGTCGTGGCCCTCGGCAACACGGGTGACCCGGGCGCGATCGATCTTCTCGCTAAGGCCCGCAACGCCGAAAGCCGTCCGCGTAACGTCCGGCTCTTCGACGACGCGATCGAAAAACTCAACAACGGCAAAGACGCGGCCAGCGTCCGCACCGACCTCGACAAGCTCCGCGAAGAAAACGATTCGCTCCGCGACCGCGTCCGCAAGCTCGAAGAAGCAGTCAAGAAGTGACCGCCGCTGCCGCTGCCTTCTCAAAAATCCTTGGCGCGAGCGCATCCGAAAGGCCTCGACCCTGCCCATTCACCCCGATTTGGAGGCGGCTCGCCAGAGGGAGTTTTTAAACAAACGCCTGGGGCGCCCCAGGGGTAACGTTTAAAAACCTCCATCCAATCTTCCCGTCACCAAGGCGCAAGAAAAATTTCCCGCCGTTGGCGACTCTCGAACAAAAAAATCGAATTCTCAAACGCCGATCGGCATCCAAGTCTCGCCGGCGTCGCGCCCGCGCGCTCGTTCGGTCCACGTTCCTTTCATACCAGATTGCCGGCTCGATTTCAAACAAGATTTTTACACCTGCCGCCGCCGCTGCCGGGAAACCTTCGCCCGCGGCGGCGACCGACGAACGATCGCCGCCGCAGAGCCGCCTTCTGCCGAACGTGCCTATCCCATTCCCATCGCCGCCGCTCGCCGGCCGATTTCCTCCGGCGTCAGGTCCTCCTTGTGCGTGCCGATCGTCCACTTGTGACCGAACGGGTCGATGATCGTTCCCGACCGATCGCCGTAAAACTGATCCGCGAGCGGCCGCTCGACCATCGCTCCGGCGGCAACCGCTCGGTTGAACACGGCGTCGCAATCCTCGACGTACAAGATCAGCCCGCTGCACACGCCGCCCACCGTCTTCGGCCCGACCGCGCCCATCTCCGGATGCTCGTCCGCCAGCATCAGCCGTGAATCGCCGATCTCAATCTCCGCGTGCCCCACCTTGCCGCCCGGCCCAGGCATGCGCATCAGTTCCTTCGCCCCGAACGCCCTCGCGTAAAAATCGAGCGCGGCCGCGCCGCCATCCACGATCAGATACGGAGTAATCGTGTGATACCCGTCGGGAATCGGTTTCACGGACATAGTGCACCTCGCGATGGAATGCCAAAAGGAAGAAGTGAACACAAGTTCACATCGGCAGATTCTAACCGCCGACTTGAACGCGTCAAGCGGAATCGACGCCCAACGGCGCCGCTCACTCCAAATCGTCCGCCCTGAGTTCGTCGCGGGCAAGATGCCGCACCGTGAGGATGTAAACGGCGTCATCGGGCTTCATCGCGAATACGATGCGATGCGACGGACGACGACCGAGACCAAACGTATGCTGATAAATCGTGAATGGGACGATTCCGTCTTCGGGCGCGACGGGACAGCGGCCAGCACGCCAACGTAACGAGCGGAGGGCGCGAACGGCGGCGACGAACCACCGCTGCGATTGTTCTTCGGAGTGGTTTTCCGCCCACCAGCGAACGGCCTCGCGCATCTCGCGTCGCACGCGAGGCGACAGTTCGATGCGATGACTCATGATAGGTCATGACCCTCGCAGAAAGTCGAACTCGTTCTTCAACTCCTCTTCCATCGCTTCTATCGAAGTGCCCCGCCCGGCTTCGATGTCGTCGTAAGCTTCTTGAAGTTCCGCGGCCAAACGCCGCCGAGCCGTAAGTGCGGCCAGAGCGTCGCGCAGCACTGCGTCGCGAGATTGATATGCCCCCGACGCCACGAACGATTCGATCTGATTCGTCACGTCAATGGGGATCGTCTCGTAAGTCATGACCATTTCTCCCAAAGCAGGAGCAGCTTAACGAACCGGTTCCCAAGCCATATTCCCATTTTATTCGAGCGTGCGTGGCGCGTCGAATATCATACTCGCGTTGTGCCCAGTCTCCTGACCGAGCCGCGCCCCGCGCCCCCAGCCCCGCGCCCCTCACCTCACCACAAAAAACACCAGCGGCCCCCGCACCACCTGCTCCTTCACGATCTGCTTCCCCGCCAATTGCCCCGCGATCTTCTCGTCCGCCTTCGCCGCCGCGAGCATCGTCGCCATTCACCTGCACGGGCACCTCGATCGAATCCTCCACGAGCGCCGCCTCGTCCCACGTCGGCCAAGGCTCGTAAGCGAGCGACTCGCGATGCCCGAGCGCCTCCCAAAGCTCCTCCGCAATGTGCGGCGCAAACGGCGACAAGAGCAGCACGAACGGCGCAAGCGCCGCCCGCGGCCGCCGATCCAGCTTCGTGAAGTAGTTCGTAAACTCCATCATCCGCGCGATCGCCGTGTTGAACCCCAGCCGGTCGATGTCCTCCGTCACCGCCTTGATCGTCTTGTGCAGCACGCGGTTCTGCTCCGCGGACAACGCATCGTCGCACACCGCCGCGCTCAGCCGCACGTCGTCCGCCCGGTCGTCGATAATCATCCGCCACGCGCGATCCAAAAACCCCCGCACGCCGCTCACCCCGTCCATGCTCCACGGCTTCGTCGCTTCCAGCGGCCCCATGAACATTTCGTAGAGCCGCAGCGCGTCCGCCCCATACTCGCGCACCACCTGGTCGGGATTCACCACGTTCCCGCGGCTCTTCGACATCTTGAACGCCCGGCTTTCGAGTTGGATCGCCGCGTTCCCCTTGAGCACGAAGCCTTCGCCGTGCTTCTCGGCATTCGCTGGATCGATCTTCACGGCCTCGACCGCCTGACCGTCCGCCTTCCGCACCGGCGTATTGTCTTCCCCAAACTTCACCTCCCGTGCGCTCACCCACGCCCCCGCCGCGTCGCGATACCCCGTCATCTCCACTTCGCCCAGAATCATCCCCTGATTCACGAGCTTCGCGAACGGCTCCGGCGTCGTCACCACGCCCCGGTCGTAGAGCACCTTGTGCCAGAACCGCGAGTACAGCAAATGCAGCACGGCATGCTCCGCCCCGCCGATATACAAATCGACCGGCATCCACGCCCGTTCGACCTCCGGATCGACCATCCGCTCCGCATTCTCGTTGTCGAGGTAGCGCAGATAGTACCAACACGACCCGGCCCATTGCGGCATCGTGTTCGTCTCCCGCTTGTAACGCTTACCGTCGATCACCGGATACAGCCATTCCTCCGGCGACTTGTCGAGCGGCGGCTCCGGTCGCCCGTGCGGCTTGTAGTCGTCCAGGTGCGGCAGATTAACCGGCAGATCGCGCTCCTCGACCGCCCGCACCAGTCCCGTCTTGTTCCCCGCCGCGTCGAGCTCGTGCAGAATCGGAAACGGCTCGCCCCAGAACCGCTGCCGGCTGAACAACCAATCGCGCAGCTTGTAATTCACCGCCTCTCGCCCGAGTCCCTGCGTCGCCAGGTCGGCGGTGATCTTCTTCTTGAACGCCGGCGTCACTTCCCCTTCGTAACCCGGCGAGTTGATCGCCACGCCGTTGCCGGTGAACACCTCCCTGCCCGCAAGCACCGCATTGCGATCGACGTCCGCTTCCAACCCTGGATCGACCACGGCGACGATCGGAATGTCGTACTGCACGGCGAACTCGTAATCCCGCTCGTCGTGCCCCGGCACCGCCATGATCGCCCCGGTCCCATAACTCATCAGCACGTAGTCCGCAATCCAAATCGGCACCGGCTTCCCATTCACCGGGTTGATCGCATACGCGCCCGTGAACACGCCCGTCTTCGCCTTCGCCAACTCCGTCCGGTCGAGATCGCTTTTCGCCGCCGCCCGTTGGCGATACGCCTCGACGCTTTCCCGCCGCGCAGCAGGCGTCAGCCGATCCACCAGCGGATGCTCCGGCGCAATCACCATGTACGTCGCCCCGAACAACGTGTCCGGCCGCGTCGTGTAAATCCGCAGCACGTCCTCGCCCGGCTTCTTCGGATAACGCGACTTCGCCCGCGCCGCCTTCCACGCCACGAAGGCCGCCTCGCTCGGCTTTCGATCGTGCGAAGCCCTGACGTCACGTGGGGTGCCACTGGTGGCTTGTCCACCAGTGCTGAGCCCCGAACCGACGTCAATCGGCAAATCTGCACTGGTGGGCGAGCCACCAGTGCCACCCTCGCCGATGTAAAAATCGACCTCCGCCCCCGTGCTCCGCCCGATCCAGTTCCGCTGCAACAGCTTCACGCTTTCCGGCCAATCGAGCGCGTCCAAATCCCGCTCGAGCCGATCCGCGTATGCCGTGATCCGCAGCATCCACTGCCTTAGCGGCCGCCGCTCGACCGGATGCCCGCCCCGCTCGCTCTTCCCGTCGACGACTTCCTCGTTCGCCAGCACCGTGCCCAGCGCGGGACACCAGTTCACCGGTGCCTCGCTCTGATACGCCAGCCGATGCTCGTCCTGATACCGCCGCACGGCCGCGTCGCCCGCCGCTTTCACCTCGGCCGGAATCGGCAACTCCACAATCGGCCGCCCGCGCTGCAACGCCTCGTCGAACCACGTGTCGTAAATCTGCAAGAAAATCCACTGCGTCCACCGCACGTACTCGACGTCCGTCGTCGCCAACTCCCGGCTCCAGTCGTAGCTGAAGCCGAGCATCTTGAGCTGCCGCCGAAAGTTGGCGACGTTCCGCTCCGTCGATTCGCGCGGCGGCGTGTTCGTCCGGATCGCGTGTTCCTCGGCCGGCAGCCCGAACGCATCGAACCCCATCGGGTGCATCACGCTCCGACCCCGCATCCGCGCCGCCCGGCAGATGATGTCCGTCGCCGTATACCCTTCGGGATGCCCGACGTGCAACCCGTCGCCGCTCGGATACGGAAACATGTCGAGCACGTACAGCTTCTCCCCCGAAGGCAGCCGCGGCGAACGGAACGTCTCGTGCTCCTCCCAATACGCCTGCCACTTCTTCTCAATCGTCGCCGGGTTGTATCGAGGCATGTGTAAACTCAAGCGGAGGAAGAAAACCTAAAAACCACCCATCGGGCGCGTCAGGGTGCGAATCGCCGCGAAAACCAAACAGCCACACCCTTCATTGGGGTGGTTCGTGCTCTGGGGCCGTCGCGGATCGCCAAAATCTGCGGCAAAGACCGCGTCTCCAGCGCCGCAAAAGGCCCTTGATTCTATCGGTCAATACAACCAACAGCAAAGGGACGAGTCTCCAACCTCCAACCTCCAACCTCCAACTCCAACCTCCGGCCCGTCCAAAATCCCGTTCCAAGCCCCCTTTACATGTCCGCCAACACGCCTTAGGATTTGAGCTTTTCGCCCCCGACGCGAAGCTAGCAGAGGCATTGCGGCCCCTCGCATTGCTCGGGAACGATGCTGGGCGAAGATTTCCCGTGTTCTCGGCGGTTGATTCGTGCCGAGAAACCCTTGATCCAGGACTTTGTGGAGTGGTGTCGCCGTGAGTCAGACCGAAATTATTCGGATCCGCATGGAGGCCTACGACCATTCGGTCCTCGATCAAAGCGCGCTGGAAATCGTCGATACGGCGAAACGGACGAACTCGGTCGTGCACGGCCCGATTCCGCTTCCCACGCGAATCGAACGGTACACGGTCTTGTCCAGCCCGCACGTCGACAAAAAGGCCCGCCAGCAATTCGAGATTCGCACGCACAAGCGCGTCATCGACATCGTTCAGGCAACCGCCAAGACGATCGAGGCGCTCAATAAGCTCAGCCTCCCGGCTGGGGTAGACATCAAAATCAAGGCCACGACGCGACATTAGGCGGACATGTCCAAGAGCGCTCTCGCGGCGATTCGGTTCGCCGCCCAGGCTCAGCAACATGCCGATCGCTTGCGGCCTCCTCGGGTAACCGCTTCCTAAGGCAAGTATGGACCGGAGGTTCGTCGGGTAAGGCGAGACACGTTCTCGTCCTCCCGCCGAGCGACATAGACAGGAATTACCAGCCATGACGATCGGAATACTCGGCCGCAAGGTCGGGATGACTCAGATATTTGACGACGCCGGCCGCGCCGTGCCGGTGACCGTGTTGCAGGCTGGACCCTGTCGCGTGTTGCAGCTTCGCACCGTCGAAAGCGACGGTTACGAAGCCATGCAGATCGGCTTCCTCGACAAGCCTCGGCGTTTGGCCAGCCGCAGCGAGCGCGGCCACGTCGCCGCCCTCGGCGGCAAGCGTTCCAAGAAACAAGCCGCCGCCGGAAGGGTCGCCGCCCCGAAGGCAAACTGCGAGCCCCAGCAATTCGTCCGCGAAATCCGCGGCTCGGCCGAAGGCGTCTCGGTCGGCGACGAGGTGACGGTCGCCAAGCTCGAAGGCATCAAGGCCGTCGACGTTGTCGGCGTCACCAAGGGCCGGGGCTTCCAGGGTGTCATGAAACGCCACGGCTTCAAGGGCCAGCGGGCGACGCACGGCGTCAAGAAGGTCCACCGCCACGCCGGCAGCTATGGCTGCCGCACCGATCCGGGTCGCATCTTCAAGGGCCGCAAGATGCCCGGCCACTACGGCGTCGAGCAGGTCACCGTCCGCAACTTGAAGATCGTGCGGGTCGATCCCGAAAACAACCTCCTCCTGGTTCACGGCGCGGTCCCCGGTCCCCGCGGCGCGTTCGTCGTGATCCGCGAAACGAATAAGAAACGCTAGCAGCAACCGCGAGAAACATGCGGCAGAATTCGCCCCGCGTGGGCAAGCGATAAGGAACGTCGGCGATGGCTTCGTTACCGATATACAACCGTGCCGGAAAGGAAGTGGGGCGATACGAAATCGACCCCGCCGACCTCGCCCCGCGCATCAACAAGCAGTTGCTCCACGACGCCGTCGTGATGTATCGCGCCAACCTCCGTCAAGGTTCGGCCAAGACCAAGGCCCGCAACGAGGTTGCCGGCTCGACGCGGAAGCTGTTTCGCCAGAAGGGCACCGGCCGCGCCCGCATGGGCTCGATCCGCAGCGGCATCCGTCGCGGCGGCGGTCACATCAAGCACAAGCAGCCGCGCGACTGGGGTTATCGCCTGCCGCGCAAGGCCCTCCAGTCCGCGACGCGAATGGCGGTCGCCTCGAAAATTCGCGACGACGAGATCGTGCTCCTCGACGAGCTTTCGTTCGCGTCGCCGAAAACCAAAGACATGGCCGCCGTGCTCAAGGCGCTCAAGCTCGACGCGACGAGCGTCCTCGTGGCGACCGAAAAGTACGACCTGAACACATACAAAAGCGTGCGCAACCTGGCGCAGGCGTCCGTCGCGCCGGTCAGCGAGCTGAACGCCTACATGGTCCTGCGTCCGCGCCGGCTGCTGATCACGAAAGCTGCCCTCGATTCGCTCAAGGCGTCGTCGAAGAAGGCAGAATAACCGACCGATCGGCGGTCTTGTGGATTAGCGAGACTTAAGGGAAGCGAAGGGTACGACGATGGTGCGACCACGAACGGAAAAGTCCTGGCGAGCCAAGATGCGCCGCGAGGCCGTCCCCTCGCAGCACGTGTCGACCAGCCTCGTGCTCGAACCGCACCAGATCATCCTCCGCCCCCTCGTGACGGAAAAGGGCATCCATCGCTCCGGCCGGCACAATCAATATGCGTTCGAGATTAACCGGCTGGCGACGAAAACCGACGTCCGCCGGGCGGTCGAGGAACTGTTCAACGTCAAGGTAACGCACGTCGCCACGCAAAACCGCAAGGGCAAGACGCGCCGCACGCGCTTCCGCGCCGGCCGCACGAAGGACTGGAAGAAGGCCGTCGTCACCCTCGACGGCGAGAGTCGGATCAACTTCTTCTAGACGAGCACGGGTCGCCCGCGCCATTGTGGTGAATAAAATTGCCCCGCGATAAACTCGCGGATCGGGAATAGAACGATGGGAATCAGAAAATACAAACCGACGAGCGCCGGACGGCGGCACGCCAGCGTCAGCGACTTTGCCGAGCTGACGCCCGGCGCAAAGCCCGAAAAGTCGCTGCTGCGCCCGAAGCCCAAGAAGGGCGGCCGCAACAACCAGGGCGTCATCACGGCCAGGCATCGCGGCGGCGGCCACAAGCGGCAATACCGCCTGATCGACTTCCGCCGCAACAAGGACGGAATTGCGGCCAAGGTCGACTCGATCCAATACGATCCCAACCGTTCGGCCCGCATCGCCCTCCTGCACTACGCCGACGGCGAAAAGCGTTACATCATCGCCCCGCAGGGGCTCAAGGCCGGCGACGAAGTGGTGAGCGGCCCGGAAGCCCCGCCGAACGTCGGCAACTGCATGCCGCTCAAGAAGATCCCGCTTGGCATGCAAATCCACAACATTGAAATGCAGCCCGGCAAAGGCGGCGCGCTGTGCCGCTCCGCCGGCATGGCCGCCACGCTCGCCGCCCGCGACGCCGATTGGGCCCAGATCAACCTCCCCAGCGGCGAAATCCGCCGGATCCCCGCCTCATGTCGCGCAACGATCGGCGCGGTCTCCAATCCCGACCACAGCAGCGTCCAAATCGGCAAAGCCGGCCGCAACCGCTGGAAGGGCTGGAAGCCGTTTGTCCGCGGAACGGCAATGAACCCGATCGACCATCCGCACGGCGGCGGCGAAGGCCGCACCAAGGGCGGCCGCCATCCGGTCAGCCCCAAGGGCAAGCCCGCCAAGGGCGGATCGACCCGCAAGCGCCGCAAGGCATCGAACAAGGCCATCGTCCGCCGCCGTCGTTCGCGGCGCTACGGCGTCCTGAAACTGGTCAAATAACGATCCAAAACGAAACACGACCGCCGCGACCAACCATCGCCGGCCAATTCGCAGCCACAACGTAGCCGAAACCTATGTCGCGCTCCCTGAAAAAAGGCCCGTTCGTCGACCCCAAGCTGTACGCCAAGGTCGACCGGCAAATGAACCAAGGCGTCAAGGAACCCATCAAGACCTGGGCCCGCGCCTGCACGATCATTCCCGAGTTCGTCGGGTTCACGTTCCTGGTTCACAACGGCAAGGTCCACAACAAGGTGTTCGTCACCGAAGACATGGTCGGCCACAAGTTGGGCGAGTTCTCGCCGACGCGAACGTTCCGCGGCCACGGCGGCAAGACCAAGAAGGAAGCCAAGTAACGCGCGACGAGCGGCGATACGAGGAACGCTATGGCATACTACGCAGTACACCGCGGCGCGAAGATCAGCGCCCGCAAAGTCCGCCCCCTGGCGACGCTCATCCGCGGCAAACCCACGGACCAGGCGCTCAGGCTGTTGCGCTACCAGCCGCAGCGCGGCGCCCGCATGCTCGAAAAGGTCCTCAAGAGCGCGATGGCCAATGCGGAAGACCGCCGAGCCGCCGACTTGGGCGAATTGATCGTGACCGACGCCCGCATCGACGGCGCCGGCATGTTCAAACGCATCCGTCCGCGGGCGCGCGGCATGGCCTTCGGCATTTTGCGGCGATTGAGTCACATTCGCGTCGAAGTCGGCACCGTCGACGAATTGCCGAAGTTCAGGAACTAATACCAAGGTTCGGCCGCGCGATCCGCCGGCCGCGTTTCCACCGCGAGCGATACGATGGGTCAAAAAGTCAATCCAACCGGCTTTCGCACCGGCATCATGCTCGGCTGGAAGAGCCGCTGGTATGCGTCCAAAAAGGAGTTTCCGGGCCTGCTCATCGAGGATTATCAGGTCCGCAAGTTCCTCAAGGACAAGTACCGCCAGGCCGGCATCCCGAAAGTCGAAATCGAACGCACCCGCGACGAAGTCAAGGTCGTGATGCACTCGGCTCGCCCGGGCATCATCATCGGCCGCAAGGGCCAGGAAGTCGAACGGCTCCAGGAGGAGCTCCAGCAGCTCATCGGCCGCCGCGTCAACATCAAGATCGAGGAAGTCCAGCGCCCCGAGATTCAGGCCCAACTCGTCGCCGAGGACATCGCCGACCAGTTGTCCCGTCGGGCCAGCTTCCGCCGCACGATGAAGAAATCGGCCGAAACCACGATGGAAGCCGGCGCCAAGGGCATCAAGATTCAACTCGCCGGCCGCTTGGGCGGCTCGGAAATGGCCCGCTGCGAGAAGCAGATCAACGGCGCAATGCCGCTCTCCACGCTGCGGGCCAAGATCGACTACGGATTCGCTGAAGCGATGACCGCACAGGGCCACATCGGCGTCCAGGTGTGGGTGAATCAAGGGGTTTTCGAAGGAGACACCGATGGCGCTGATGCCCAAGAGGGTCAAGCACAGAAAAAGCCAAAGAGGACGTATAAAAGGTAACGCCACCCGCGGCCAGCACGTGTCGTACGGCGACTACGGGTTGCAAACGACGCAAGCGGGCTGGATCAGCGCGGCCGTTATCGAAGCGGGGCGGATCGCCGCCTCGCAGTACCTCCGCGGCGAGGGTCGGCTCTATATCCGCATTTTCCCCCACAAGCCCATCACCTCGATTCCGCTCGAAACGCGGATGGGTAAGGGCAAGGGAGAACCGGAGTATTGGGCGGCCGTCGTGCGCCCAGGGACCGTGTTGTTCGAAGTCGGCGGCGTTTCCGAAGAAGCGGCTCGGCTGTGTTTTGCCCGCCTCGCGCACAAAATGCCCGTGCGGGTCCGAATGATCAAACGCCGCTCCGCCTAACGCGAATACGCCGGGTGGCACTGGTGGCTTGTCCACCAGTGAGAGCTGCCAACGAACTTAGTTTAGTGAATAACCGCCGGGTGGCACTGGTGGCTCGCCCACCAGTGAGAGCCGCCGACGAACCTAGTTTAATGTTAGATCGGGACATCAACGGCCATGAAAGCCACCGAATTACGCGAAATGAGTGACGAGCAATTGGCGCTCACGCTCGCCGACACGGCCAAGAACCTGTTCCACTTGCGCGTCCAGGCGCAAACCGAGCGGTTGGACGCCCCCAGCGAATTGCTCAAGTCGCGGCGGCTCATCGCCCGCATCAAGACAATCCAAACCGAGCGGGCCGCGAAGACGAGTGCGTCGCCGGCGACCGCCGCGGCGGGAGGAAAGTAACATGCCCAAGCGCGTTGTAGTCGGCGTGGTCAAAAGCGATCGGATGGCGAAATCCCGCCGGGTGGAAATCCCCCGCCAGGTCCGCCATCCCAAGTTCGGCAAGATCATCCACAAGCGGACGATCTGCCACGTCCACGACGAAAACGAAGATTCGCACGAAGGCGACACCGTCGAAATCGTCGAGTCCCGCCCCCGTTCCAAGCTCAAACGCTGGGAACTCGTCCGCGTCGTCAAGAAGAGCGACGCCGTCGACATCGCCGCGATGCGGGCGGCCCAAAAGCTCGAGCAGGAAACCGCCGGTTTAGGCAGCGAAAGCGAGTAGCAAGCCATGATCCAGATGCAAACCCGGCTCGCCGTGGCCGACAATACCGGCGCGAAGGAAGTGATGTGCGTCAAAGTCCTCGGCGGCTCCCGTCGCCGCGTGGCGGGCTTGGGCGACATCATCATCGCCAGCGTCAAGAGCGTCATCCCCGGCAGCGAAGTCAAGAAGAAGGCCGTGGTCAAGGCCGTCATCGTCCGCGTCAAGAGGCCGACGCGCCGCGAAGACGGCAGCTACGTCCGCTTCGACAGCAACGCCTGCGTGCTGATCGACAACGACAAGAACCCTCGCGGCACGCGCATTTTCGGCGCGGTCGCCCGCGAGCTCCGCGACCGTAACTTCATGAAGATCGTCAGCCTGGCGGCCGAGGTGGTGTGATGCGAATCAAGGTCGATGATATGGTCAAGGTCATCGCCGGCGTCGACAACGGCGTCGAGGCGAAAGTCCTCAAAGTCCTCGCCGACGAGAACAAGCTCATCGTCGAGGGCGTCAACCGCGTGTACAAACACATGCGCCGCAGCCAGCGCAACCCGCAGGGCGGCCGCCTCTCGAAAGAGATGCCGATCGCCGCCTCGAACGTGATGCTCGTTTGCGAGTCGTGTCGCAAGGCGACCCGCGTCGGCGTCCGCTATCGCGACGACGGCACGAAAGAGCGGTTCTGCAAGAAGTGCGGCGCGGGCAACGGCCTCGTTTCGCCGCCGAGGAAGCGATACGCAAAGTCGAAGTAAACGCCGCCGTCCTAACATAACGCGACAGTACGCGAAGCGAACGAACCATGAATCCGCGACTTCAAGACCGATACGCCGCAGAAATCCGGCCCCAGTTGGCCGAGGCCCTCGGCGGAATGAACCCGATGCGCCTGCCGCGCCTCCAGAAGATCGTCGTCAACATGGGCGTCGGTCAGGCCGTGACGGACAAGAAGTTCCTCGACGAAGCGGTCGACGCGCTCACCCAGATCACCGGCCAAAAGCCGCTCATCTGCCGCTCGCGCAAGAGCGTCGCCGGCTTCAAGCTTCGCGAGGACATGCCGATCGGCGCGAAGGTCACGCTCCGCGGCCGCCGAATGTACGAGTTCTTCGATCGCCTCGTGTCGCTCGCGCTCCCCCGCGTTCGCGACTTTCGCGGCTTGAACCCCGATGGCTTCGACGGCCAGGGAAACTACAACCTCGGCCTTTCCGAACAGTTGGTCTTTCCGGAGCTCAACCCGGACAAGTTCAATCGCGTCCAAGGCATGAACATCACGATCGTCACGTCGGCCCACACCGACGACGAAGGCCGCGAGTTGCTGCGTCAGTTCGGCATGCCGTTCCGTACCGAAGCGAAAGCCAGCTAACCCGAAGTGAAATCCAGCAAACCGATCGCCTCCATTTACCGCAAAGATTCGAAGTCAGATCACCCATCGATAGTCGTCGGACTAAGGACGAAACGAGCCTATGGCCAGTAAGTCGAAAATCGCCAAGGCGAAAGCCAAGCCGAAGTTCTCCACCCGTCTCGTGCGGCGGTGTCAGCTCTGCGGACGTCCGCGGGCCGTGTATCGCAAGTTCGGGTTGTGCCGCATTTGCTTCCGCAAATTGTCGGACAACGGTTTGATTCCAGGCGTTCGCAAGGCCAGTTGGTAACGAGAGGAACCGCACGACCATGATGACCGACCCGATCAGCGATATGTTGACCCGAATCCGCAACGCGGTCCGCGTCGAGCGGGCCTTCGTCGAGATGCCTTTGTCGAAGGTCAAGGTCGGCCTCGCCGAAGTGCTCAAGCGCGAAGGCTACATCTGGGATTGGCAGAGCGTCGAAGCCAAACCCTGCAACCGTCTCCGCATCGACCTCAAGTACGGCCCCAACGGCGAACAGGTGATTCGGCATATCAAGCGGGTCAGCAAGCCGGGCTGCCGGGTGTACAAGGCCTCGCGCGAGCTCCGCCCCGTCCTCAACGGCTTGGGGATCACCGTCGTGAGCACCAGCCGCGGCGTCGTGAGCGACCGCGAAGCCCGGCAACGCAACCTCGGCGGCGAAGTCTTGTGCGAGATTTGGTAAACGCGGGCGAAATGAATCAAGAGAAACGGGCGGTACGCCCCGACGGGTAAACAGCCATGTCCAGAATTGGAAAAAAACCGGTTGCCGTTCCGGCCAACGTCAAGATCGGTCTCGAAGGTCGCAAAATCTCCGTCGAAGGCCCCTTGGGCAAGCTCGACTGGGACTTTCGCCCCGAAGTCGACGTGAAGTTCGACGCCGCCGGCAAGCAAGTCACCGTCTCCGCCGACAACGCCGTGCGCCAGAACCGCGCCTACCACGGCCTGACGCGGGCGATGATCCAGAACATGGTCGTCGGCGTCACCAAGGGCTACGAGAAAAAGCTCGAAGTCGTCGGCGTCGGCTACCTTGCCGCCGTCCAAGGCAACACGCTCCAGTTGCGCGTCGGCTACGCCAACGAAATCCAGAAGCCGATCCCGGCCGGACTCAAAGTCACCTGCCCCGACCAAACCCACATTTCCATCAAAGGCATCGACAAGCAACTCGTCGGTCAATTTGCCGCCGAAGTGCGCGCCGTCCGCAAGCCGGAACCCTACAAGGGCAAGGGCGTCCGCTACGAAGGCGAGGCCGTCCGCCGCAAGGCCGGCAAGACCGTCACCAAGTAATGCCCGGTAAGCGCATACACCGGCCACAATTCACACTTCGCCATGAGCCACGAACGCACCATCCTTCGCCAACGCCAGCGCCGCGGTTTCCGCGTCCGCAAGTCGACGCGCGGCACGACCGAGCGCCCCCGGCTGAGCGTCCATCGCAGCCACAAGCATATTTACGCCCAGGTGATCGACGATTCCACTGGACGAACGCTCGCCTGCGCGAGCACCCAAGACAAAGACGTCCGCGGCCAAGTTGCCTACGGAGGCAACAAGAATGCGGCCGCCGTCGTGGGCAAGGCCGTCGCCGCCAAAGCCCTCGCCGCCGGAATCACCAAGGTCGCCTTCGACCGCGGTCCCTACAAGTACCACGGCCGCGTCGCGGCCCTCGCCGACGCTGCCCGCGAAGGCGGATTGAGTTTTTAGCCGATCCTACCGGGAACATCGTGTAACTAGGTTGTGGCTGGTCTCGCGACCGAGCCACGAATTCCGAAACGCGACGCGCCGCCGCGTCGGGAGTGAGAATCAGCGTGGCAAGTGAATCTGCAGAACCGGCTCGTGGCGATCTGCTCGAAAAGGTGGTGAAAATCCGCCGTTGCGCCGCCGTCGTCAAAGGCGGTCGGCGGTTCAGCTTCGCGGCGCTCGTCGTCGTCGGCGATGGCAAGGGCCGCGTCGGCATCGGCTACGGCAAGGCGAACGAAGTCCCCAATGCCGTGGAAAAGGCCTTCAAGCAAGGCGCCCGCACGCTCCGCGAAATCCCGCTCGACGGCGGCACGATTCCGCACCGCCTCAAGGGAACCTACGGCGCGGCAGAAGTTGTCCTCCTCCCGGCCAATCCCGGTACCGGCGTCATCGCCGGAACCGCCGTGCGGGCCGTGTGCGAAGCCGCCGGCATCCACGACATCCTCACCAAAAGTTTCGGCACCAGCAACCCGATTACACTCGCCAAGGCAACGCTCCAGGCGCTGCTCCAGATGCGAACCAAACAAGACGTCGAACGGCTCCGAGGGGTTTCCCTGTCATGATTATCGACCAGGTCAATCGCGGCATCACCAAGAACCGCAAACGCCGTCGCGTCGGGCGCGGTCCCGGCTCCGGCCGCGGCAAGACGTCCTCGCGCGGTCACAAGGGCCAGGGTTCGCGCAGCGGCACCTCGACTCAAGCCGTTTTCGAGGGCGCCATGATGCCCCTCGTCCGCCGCATCCCCAAGCGCGGGTTCAATAACCCCTTCGCCAAGGACGTAATGACCGTCAACGTCGGCGATTTGGACGCGATTTTCGAGTCCGGCGACGAGATCACGCCCGACACGCTCCGCGCCAGCGGACTCATTCGCGGCCGGTTTGACGTGCTTAAGATTCTCGGCGACGGCGACCTGTCCAAGAAGCTCAAAATCTCCGCCCACAAGTTCAGTAAATCCGCCCAGGAAAAGATCGAAAAGGCCGGCGGACAGATCACGCTCCTTTCCGGCCCGAAACCGGTCGTCAAGAATCAGAAAAAACAGAAATAGTCGCGCGGTCGCCGTGCGCCTCGTCGTTGATCCGGCGACCTCGCGCGTGGTCGCACGCTTCGGACGCTGCCACGCCGTCGGTTGCATCGGGCCGAAGACTCGCCTTTTCCGCCGCGTGGCGTTGGCGTAGGATGGTTGGCGTTCGCATCCAAACCGTCGCCGCGCCGGCCGGCCGGTTTCATCGGGCGACGGGTCCCAGGCCGCCGACCGCGAATCTCCTCGAGGACGAATCGAATCATGTGGGAAAAAATCCGCGTCGTCTTCACGATCCCGGAACTGAGGCAGAAGATTCTGCTCACCCTCCTTTTCCTCGCGATCTACCGCGTGGGCTGGCACATTCCGCTCCCGGTTATCGACCCGGCTGCAATGGCCCGGCAGTTCGAAGGCAGCTCGGGTTTCGGCGCCCTGCTCGAAAAGGTCTCGGTCTTCAGCGCCACCCAGCTCAACCAGGCGACGATCTTCGGCTTGGGCATCATGCCCTATATCTCCGCGTCGATTATCTTTCAGTTGCTCGCCAGCGTCTGGAAGCCGCTCGAGGAACTCAAGAAAGAGGGCGAAGCCGGCCAGAAGAAGATCAACGAGTATACGCGCTATGCCACCGTCGCCATCTGCTTCGTGCAGAGCTGGCTGTACGTCCTGTGGCTCGTCAACTCGAACTTGATTAACCCGGCCGTCCAAAACGACGCCGGAACACTGGGCTTTGGTTGGCAATTCGTCGCCGTCCTCACGATGACCTGCGGCACCGTGTTCCTGATGTGGCTCGGCGAACAAATCGACGAATACGGCATCGGCAACGGCATCAGCCTGCTCATCATGGCCGGCATCGTCGCCCGCATGCCCGCCGCCGGACAAGACCTCCTCAACAAGACCACGATGGAATTGGGCGGCCGACCCGGCTTCTTCGGACCGGAAACCGTCATCGTCCTTGCCGTGATGCTCGTTGCCGTTGTCGCCGGCGTCGTGTTCGTTACGCTTGGCCAGCGCCGCATCCCGACCCAAAGCGCCAAGCACGTCCGCGGCCGGCGGGTATACGGCGGCACGCGCCAGTACCTGCCGATCCGCGTCAATCAGTCCGGCGTCATGCCCATCATCTTCGCCAGCAGTCTGTTGCTCATCCCCGCCACGGTCTGCCAGGTGATCGGTGACAAGTTCCACTCGGCGGCGTTCGCCTCGCTCTACACGATGTTCTCGTCCTCTACGTCTTTCGTGCACAACCTGCTCTATATCGTCCTGATCTACTTTTTCTGCTACTTCTGGACGGCCATCACGTTCAACCCGCAGGAAATGTCCGAGAACCTCAAGAACTTCGGCACCTTCATCCCCGGCTATCGCCCCGGCAAACGCACCGCCGACTACCTGGAAAAGGTCATGGTCCGGATTACCTATGTCGGCGCCGGCTTCTTGTCGCTAGTGGCGATTATCCCGACCCTGATCTATGCTTGGATGGACGTGCCGTACGTGATCGCCGGCTTTTACGGCGGCACCGGCCTGCTCATCGCGGTGAGCGTCGCCTTCGATCTCGTGCAGAAGATCGATAGCCACCTGGTGATGCGGAACTACAAGGGCCTACTCGAAAAGAACTGACGTCGGTGCATCGCAATCCGCGTTCGGTCGCGGGGCCGTGGCGCGCGACGCTTCTGCGGACGCCATCATGCGGATCGTCTTCATCGGCCCACCGGGTGCAGGAAAGGGAACGCAGTCGGCCCTGCTGACCGAGCTGCTCGATATCCCGCACCTCTCCACCGGCGATATGCTCCGCGAAGCCGTCGCGAAGGAAACGACCGTCGGCCGACTCGCCGCCGAGTACATGAACTCCGGCCGCCTCGTCCCCGATCCGTTCGTCGTGCAGATCGTCGGCGAACGCCTCCAACAGCCCGACTGCGAACGCGGCTGCCTGTTCGACGGATTTCCGCGCACGCTCGGCCAGGCCCGCTCGCTCGACGAATACCTCGCCGCCGCCGGCACACCGCTCGACGCCGTGATCGAGCTTCGCGTCGACGAAGACCAGTTGGTCAATCGCCTGCTCGGCCGCGGCCGCGACGACGACTCGATCGACACCATCCGCCAGCGGTTTCGCGATTACACCACGATGACCGCCCCGCTCATCGACTACTATAGCTCGACCGGCCTGCTCCGCACCATCGACGGCAGCGGCACCACCAACGAAGTCTTCAAGGCCATCCGCAAAGCGCTCGGCAAGTAGCGCGCCCTGCAACTCGAAGTTCCGCCGTGATTCAATTCCGTTCCGATCGCGAAATCTCCGAAATGCGCAAGGCCGGCTTGCTCATTTGGCAAGCCCACCAGATCGCTGCCGAGATGGTCCGCCCCGGCGTAACCACGCGCGAGATCGACGACCGCGTCGCCGCGTTCTTCCGCGAACACGACGTCGTCCCGCTGTTCAAGAACTACCCCAATTCGCAAAAAGGCAAGCGCCCCTTTCCCGCCGTTACCTGCATCTCGATCAACGAGGAAGTCGTCCACGGCATCGCCGGACCCCGCCAACTCCGCGAAGGCGACATCGTGAGCATCGACACGGGCTGCAAGCGCGCCGGTTGGTGCGCCGACGCCGCCGTCACCCATCCCGTCGGCGAAGTTTCTCCCGAAGTCCGCAAGCTCCTCGACGTGACGCGAAAGGTCCTCGGCCTGGCCATCGACCTGATGGGCAAGAAACAGTATTGGAGCGAAGTCGCCGAGGAAATGGCCGCCTTCGTCGCCAAGGCTGGCTTCTCGACCGTCGAAGAGTTCGTCGGCCACGGCGTCGGTCGCGAAATGCACGAAGATCCGCAAGTCCCCAACTACCCCAGTCCCCAACTCAAGAAGCGCAACGGCAACTTCCCGCTCCGCCCCGGCCTCGTCATCGCCGTCGAGCCAATGGTGAACGTCGGGACCAAGCGTGTGAAGCTGCTCGCCGACGATTGGACGATGGTCACCAAAGACGGCAAGCCGAGCGCCCATTTCGAGCACACGATCGCCGTGACCCGCAACGGTCCGCGGATCCTCACCGCGCCGCCCGCCCCCGAAGAACCCGAATGGATCGAATGGGGCCGCGAGCGCCTCAGACCTCCCGACGCTTGGCCCCGCCACGTCACGTGGTAACTGTCCCGTCGTAGGTCAGGCCAAGCGGCGCAGAACTCTCCAATGCCATTGGACTCAACCCGCGCTGGCCTGACGCGGAGCGGCGAGAACCGCTACGGCGCCGAGCGATGGCAATCGTGATGCAACTCGCCGCAACGATTGGCGCCTACGTCGAACTCAAGCTCGACCGTCGAGTGACGAATCGCGAACTCCTCGGCGAGCCGCGCTTTCACGCGCCGCTTGATTTCTTCCAGGTCCGCCGCGTGTGAATGCGGCACGACGACATGTGCCTCGAGCGCCCGATGCTGCTCGTCGAGTTCCCAAACGTGAACGTGATGCACGCCCACGACGCCGTCGAGCGCTGCGACGCGATCGACGAGCAGGTCGAGATCGAGCCCGCTCGGCGCGCCTTCCATCAGCACGTGGATCGCCATCGGCAACATTTGTCGAACCTGCCACAAGATGTACGCGGCAATCAGCAAGGTCAAAGCCGCATCGATCCATAGCCAACCCAGCCAGTGAATCGCCCCTGCCCCGATCAGCACGGCCAGCGACCCGAGCGCGTCGACCAGGTTGTGCACGAACGCCGCCCGCACGTTCAGCGAACCGTGACTCATCGACCAGAGCAACAGCGCCGTGCCCGCATCCACGCCGAGCGCCAGCACCGACGCCCCGGCCATCAGCGAGCTTAGAATCGGCTCCGGCTCGATGAACCGCCACACCGCTTCATACACGAGGTAGCCGCCGATGACCGCCAGCAGCGTCAAATTGATCATCGCGCCGATCATTTCCGCGCGGCGATAACCGAACGTATATCGAGCGTTCGATCGCCGCCGCGACACGCGCCGCGCGACATACGCAATCAGCAGCGCGTTCGCGTCGTTGAAATTGTGCGCCGCGTCGGACAACAGCGCCACGCTGCCCGAAAGAACGCCGGCCGCCACTTCGACCACCGTCAGCAACTGATTGAGCACCACGGCCCACAGCAACCGCCCGTCGCTAACGGCCGCGACCTCTTCGCCGCGGGGAAGGTGACTGTGGCCGGCGCGCGCCGGGGCCGACTCGGCATCGCCGTGTGTGTGGCAATTTGCTGTCATTTAGGAATTTTAGCACCACGGCCAGGACGGGGCGACGCGACTACCCGCCCGCAATCGCGCCGATTACCAACAACGGCTCCTCACCGCGTGCCACGGCGTGAGGCAACTCAACGTCCGGCGAATCGTGCGACAAATCGCGCTCGCAAGCGTAGAAGCGAATGAAGGGCCGCCGCACGTGCGTCGTGTGGTCGCGAATCGTC
>QEVJ01000180.1 GCA_003576845.1 Planctomycetota bacterium
CGGCGTCGGGCCCGCATGCGTTGCCGCGCAGTGGGCGGCTCGCCCGCCGATGGCAGCGACGACGATGGCTTGGCGCGGCTGCCGCTCCTCGCCACGGAACACGGTCCGCTTGAGGGAGCGGCGGTCGCGGTTGGCTTGCCATGCACCGCGAGTATAATCGCTGGCATGACCGTCGATGAAATCCTTGCCCAACTCGAGTCTCTGGGCGACGCGGCGCGGCGCAAGCATAACGTCAAGGCCGGCGCGCCCGACAACCAGTTCGGCGTGAAGCTCGGCGACATCCGCGCGCTCTGCAAGAAGATCCAATCCGCCACTAAGACCAAGACCGATCGCCGCCTTGCGCTCGAGCTTTGGGGCACTGGCAACGTCGAAGCGCAGCTCCTTGCGACGCTCCTGGTCGAGCCGAAGTCGCTCTCCGCCGGCGAACTCGACAAGCTGACTCGCTCCACGACGTGCGCGCAGGTGGCGGACTGGCTCAATGCCTACGTCGTTGCCCAACATCCTGAGAAGGAATCGCTGCGCAAGAAATGGATGAAGGACAAGGATCGCTGGGCCTCCCGAGCCGGCTGGAACCTCACCGCCAGCCGCGTGAATAAGGGCGATTCCGACGGTCTCGACTTGCCCGCCCTCGTCGATCGCATCGAGAAAGAAATGCCCAAGGCGAAGCCGGAAGTGCAGTGGACCATGAACAATACGCTGGCCGCAATCGGCATTCACTGCCCCAAGCTCCGCAAGCGGGCCGTCGCCATCGGCGAGAAGATTGGCCTTTACCGGGACTGGCCAGTGTCCAAGGGCTGCACGCCGCCGTATGTGCCGGTGTGGGTGGACTTCATGGTGAAGCGGCAAGGCTGATCGAAGCGGCGCGCGTTTGCCTGGTCGCGGGGTTGCGATCGAGTCGATCTGGGGTTCACCATCCGGCGGCGCCACATTAAAATGCCCGGCGCCGGCAGACGTTTTCTTCGAACCACGTCATTTGCCGCGGCGCGGATCGCCGGATCGCGGGACGCGGCCGCAAGGAGGGAGCCGAACATGGGCGCCATTGCCGACGGAATCATGGCCTACACGCAACCGCTGCTCGATCAAACGGATGGTTCCGTCGAGCAGTTGAACAAGGCACTCGCGATTGGCCAGGTATGCTTTAACCTCGCGCTGTTGCCGGAAGACGAAAGGGATCGAGGTCTTGGGGAATTGCGGTCGAGCTTAGGCATGAACGATCGCGATTTCGACGCCTTTCGGAGTTCCGTCGTCCTGCCCATGATCCGGCGACACGAGCAGATGTTTCCGCTAATGCACCGTCGGAATTCGCCCGGCCTGGGGTTTGGAGGTTGGTTGACAGTCCACCCGTACGCCGATGAAGGCGGAACCAAGGCGGCCCGCGCGATCCCCTACCCCGGCACGCGCCCGTACGTGCCCTGTCCGTGCAACAGCGGCCGAAAGTACAAGTTCTGCTGCGGGCGACGGGGAAGATAGCTCCTTCCGGAGGCCATTTGGCTACCGATTGAACAAGAACGCCGGGCTGTTGATTAGTGCCCAGGCGAGGTCTTGGGCGCCGACGAGGCGGCGGTTCTTCGTTTGCTCCGCCGCTTGGGCGACTGCCTGGTTGAGCCTGGCCAGTTCGCCGTCGAGCGAGCGGAAGTAGTTGCCCAGCGTCGTGCGCTGTTCTTCGGTGCGCTGGGCCGAGGGGACTGCGACGATCGCCGCGATGTTGCCCGGCAGGCCCTGCAATTGCAGCGGCTTGGGCGACGTCGTGACGGAGAGGCGGAACTTGCCGAGGGCGTGCTTGCCGTCGACGTAGTTTTGCACGAGCGCGAACACGAGCCGCGAGCCGCCTTCGTGCTGGATCGCGTCTTTGGTCTCGGCCACTAGGGCGTGGTTCTTGCCCATCTCGGGATGGAGCGCCCAGCCTGTGTCGTTGTTGCCGTCGACGGCATTCGGCGCGGGGAAACTCTGTTGGGCGAAGTCGGCCTGCGCGTTTGCGAGTGGGACGGCCACCGCCTGATGCGGCGCCGCTTTCGGCGCGGCCGTAAGCGAAATCTCGCTCACGACCAAGTTGCCGTTCTCCGCGCGGCCCGGTCCCATCGCGGGAAGCGACGGATCGGCGAGCGCTTCGAGCCGAATGCCCGTGATGCCGGCAAGCGGCGTGTCGGCTGCGATCGTGTAGGTGTCCTTGGTCAAGTTGCCGCCGACGAGGATCGAGCCGTCGGGCTGTTTGGCGAACGTCGCGCCGTTGGCCGATTTCATTTCGACCGGCTCGACCGCGGTCCAGGCGATCGGACCGACGGACTTCTCCCACGCGGCTTGCTTCTCCGCGAGCGTCGCCTCATACGCGGCAAGTTCCGCTTTCGCCTTGGGCAAATCTTCGTCGACGAACTCCATGGCGTCGATACCGAGCTTGACCTCTTGCTCCGTCGGCCGCCGGGCGAGGAACCTCAGGTACAGCTCTTCGATCACCTTGGCATCGTCGGGCTGTTCCGCGACGAGCTTCGTGATCGCATTGCCGGCGTCGGCGATGGCGTTGGCGACGTCGGGACCGTTGACCAGCTTCAGCACCGGCGCGAGGAGCACGCCGCCCGAGCGCTCGCACTCGCAGGCGCTTTCCCGCGGCGGGCGGCCGAAGTCGTCCAAGAATGGAAGCGACACGCCGGCATCGGGAAGCTGGGCCGCGCGGAATCCCGCCGGCACGCCCGGCAATCGCGGCTGCGACCCGGTCGCGCGGTGAATCGCGTCGTAGAGCACTTCCGCGGGCAACCGGCGGGCCGTCGCGTGCGAATAGTTGATCGCGTCGTCCTCGTTCCACTTGTCGGTCGAGATCGAGAGTTGATACGTCCGCGACTTGCAGATCGTGCGGAACATTTCCTGGACGTTGAAGCCGCCTTCGATGAAGTGCTTGGCAAGCGCGTCGAGCAGTTCGGGGTTCGTCGGCGGGTTGCCGGCGCGGATGTCGTCGATCGGCTCGATGATCCCAACGCCGAACAGATAACCCCAGAGGCGATTCACGTAGCTCTTGGCGAAATACTGGTTGTCCTTCGACGTGAGCCAGTCGGCGAGTTGCTCGCGGCGGGCGGCTTGCGGCTCGTCGATCATGTCGCGCTGGTACGGAAACTTGGGCGGCGTTACCTGGCCCGTGCCTTCGTGCTTCACCTCTCCACCCGGCTTGTCGTAGACGATCTCGAACAGGTCCAGGGCCGCGTCGACGTTGGTGCCGCCGACCTTGCGGCCGTTCGAGACGGGATCGGCCTTGAAACCGACCTGGGCGAAATACGCCGCCATCTCGTAATACTGGTTCTGCGTCCAGCGCTCGAACGGATGGTCGTGGCACTTGTTGCAGTTGAACCTAACGGCCAGGAACAACTGCGTCGTGTTCTCCATCACGTCCACCGGGTTGCGGTGGATCTTGTAGTACGACGCCGGCGGGTTTTCGAGGTTCGACCCGCTCGCCGTCAGCACCGCGCGCACGAACTGGTCGTAGGGCACGTTGGCCGCGACCGCGCCGCGAATCCAGTTGCGATACGCGACCGACCCTTCTTCGCCCAGATACTTGCGGTTCACTTGCAGCAGGTCTGCCCATTTGTTCGTCCAGTGCTCGACGAACTCGGGCGAGCCGACCAGCTTGTCGATGAGGGCGTCTCGCTTGGCGCGGCTCTCGCGATTGTCGGCCAGAAACGCCCGCACGTCGTCGGCCGTCGGCGGTAGCCCGGTGAGGTCGATGTAGACGCGGCGGATGAACTCGTCGTCCGTGGAAAGATCGCTCACGGACGTCTTGACCCGCTTGAGTTTGTTGTAGACGAGGTCGTCGATGTAGTTGTTCGCCGGGGGTTGTTGCCACGCAAAACCGGTGCGGTCGCCCATCACCGTCAACGTGGTCGCCGCGTAGCTACCTTCATAGCGCACGAGCACCGGCGCTTCGCCGCGGCGGAGCATCGTGAGGACGCCCTGCTTGTTCGCCTCGATGACTTCGATGTTGCCGCTTTCGACGAACGCTTCGCCGGACACGTCGCGGGTCTTGCCGTCGGCATAGGTCGCGATGACGGCGATCTGCTGCTTCATGCCCGGCCGGGGAACGATCGGGTTCTGCGGATAGACGTCGATCTTTACGACCCGCGGCGTGGCCAGGTCGAGCTTCACGCCCGAGGCGATCCACTGGCGGAGGATCTCGTAGTACGGTTCGCCGGGCTGCGTCAACATGCCGCCGACGTGCGGAATCTGGCCGCTGGCCTTGAGGAGCATCAAGCTTTCATCGGGCGCGACGCGATTGAACCGCCTGCCGCTGATATCGTCGGTCAGGGCGCGATGGTCGAACAACGGGTCGTAACCGCGAAGCGAGAGTTTGAAGCCGGCCTTGCCCTTGGCGCTGCCGTGGCAGGTGCCTTGATTGCACCCGAGTTTCGACATGACGGGCGTGACGTCGCGGATGTAATCGACGGCATACGTCGCGCCGCTGTTGGCAACGTTGACGGGGATTTCCGCAGACTTGCCGGCGGCGGAAACCTTCAGCGTGGCCTGACCATCGGCCTTCGGGTGCACCTGCCCGAGGGGCGAGACGGCGACAACGTCCGCGCTCGGTTCGATTTTCGCCATTCGCGTCAAATCGACCCGCTCGCCCTCGGCGGTCAGGCCGGTGAGGAGCAATTGGCGATAGTCGAAGCGATGGGTGAGGTCGATCTTGTCGGGAAAGACCTCCAGCGAAACGACCTCAACCCCGGCGGGAATCGACTCCGGCGTTTCGTCGGCCGCAAACGTGCTCGACGACCCAGCGAATAGAAGAATCGCGAATATCGATTTGAGGTGCATAGGAACCGCCTTGCTCGAACGAAAAGTTTGGCTTGGTTAGTTTTTTAACGCAGAGGGCGCAGAGGTCTCGCAGAGGACGCAGAGAATACCGCACGTTCAGAGCTTGTTGGCAAATCTCTTAATGCCATCTTTCAGGTGAACGACGTTGAAGTTTATCAGCAATCCAAGTCTCTTTCCGGTGATCTTCAAATAGGAGAAGATTTGTGACTCGTGAATCGACGACAGAGTTTCCACAGCTTTGAGCTCGACGATCACTTGATCCATCACAAGTAGATCAATCTTCAGCCCGGACTCAATTCGTATATCGCCGTACACGATCGGAAAACCGACTTGCGTTCTAACTTCGATCCGGCGTCGATTTAGCTCGTGCTGCAAACATTTTTCGTAAACGGATTCGAGCAAACCCGGGCCGAGTGCGGAGTGAACTCGCATGGCGGCGTCAATAATCTGCCCGCTGATCGCGTTAATGTCGCTCGCTTGCATTCTTCTCTGCGACCTCTGCGAAACCTCTGCGCCCTCTGCGTTAAAAAACGAACCAACTTTCCATCATCGGTCATCTCCACCGGCGCGGTCGCCGGCCTACTTCGTCACCGGCTGCGTTTCGGCGATTGGCGCTGGGATTGCTTTCGACACTTCTTTGCCCGTCGTTGGGTCGAGCAGTCGCACGCTGCCGTCGAAGCCGCCGGCTGCTACGAGTTTGCCGTCCGGCGAGAACGCGACGGCGAATACGCCGCCGCCTTGGTCGGGGTTCTTGGCGATGACTTGCGCGTTTGCGGCGTCGTAAATCCACACTTCGCCCTTGCCGTCCAGGCTGCTTCCGGCGGCGATTCTTGTGCCGTCGCGGCTGAACCGGGCCGAATACACCCGCCCGGGCATCGCCGCGTACTTGCGAATCAAGTTGAAGTCGTCGCCGATCTGCCGGGCTTTGTCGCGCTCCATCTTGTACAGCTTCGGCTCGCCGTCGCTGCCTGCACAGAGCAGCTCGTCCTTGGTCGGATGACACTCGACGGCGCCGAGGCCGCCTTTGAGCGCCCCGGGCGTGATGCTCGTCAAATTGTCGACGAACCGCTGCGTCGGCACTTCGATCAGCTTCATGGTCATGTCGCGGCTCACCGTAATCAGATGCGTCCCCTTCGTCGAAAACGTCGTGCCGAGCACCCAATCGCTATGCGCCCCGTTGAACAGCACTTGCTTGCCCGTGGCCGCTTCGATCGCGCGGATCGTGTTGTCCGCACAGCCGAAGGCGACGAGCTTGCCGTCGGGCGACCAGCTAACGCCGTACACCGTGTCGTATGTTACCGGCAGCGACAGATCGAGCTTGGCGTCGGCGGCGTTCCAGATTTGGACTTCGCCGGTGCGGCCCGGTTGTCCGCCCGTCACCGCCAGCTTCGTTCCGTCGGGCGAGAAGCGCACCGATTCGATCCGCTCCGACAGGCCAACCAAGCGGCGGACGAGGCTCTCCTCGCCCGCTTGCAGCTTCGCCGCGTCGTGCAACAGCACTTCGTGATAGCCGGACACTGCAAGCAACCTGCCGTCGGGCGAGTAGTCGAGCGCCGTGATGACCGGCGGCGTTTCATATTTCGGCGGATGCTCGGCGTCAATGGCTGGCTTACCGGCCGCGAGCGAATCGTCTTTCGCCCCTTCGGCGATCCAGCGGCGAATGAGTGCGACCTGGGTTTCGGAAAGCGGCGGCTTGTCCTTGGGCATTTCCGCTTTGCCGGCGTCGGGCGTGATCTGGGCGAGGAGATTGCTCTCGTCGGGCTTTCCGGGCACGATGGCTGCGTCACCGGACTCGCCGCCCTTGGCGAGCGCGTCGAACCGCGTCATCACGTACTCGCCCTTGGCCATCGCCGGTTGATGACAGCCCTGACAATGCTCGCGGAAGATCGGCAGGACCTGCTTCGCGTAGCTGACAGGCGCAGATTCGGCGGCGGCAGGATCGGCGGGCTTGGAATCTTCGGCAGCGGCGCGAGAAGTCAGTGCGGCGAGAACGCAAAGCGCAATCACAACCGCCCAAGCGGGCCGTCTAAAGACGTTCATCGCAATGCTCCGCAGGTAGGCGTCGACGCGAGGGTCCGAACGGGACTATCGCGACGACAGTCTTGCGCGGACCAGGAAAGTCCGCAGCGGCAGGCGACCGGAGCGAAGGCCCCGATCGACAAACGCTTAGTATAGACCGGCGGCGCGGCGCGAGGCAAGCATCAATAGTCGCCGATTGGAACTCCGAAATTGCGTCGCAACGGGTTTGGCGGCAAGCACTTGGGTAGCCGGAACGCTGTGGTTTCGAGGGCGCTGCGCACTCGCGACCACGGGACGGTTCGCGGGGAAAAACGGGCAATCTATAATGATGCCCGAGCTTGTTTCCGCTCCGCAAAATCTCGACTTGTTGAGGACCGCGCCATGTCGCTCGATCGCCGTTCATTCATTGCCGCGTCTGCTGCCGTTGCGGCTGGCGCTTCGTCTTCGCGTGCTCAGGACAAACCGAGCGTCGGCGCGGCCGGGGAAGGTTCCGCCAAATCCGAGCGCGAGATCGACCCCAAGCAGCCCGGGAAGAGTTGTAAGACGAAGTTTGCCGTCAACTGTGAGATGTGGTTTCGCAAGCTCTCCTTTCTCGATCGCGTGAAGGCGTCGGCGGCGCTGGGGTTTCCGGCTATCGAGTTTTGGCCGTATCAAGGCAAGGATATCGACGCGCTGGCCAGGCTGGTCAAGGAACTGGGAATTTCGATCTCGCAGTTTACCGCCTGGCCCTTCACGCCCGGCATGAACGAGGCGAAGAACCACGACCTGGTCGAGAAGACGATTCGCGAAGCGTGCGGCGTGGCCAAGAAGCTCGACGTGAAGAAGATGTGCGTCGTCGGCGGCAACGACGTGCGCGGGATGACGCAGGAGGAGATGCACGAGCAGATCATCGTCGCCCTCAAGCGAGTCAAGCCGATCGTCGAAGACGCGCAGGTGATGCTGATCCTCGAACCGATGAACATCCGTGTCGATCACAAGGGGCATTGCCTGTACGGTAGCCCGAAGGCGGTGAAGATTTGCCGCGAGGTCGATTCGCAGATGGTAAAGATCAATTGGGACCTGTACCACATGCACATCAGCGAAGGCGATTTGTGCGGGCACCTGCGCGAAGGCTGGGATCAGGTCGGCTATCTGCAACTGGCCGATCATCCCGGGCGGAACGAACCGGGCACGGGCGAGATTCATTACAACCGGGTGCTCAAGGAAGCGTGGGCGCTCGGCTATCGCGACGCGGTGGGGCTAGAGTGCAATCCCAAGGACGGCGAAGAGAAGGCGGCGATGCGGGTGGCGCTGGCGGATGTGTGGTGAGACGGGGGTCAGGGGTCAGGATTCGGGGGTCAGGATTCGGGATTCGGGGATGCTGCGCGGGCGGGCGTGGGTCGCGAATTTTTTTGGCGGATGTAAAAATCTTGGTGGAAGTTGGGAGGCGGATGTGGTAGGTTCTTCTTTCGCGTGCATGGGCGGCTAGGGGCTGTTCGAGGGGATGAATTCGCACCTGCCGACGCGGAGGCTTTGACCGTGGCGAAACGGCTGCCGGGTGACGGTGTGTGCCGGGCTGATGTTTGGAGGTCGTCGATATCGCTCGGAAGAGGGAATTATTTGACATTACTCGCGTTTTTTCGGCGCGAGGAATGGATTTTGGAATTTCAGGTTTGAGATTTGAGAGGCGGAACGGCGTTTTGCGGAGGTCGGAGACCTAGCGGGCGGGCGCCGCGGTCGTGAGACCGCGGCACAACGAGGGACGATGGTGCGCGCGTATAGCGAAGTCGTTAGTGGAACACACCGCTCGGGAGAGGGAATTATTCAACGCTTCTCGCGTTTTATTGGGCTTCGAAGTGATTCGAAATCACAGATTTGAGATTTGAGAGGCGGAAAACACTTGCCAACATGGCCGAGCCCAAGGGCGACAAGCTGTTCGTGAATCTCGGCGCGTCGCAGGCTCGGCGGCGGCTGGTGGGCTTTGGGCACGGCGTGAGGAAGGTGCAGACGAATGGGCGGAATCGGGCCGTTGTGATTCATACGGCGTATGGGCGGAGTCTCGCCGAGTTGAAGGCCAAGTTCGCGGACGTGGGTTGCTCCGAGAGCGAGCACGATCTCGAAGAGCCGATCGAGAACTTGCGGAACATCGGCGCGGCGAGCGCGAGTTGGCTGCGCGAGGCGGGCGTCGGCACGATCGGCGAGTTGCGGCGGGTCGGGCCGGTGGCGGCTTATCTGCGCGTGCAACGCGTCGAGCGGCGGGCGGGGTTGAATTTGCTCTGGGCGCTCGTGGCGGGATTGGACGATCGCGATTGGCGGGAGCTGTCGGAGGAGGAGAAGAGGCGGTTGTTGGCGGAGGTGGATGCGCGATGATGGTGGGGCGGTCTCGTGAGAATGGAGAGCGGATTCGCGCCGCCGCACTGGCTGAGCCAGTGGCGCCCCGCGAAATTTGCGCCCCGTGACGAAACGATATCCGGTACGTCAGGCCGGCGCGGGTTGGGCGTTTCGAGAATGGCACGTCCAACGCCGCTTGGCCTGACCTACGCGCGTTAATTTCGTTCGAAGATTACCGCGTATTCGTCGCGATAGGTTTCTTGCCAGGCGGGGTCTTCGGCGAGGCGTTCGGCGAGTGGTTTGTGCGGCGGGATGCAGACGAGGGCGACGCGGTAGCGGTCGAGCTTTTCGCGCCATGGGCCGCGGGCGTCGATGATGGCGAAGTATTCCTCGATGTGGGCCTGGCCGTGGACTTCGTTGCGGTCGTCGATCCAGTTGCGGACCTTGGGCCAGCCTTGCCAGGTGATATAGC
This sequence comes from Planctomycetota bacterium, assembly GCA_003576845.1. Classification (GTDB taxonomy): domain Bacteria; phylum Planctomycetota; class Planctomycetia; order Pirellulales; family PLA5; genus PLA5. The sequence goes on from QEVJ01000180.1 coordinate 9,593, forward strand.
CGCCCCAGTTGTAATGGTGGAACACGACCTTGCCTTCGGCGCGTTTGACGAGCTCGTCGAGAGCTTGCGTCGGGATGCGGTGCGGCGAAATGGCGGCGAAGCTTTCCGCGCCGCGCGACCAGAGGACCAGCGCGAGCGCGATCGCGGCCGTGGCGATCCAACGGCTTGGGCGCGGCGGTGTGCTGAAGAACGAACGCAGTTCCGGCGTGACCTGGCAACGCGCGGCCGAGTCGGCGAGCCACGGAATCGACATGCTCAAGCGGGCGACGAGCGGGACCGTGACGACGACCCAGAGGGCGATGTACCGCTGGCCGCTCAAGGCGGCGTGGAGCCAGAGGATCGAGATGGCGAGCGCGGCGAGGCTGGGACGGCGTTTGGCGAGCGCGATGGCAAGCGGCAACACGAGGATGAACAGCTCGTAGCGCATCGCACCGAGCGCGTGGAAGTCGGGCGAGTGCCATTCGACGTTGTTGTTCATGAAGTAGTCGTTGCCCAGGAGCTGGAATATCCACGGGTACATGGTCCAGCCGTAGGGATTGATGCACGTGGCGACGAGGCAGCCGGCGAGGAGCAGGGCGAAGTGTTTGGCTCGTTCGCGGGCGCCTTGGCGATTGCGGGAATGGGGAATGCCGAGGGCGAGGGCGATTTCGACGGCGAGGGCGACGGCGATCGTGGCGATGCCCGCGGGAAAACCGCCGTGGAGGTTTGCCCACAGGACGAAGAGCGGAAGGAGCCAGAGCGTTTCGCGGCGGGTTGCTTTGCCGCGGTGGTAGCGGTCGCAGATCCAGGCCGTGTACATCAAGAGCGGCACGGAGAAGATGTTGGGCCGCGCAGTCCAGGAGATCGACGTGCCCAGGCCGCCGAGCAATGTCCAGAATGCGGCGAGGGGCCAGGCAACGCCGTCGCGGACGAGCATCGAATAGAGCCAGCGGCAGGTGAGGGCGATGACGATCGTCGTGAAGACCGCGATGCCATTGAGACCGCCCCAATGCCAGCCGAGCCAGAGCCAGAGGTCGCCGAGCCAGACGTTCGTGCGCCAGGGCCAATCGGCCAGCGGGACGGTGAACGGATCGTGCGTCAACCACCCGCCGTGGGCGAGCATGGCGTCGATGTTGCGAATGTGCCAGCCGAGGCCGGGATCGTCGAGCATCGAGCCGCGGGCGCGCAGGAGCACGCCGAGCGAGAAGATGAGGAAGACGAGGTCGGCGACGCCGAACCAGGTTTTTGGTTGCGCGAGATGTGGTGGATCAACGGGCCTTTGCTTCGTCGAAGCACGTTTACGCGGCGACGGCGATGCGACGGCGGTGGACATCGTTCGGCGACTCGCGGCGGCATTGAAAAACGAGCGGGTACTTTTTTTAACGCAGAGGCCGCGGAGGTTTCGCAGAGGACGCGGAGAGGAGTTGAGTCAGAATTGAGACACAGAGGTCACGGAGACACCTAGCAAATGCAAGAGGCAAAATGAAGAACGCAAAACGTGATTGCAAACCTCGTTGTTGTGCCGTCGTTCCCCAGCCGCGACGCCCGAACCCTGCTCTAGCTCGCGCTCATCGTCGGGGCCATGTTGTTGATCCAGAGGATCGCGGCCGGACCCACGAGCACCACGAAGATGCCCGGGAAGATGAAGATCACGAGCGGGAAGATGAGCTTGACGGCCGTTTTGGCGGCTTTTTCTTCGGCGAGCTGGCGGCGGCGGGTGCGCATGGCGTCGCTTTGCACGCGGAGGGCTTGGGCGATGCTGGACCCGAACTTGTCGGCCTGGATCATGATGCCGCAGAGAGCCTTGACGTCGTCGACGCCGGTGCGCGTACCGAGCTCGCGGAGGACTTCGACGCGGGG
>QEVJ01000181.1 GCA_003576845.1 Planctomycetota bacterium
GACCCCCGCCCCCTTCCTCCACGTCGTCCTCCACCAGCCCGAGATTCCGCACAACACGGGCAGCGTGGGTCGGACGTGCGTGGCGGTTGGAGCGAAGTTGTGGCTCGTGCGGCCGCTCGGGTTTCGCGTCGACGACTATTATCTCCGCCGCGCCGGACTCGATTATTGGGAACTGCTCGATTGGGAAGTCGTCGACGATTGGGCGGCGCTCCTCGCGCGGCTCGCGGCCAGCCACGCCGGGCCGATGTGGCTATTGTCGAAGAAGGCGACGCGGCTCTACACCGACGTGGCCTATCGGCGCGGCGACGTGCTCGTGTTCGGTTGCGAAACGCAGGGCCTGCCCGACGCGCTGCTCGAAGAGTACGCTGAGCGGACGCTCCGCATTCCGACGACCGGGGCCGTGCGGAGTTTGAACCTGTCGAACGCCGCGGCGGTGGTGATGTATGAAGCGGTTCGGCAGGGGGCGGGGAGAGATTCGGCATTCGGGATTCGGGATTCGGGGAATGCGGGTTGACGCTTGAGCTTTGGTTGAGAGGAGATTTGCGTGCGACGGATTTCGGCGGGTGAGTTGACGGAGTTTACGGCCGCGTTGTTCGAGGCCGGCGGCGTTGCGACGGACGAGGCGCGGCTCGTGGCCACGAGCCTCGTTGGCGCGAATTTGCGCGGGCACGATTCGCACGGCGTCATGCGCGTGCCGTTTTACCTAAAACAAGTCGCTGCGGGCGAGTGCAAGCCCGGCGCGGAGCTGTCGATCGTCAACGAAACGCCGACGCTCGCCGCCGCCGACGGTAATTGGGGATTCGGCCAGACGCAGGCCCAGCGGCTCGCGCGCAAGCTAATCGAAAAAGCCCAAGCCACCGGCATCGGCCTCGGCACGCTCGTGCATGCCTGTCACGTCGGGCGGCTCGGCGAATACTGCGAACTTGCCGCCGATGCAGGACTGTGCTCGATCATCATGGTCAACACGCACGGCGCGGCCCGGCGCGTTGCTCCGCCCGGCGGCAAGGTTCCGCGGCTCGGCACGAACCCGCTGGCTCTCGGCGCGCCGAACGGTTCGACGCCGCTCATTCTCGACTTTGGCACGAGCGCGACCGCCGAGGGCAAGGTGCGGGTCAAGCGGATCGCCGGCGAGTTGTGTCCCGACGGTTGGCTTCTCGACAGCGAAGGGCGACCGACGAACGATCCGCACTCGCTCTACGGCAACCCGCCCGGCAGCATTCGCCCGATGGGCGGCGATCAGGCGTACAAGGGTTTTGGGCTCGCGCTGATGATTGAACTGTTCGCGGGGGCGCTTGCCGGCGGGTTGTGCATTCGCGAAACGCCGCCGAACCAGCTCGGCAACTGCGCATTCATGCTGTTCGTGAACCCGGCGATGCTCGGCGGTGCGGACCATTTTGCCCGCGAGGCCGCCGACCTCGACGCCTTCATCCGCGGCTGCCCGCGCATCGAAGGCTGCGCCGAGATTCTCCTCCCCGGCGATCCCGAACGCCGCACGCTTGCCGAGCGCCGCACAAACGGCATTTCCATCGACGACGGCAACTGGGCCGAGCTAGTGAAGGAGGCGGAGCGGCTGGGCGTGACGGCCGTGCCACTGGCGAGCTAGCTCCGAGTATGCGCATGGCCGAGAATGAGCGTGAACGTATCGAGCGGCGATGGCGGCGAACGGTAATCGCTGGCTGCGCGACCCTCGTCCTCGGTCTCGCGGCCACCTACGTCATTGGTTGGTATTTCGGCAAAGCGCTTGCTCGCGCAATTCTGGAGGTACTCGCGTTTTAGGGGCGGCGAAGTACCCGGTAAGCCGATTCCACCGTCGGGTGCGATCGCCGGATTGTACGGAAGCGGCGGACGACGGAACGTCGACCAAGCCGCTCTTGACGGCTCCATCGTTGACGCCGTATGCCGACGTATCGATGATTGAAAGCCCCAACGACACTTCTCACGGCTGGACGAGCCAGCAGTGGCGCCCGTGCGTAGGTGTCGGCCATCAGACCACGTCGACTACGTATCCTTACCTTCTTTCCTATGGCGCGCGTTGTTTGCATTCTCGAAGACGACGAACGCCGGCGCGATGCCATGAAGCTGGCTTTAGCGGCGGCCGACATTGATGCGCACGTAGCGACCTTCGCTACAGCGAGTGAAATCATGAACTTCATCAACAGCAATCGCCATGTAATTGCGCTATTGTCCCTCGATCATGACTTGGTTCCGGTTCAAAACACCGACGGCGGTAACGTCGATTCCGGAACGGGGCGAGACGTCACGACGTTCCTGCTATCGTATAAGCCGTTTGCTCCCGTCATCATACATTCAAGTAATTACATGGCGGCGATTGGGATGGAGGCCTGCTTACAAGAGGGCGGATGGAGCGTATGTCGACTTGCTCCATACGGAGACCTTGCGTGGGTGACGGAGATATGGATCTTGAGCGCGAAGGACATGTTGGCTGAATAGCACGGTAACGCAGTAGCGTAGGGTGTGCTGCGCACACCGGAATCTCCATGAAATGAAGATTCCCGTCCCACTTCGGTCCCGTTTTCAGCAGTTGAAGCTGCCCCAACCCGGCAGCTTCGATGCCTGCTCGATCCAACTCGCCACGAGTTCCTCGTCGAACGGGCCGTCCTCGTAAATGTGGAAGTACCGCGTGCCTGCGTTCTTCGACTCGACGGGCGGAACCGGCCGCAGCGACGTGCCCGCGAAGAACGTCACCTTGATGTACTTCGTGATGCAATGAAAGGCGAGGAACCAGCCGCGTGACTCGGTTCCGTAGAAGGGCGTGTTCCAGCGGACGGCCTTCCGCACGCCGGGCACGGTCCGTTCGACGAGCGCGTCGAGCCGCCGCCCGACATCCTGCTTCCAGCCCGGCATCGCGGCGATATATGCTTGCACCGGCGCATCGCCGTCGGATTTGGCGATTTGCGGATTGCCGCCGGAGAGGAGCTTTGGCCCGGCGGTCTTGCGCGGCGGCGACTTCGCGCGCGGCTTCGACGCTGCCTTCTTCGCTTTGGCGGCTTTCGAAGCAACCCGACCGGCGGCGCTCTGCTTCGAGACCGTCTTTGCGATCTTCGCCGATTTCTTCGGTGTCTTGCCGGGCATGGCGTTCGCTGGAACGAGTGGCAATAGATGATATGTCGGACACACCCACGTCCGACGATTCGGCCGCGTCCGACCAGCCGGCCGGCCGACCGACCTATCGACCTCATGGTAGTGACGACGAGCTTCAACCACAACCGGCGCTCAACTTTCTCCCGAATAAATCGTGCGGCCGCCGTCGACGGGAAGGCAAACGCCCGTGACGAATTCGTTCTCCACGAGGAATCGCACCGCCGCGGCCGCGTCTTCGGGCCGGCCTTCGCGCTGCACGATCGTCGAGCGGATCGCTTGCTCCCGTTCGGCCGAGGGCATGTCGGCGGGAAACAACAACGGTCCGGGAAGCACACAGTTGACTCGCACGCGCGGATTGCGCTTGCCCAGCTCGATCGCGAGGCACCGCGTTAATGTCGGGATCGCACCCTTGCTCACCAGGTAGGGCGCGTAGTCGACGTACGGTCGTGCTGTGGCCCAGTCGCCGAAATTGACGATGCATCCTCCTTCGGGCTGCTCCACCATAGCGAGTCCCGCGTGTTGCGCGCAAAGGAACGTGCCCAGGACGTTGACCTCGAAGTGGCGGCGAACGTCGGCCGCGGTAACTTCTTCGAGCGGAGTCGAATCGTAGATCGCGGCGCAGTTGACCAGGACATCGAGGCGTCCGAAGTGATCGCGGACGTCGCGAATGAGATCGCGGACGTTCGATTCCACCGCGAGGTCCGCCTGGAACGCCGTCGCGTCCGCTCCGCGAGAAGACAGATGCTCGACCGTTTCCGCCGCGTCGTCCGCGGACGTGCGAAAGTGAACGGCAATCCGATATCCCAGCTCGGCCAAGGCGTCTGCGACATGAAAGCCGATCCGCTTTCTGCCGCTTCCGGTGACGAGCGCGACGCGCGGCGTGGAGATCGAAACGGACATCGGAACCTCGTGTTGACGGCGAACCGGTCTCAACGGAAGCCGGTCGGTTTGGCTTTTCGCGGCGGATGCCGGTCAGAGGCGGTCGCGATTTCCGCGGCGACCGCGTATTCCGTCGGATCGCGTTCGCCGATCAAGCGGAAGGCCGCCTGCCGTTCGTCGCACTTGTTACATCGTCCGCAATGCACGCTCCCGCGCGGCGCGATGCAAGAGAAGGTCAATTCGAGCGGAAAGCGCCGGCCGAGTTCCATCACCTGTTGCTTGTCCAAATCGCCGAACGGTCGCCGCAGGTGGATCGGCGTCGGCTGCATCGCGCTTAACACCGCTAACACCGCTTCCAAGCGTTGAAAAAAGTCGTCGCTCGCGTCGGGGAACGGATTGGACCGCAGCGTGGCCATCGCAAGATCGCCAATCCCATGAATCTGGCACCACAGCGCGGCCTTGATCGTCAGGAGCACATTACGCCCGGGCAGAAACGTGGCTTCGTCGGGCGTGCCGGCCGCGGGAACCCCGCGCCCCGTGACGCTCCAATGGTCGCCATAAACGTCCGCGAGCGGCAAATCGAGAATCGCGAGCGGTTCGAGTCGCGGGTGTGCAACGGCATCCAAGAACCGCTCCAGCGCGTCGCGTTCGGCCCGTTGCCAGAACAACCCGCTGTATATGTAAAACGGCTTCACGCGCCAACCGCTGTCGAGCGCGTGTTTGAGCAGAATGCAGCTATCGAGTCCGCCGCTTGCCAGGATGCCGTGAACCTCGCCGCCGCGATCGGCGTTCACTTCGTTCGAAGGATCGGTCCGTGGGACGTCTCGTCGCATCATCTTGGATCGCATCGTTTCCGGTCGCCGGGAGTTGGGCAAACCGCGCGCTTCGCGTGGTCGGCTGTGTGCAAGTATCGCGCCGGCGCATTGGCGGGTCTACTCGCGCGGGCCGAATCGCGCGAACTGCGGCAGATGATCGCTGAGCGCGAAGGCGTGCTCGTCCGCCGGGTTGAGGCGAAACGCGCCTTCGAACAGCGGCCGCGACTCGACGCTTTGTTTCGCGATCGGCCCTGCTGCGAAAACGTAGTCGATGCGGCGATCCGGCTTGTCCGACTTGAACGTCAAGCCGTCGCCCTGGCCGACTTTGGCGAACGTGTCGACCCAGCCGGCGCCGGTCCAGAGCTTGTATTCTTCCGCGTCGGGGCGGTGATTCATGTCGCCGATGAGCAGCATCGAGCGGCCGGCGTCGAGATCGCTTTTCATAGCCGCGAGCATGGCGCGGATTTCGACGAGCCGCGTCGCGGGATCGTCGGCGGGATGCAGATGGGCGGAGTGGACGATGAGCGATTCGCCGCTGGGCAGCTTGATCGTGGCGCGTCCCCAATGCCGCGTGAAAAGTTCTTTCGGGCGTTCGCGGCCGAGCGGGACGTTCTCCGACTCGGCGATCTCGAACCGGCTCAAGAGCGTGCCGGGCCAATTTCCGCCGCTTGGGAAACGAACGTGGTGCATGCCCAAATGCCCGGCGACTTCTTTGGCAATCGCTTCGCTGGGCGATTCGGAGAAGTTGACGATGTCCGGCTCGTAGAGAGCAAGCTCCAGCGCCAACCGCCGAGCCATCTGCCCCTTGCGAACGGCCTCTTTCGCGCGCGGCCGATCGTCCGGCCAGCCTTTGCAGACGTAAACGTTGTAGGCGATGACGCGGAGGGATTGCGTCATCTTCTTATTGTCGGCGCGAATGTACGGCGTAGCGGCTGCGGCGCAAGCGGCGCCGAGCGCGGCGCAAAAACTTCGTCGCGAGAGTGCCATTAAATGATTTCCTCGGAAAGGCCGATTGCCGCGGCGTGATTTTCGCACGTGAGCAACGCCACGTCAGTTTTGCGCCATTGGAACGCTCTCGGCGTCTTCCGGACAGTCATTGCCGTCTCGTTGGATGCATGGCGAAAACGGAGTATAATCTAACTCAGCAAAAAGTGAGCGACGTTTCGCCCCGCTGCCCTTGGAACTTTTTTGAATGTTCGGCGCCATGACGACCAAAGAACTAGTTTTACGAACTCTCGACGAGTTGCCCGACGATGCGAGCATCGAAGACGTGATCGAGCGGCTTTATCTCTTGCGAAAAATCGAGATTGGCCTTCGCCAGGCCGAGGCCGGGGAACTGATCGACCACGACGTCGTTAAAAGCAAATTCCGCGATGCGGTCGAAACGCGACAGGCGTAAGCGGCGATGCACCAAATCATTTGGACGCCGCAGGCCCTCGACGACTTGCAGGCGATTCGCGACTACATCGCACACGATGCGCCGCGGCGAGCGGATGCTTTCGTTTCCCGATTGATCGATTCGACGGATGTCTTGCAGCAACGGCCGCTGCTCGGAGCGGTCGTTCCCGAGGTCGGCCGCATGGAAGTACGCGAGTTGATTCGCGGAAACTATCGCATCATTTATCGCGTTGGCGAAGGATGCGTGATCGTTCTGACCGTGTATCACGGGGCACGGATTCTTGATGTCGGTTCTCTCGGCGAAGCGGACTAGCGGCGAGGAAAGCGCCCGAAAGCCTCGCGGCGACGCTCAGGCGCCCAACACCGTATTCCGCGGGTGCATTGTCGTTGGCTGGACGCGGGCGGTAAAGCTATAATTTAGCCAGGCGAACCGTCGGTTTTGGCGCGTCGCCGTTGGCAGTAATTCTTGAGGCGACTCGATTGGCCATGACGACCAAAGAACTCATACGCCAAACGCTCGACGGTTCGCCCGATGACGTGAGCATTGATGCGTTTATCGAGCGTCTTTATCTCTTGCGAAAGATCGAGGAAGGCCTGCGTCAAGCCGCGGCTGGCGACGTGATGGACCACGACGAGTTCGAGCAAAAGACGCTCCGCTGGTCGACCGACATTCAGAAATGAAGTGCCGTAGGGTGGGCTGCGCCACCGGTCCATCCATTTCTTCCGGCCGGGCGCCGTCGTGGCGCTTGTTTTTCAATGGAGTGTTAGGAAACGGGCCGGCTTGGCGATTCGACGGTGCTCCCGCTCGGTGGTTCCGGTGGGCACAGCCCACCCTACGTGACTTACGTGACTACGTGACTGGCCGAGCCGGCCGCACCTCGGCAAAACGCCAAGAGCAAGGTTGACATGTGATATCATTATGATATCATTGTCCTTGGGCGGGCTGGGAGAACATTGATTATGGCCGACATACTTATACGTGGTCTGGACGATGAAGTCGTCAAGCGGCTCAAACAACGGGCCGATCGCGACGGTCGTTCGCTCCATGCGGAAACGAAGCGGATTCTCGAACGCGCGGCGGGCCGTACGCTTGGCGAATCGCTGAAGTCGGCGCACGCGTGGCGAAAGAAGCTGCGCCAACGCGCGACGGACAGCGTCAAGGCGCTCGCCGAGGATCGGCGGCGATGAGTCGTTGGGTCCTTGACGCCAGCGTGCTCGTCAAGCTTTTCGTCGACGAGATAGGCTCGTCCGACGCGGCCGCAGCCTTGAAGCCAACCGACGAGCTAATGGCTCCGGATCTGATTTGGGCCGAGGCCGGCAATGTCCTGTGGAAATACGTCCGCCGCGGCGATCTGGCCGCCGCCGACGCGGAGGGGATATTGGCCGATATGCTTCAAATGCCGATCGAAACCGCCTCCGCGCGCGACCTCATAGAGCGGGCCCTGGCAATCGCCGCCGAAACGGATCGAACGGTGTACGACGCGTTGTATCTGGCAATGGCCGTCGAACGGCGCTGCCGCCTGCTCACGGCCGACGAACGGCTCGTCAACGCGCTCGCGGCGACGCGGTTCGCAAAGCACGTGCGTCACGTCGCGAAAAAACGGTGATTCTGGTAGGGTGGGCTGTGCCCACCGGACCATCCATTTCTTCCCCGCCCGGCGCCATCGTGGCACTTGTTTCTTCGTGGAGCACGCTAAGAAACGTTCCGGCCTGCCAATTCGACGGTGCTCCCGCTCGGTGGTTCCGGTGGGCACAGCCCACCCTATTTGCGTTGGCGCGAGTCACAATGTCGTTTGAGTGAATTTGCATGGCCGCGTTACTCGCAAAGTCGTCAGGCACGGGAGTGCCTGACCTACATGGTTTCACCGCCGACGATGCGATCGTCGTTCGCGGGGCGCGGGTGCATAACTTGCGCGATGTCGATGTCGCCGTGCCGCGGGGGAAGTTGGTGGTGATTACGGGCGTGAGCGGCTCTGGCAAGAGCTCGCTGGCGTTCGACACGCTCTTTGCCGAGGGGCAGCGGCAGTATATCGAGAGTCTGTCCGCGGCGGCGCGGCAGTACATCGACCAGATCGAGCGGCCGGACGTCGACCTGATCGAGGGTTTGCAGCCGACGATCGCGATCGACCAGCGCGTGGGCGGGTTTGGCCCGCGGAGCACCGTGGCGACCGCGACCGAAATTTACGATTATCTCCGCGTGCTCTACGCCCGCGTCGGACAGGTCGAGTGCTTTCGCTGCGGCACGCCGATTCGCCAGCAGTCGCCCGAGCAAATCGTCGAGGCGATCGGGCGGTTGGGGAGCGGGGCGCGGGGCGCGGGGCTCGGGGCGCGGGAAGGGGCGGAGGAAGCGGCCAAGGCGGAAGGGGTCAAGGCGATGCTGCTCGCGCCGATGGTTCGCGGGCGGCGGGGGAAGCACGACGACGTGCTGTCCGAGATTCGCAAGGCCGGGTTCGTGCGCGTGCGAATCGACGGCGAAGTGTTCGACGTCGAGCGGCCGGGGGAGATTGACCCGAAGCGGACGCACGATATCGAGGCCGTGGTGGATCGGGTGGTGATTCGCGGGAGGGGCGCGGGACTCGGGGCGCGGGGCGCGGGGAAGGCAGGTAAAGCTGCGAGCGATGCGGATTCGCGGTTGGCCGAGTCCGTCGAGTTGGCGCTCAAGCATGGCGATGGCGCGTTGATCGTCGCGTATGCCGAGAAATTCGCGGACCAGGACGTGTGGCACGATGCCGTGTTCAGCACGAAGTACGCCTGTCCCAAATGCGGCACGAATCTGGCCGAGATCGAGCCGCGGACGTTTAGTTTCAACAGTCCCTACGGCGCGTGTCCCGCGTGCGAGGGCTTGGGCAAGCGGCGGCCGCTCGACGCCAGCGGCGTGCCGATCGAGGACGAAGACTTCGAGGACTGTCCGGCGTGCAAGGGAACGCGTCTGCGGCCGGAGGCGCGGGCCGTGCGCATCGGCCGCAAGGGGATACATGAAGTCGGGCGGATGGCAGTCGGCGATGCGGCCGCGTTCTTCGCCGCGCTTGCGTGGAGCGATGCCGAACGCCCGATCGCCGAACCGCTCGTAACCGAGATCGCGCGGCGGCGTGCGTTTCTCGAAAAGGTCGGCGTCGAATATCTCACGCTCGACCGCGCGGCCGACACGCTCAGCGGCGGCGAATTACAGCGGGTGCGGCTGGCGACGTGCATTGGTTCGGGTTTGGTCGGCGTATGCTACGTGCTCGACGAGCCGTCGATCGGTCTTCATCCGCGCGACAACGCCCGATTGATCGCGGCCTTGCGCGAGTTGCAGCAGCAAGGCAACACCGTCGTCGTTGTCGAGCACGACGAAGCGATCGTGCGCGAGGCGGATTGGATCATCGACGTTGGCCCGGGCGCTGGAAGACACGGCGGCGAAATCGTCGCGGTGGGCACGCCGAACGACATCGCGGCGAACACCGCGTCGCTCACGGGCGATTATCTCGGCGGCCGCAAGAAGATTTCGCGGCGGAGCGAGCGGCGGAAAGTCGCCAGGTCGCGGGCGATCGTGCTCGAAGGCGCGTCGGCGAACAACTTGCAGGACGTCACCGCGACGTTCCCGCTGGGCGTGCTCACGTGCGTCACCGGCGTGAGCGGCTCGGGCAAGAGCACGCTGCTCGTCGATACGCTCGCGCCGGCCATTTTGCGACGGCTTAATGGCGCATCAAATGGCGGACCGCGCCCCGCCCCCTTCACGAGCCTTCGCGGCGTGAACCTAATCGAGAAGTTCGTGCTCGTCGATCAAGCCCCGATCGGCCGCACGCCGCGCAGCAGCCCGGCGACATACAGCGGCGTGTGGGACGAGATTCGCCGCGTGTTCGCCGCCACGCGCGAGGCCAAGCGCCGCGGGTACAAGGCGAGCCGATTCAGCTTCAACACGCCCGGCGGACGGTGCGAGGCGTGTGCCGGGCAGGGGCGGATGAAGATTGAGATGAACTTTCTGCCGGACTTGTTCGTGCCGTGCAACGAATGCGGCGGCAGGCGGTTCGACCGCGCGACGCTGCAAGTGCGGTTTCGCGAGAAGTCGATCGCCGACGTGCTCGACATGCCGGCGGAGGAAGCGGCGGCGTTCTTCGACGCCTTCGAGTCGATCCATCGCGTGTTTGCAAGTCTCGTCGACGTGGGCTTGGGCTATTTGCCGATCGGCCAGCCGTCGACGACGCTTTCTGGCGGCGAGGCACAGCGCGTCAAGCTCGGCACGGAGCTCGCCCGCGTCGAGGCGGGGAGCACGCTGTATCTTCTCGACGAACCGACGACTGGCCTGCACCTGGCCGACATCGACAGGTTGATGAACGTCTTGCAGCGCTTGGTCGATCGCGGCAACACCGTGATCGTCATCGAGCATCACGCGGACGTGATCGCGGCGGCGGATTGGGTGGTTGAACTTGGGCCAGGCGGCGGAGCGAGTGGCGGGCGAGTGGTTTTTGAGGGAGAGGGGAGCGGGGATCGAGGCTAGGGGATTGTCTACGTCGGATCGGCGGATTTGATTGCACTGGCTCTCCGGCCGCGATAGAATGGGGTTTCACCGGCGAGCGAACTGTTTCGGTTCGATCGCGGCGAAGTGTGGGGCGGCATCGGCTTTGTCCGTTCGATCTGGAAACGAAGGAGAACGCTCGTGAAAACGTGGCTCGTCATCGCTTCGGCGGCCGTGCTGTCGGCTGCCGTTCTCGTCGGACCGTCGCGGGCGGTCACGATTGGTCTCACCGATCCCTCCGGTCTTTCCGCGGAGGTGGAGTTTTCGCTGCTCGACGCGAGTACCTTGCAAGTCAGAGCGAAGAATACGTCGTCGGGCGCGCCCGACGGATTCGACTCGTCCGATCAGATTCTCACCAGCGTGTCGTGGAACTTCGGCGGACTGACCAGCATCGCCAGCGGCGGCGTGGTGACGGGGCCGGCGAGTAGCTCGGTGAATTTCAGCGTGGCGAACGTCGGGCCGGGCGCGGACGTGAGCGGCGAATATGGGTACGGCAACGGCGGAACGACCGGGCTCAACGCGAACTTCATCTCGGCGAACGAGTCTCATGCGACGCCGTTCGGTGGATCGAACCTCGACGGCCCCGTCGGACTCAATGTGCCGCAGGGCGGTTTGATTGCATCGCCGGCGGTCGTGCCGCTGGGCGGATTGGGCGCGATCCAGGACGAATGGATCGCGACGCTCGCACTGAGCGATCC
>QEVJ01000182.1 GCA_003576845.1 Planctomycetota bacterium
ATTCGTGTGCGCGGGACGCGGCCTCGGAGCGTGGCGCGCCGAGTAAGGCAATTCCCACAAGCCGCGCGAACGTCACGGCGGCCAGCCCTCCCACGGCGGCAATCGCCCCCGTCGCCAGCAACGCGCCCGCGCCCCAGGCGTCGCTCCGCTCCAGTCCGACGTTCGCCAAGCCGAGAAACAGCAGCCACTTCCCTACGAACCCATTGAGCGGCGGAAGCGCGGCGACGGCCACGGCGCCGAGGAGCATCGTGGACGCCGTCCACGGCATGCGCCGCATCAGTCCGCCCATACGGTCCATGTCCTTCGAGCCGGTGGCGTGAAGCAGGCTGCCGGCGGCAAAGAACATCAACCCTTTCATGGCGGCGTGGTTCCAGATGTGGATCAGGGCTGCGGCGAAGCCGAGCACGGAAATCGCGGTCTGGCCGACCGCCCAACCCCATACGCCGACGCCCAACGACAGGACGACCAGCCCCATATTCTCGATCGTCGAATAAGCGAGGACCCGCTTGACGTCGCGCTGATCGATCGCCATCGCGATCCCGAACAGCGCCGTTGCCGCGCCCGCGGTCCCCAAGCAGATGCCCCACCACGCCGGCGGCGGTCCAAGAAACGTCGCGAATCTCAAGAGGCCGTAAAGCCCCATCTTGACCATCACGCCGGACATCAGCGCCGAAACGTGCGACGGCGCGGCCGGATGCGCTTCCGGAAGCCACACGTGAACCGGGATCAAGCCGATCTTCGCGCCGAAACCGACGAGCGCCAAGAAGAACACGAGCGAGGCGAAGCCTTGCGTAAGCACGGCGGCATGCCGCAACTGGTCGAAATCGAAAGTCCCCGCCCGGTTTCCCAAGAGCAAGAGCGCGGCCAGAATGCACGCGACGCCGAGATGTGCGGCAATCAGATAGATCCAACCCGCGCGGCGGACTTCCGCGTGCTGATGCTCGTAGGTCACCAGGACAAATGCCGCCAGGGACATGATTTCCCACGTCACCAAGAAGAGGACGACGGAACGGGCGATGAGCACGCCGACCATCCCGGCCACGAACAGGTTGACGAAAAACCAATGGCCGCCCAGGCTCTTGCGCCGCGGCTGATCCGCCATGTACGACGCCCCGTAGACGGCCGCGCAAGCGCCGAGGACCAGCACGGGAATGAGAAAGAACGCGGACAGCGCGTCCAAGCCGACGTGCAGCGCCCCGTGCGCCGGATCCCAGGCAGCCGACCATGCCACGGCTCGGCCCTCGCGGAGCGCCTCGATCGCGGTACCGGCCGCGGCAATCGTCCCGCAGACGACTCCCAGCGCTCCGCAGCGATTGGCTACGGACGGCGCACTCGACAGGGCTGCTGCGGCCGCTCCCAGGGCCAGAAACAGTCCGAGTCCTATGAGCAGCGGCGTCATGCTATCCGGCGGCGGTGGAATCTGACGGTTTGCCCGAAGCACTGGCGAGTTCCACCCGCCGCGCTTCGCGCAAGATGGTTTCCCGCGGCGCACGGCGTACGACCGCTTCTTTGAATCCCGAATCGTGCAACGCCCACGCCAACCGCGAGAGAAGCTGCAAATGCAGCCGCACGTGGGGGCAAATCAACAAGAAAAAGACGCCCACCGGCTCCTTGTCCGGAGCCCCGAATTGGACCGGCTGCTGCAAGAAGCAGAGCGCGATCATCGGCAGCGTAGTCGGAACGACGACGGGGCTGCGGACGTGCGGAATGGCGATTCCCCCGCCGACGGCCGTCGATGCCAGCGACTCCCGCGCGAGGAGATGCTGCAAGAGACTACCGCGGTCGAAATCGTCCGGCAGCGAGACGGCGTTGACGATCGCCCGCAGCGCCGTTTCCTTGTTCGAATCGGACAGGTTGTAGTAGATGCCGCCGGCTTCGAGCGCGGCAACGAGGCCCGGCGCCGGTTCGTCGTCTTCGGCCAGGTCGGCGAAGAGTTGGGATGAAACCTGAACCCGCTGGGCGGTCGCCCACTCCAGCAACTCGGCCCGGTTGAAGCGGTATTGGCCGTTCACCCAGTGCGCCGGCAGATTACGTGTTTTCACCCATCGTTTGAGCGTCGATTCCGACACTCCGAAGTACTTAACTACATCGCGCGTCGTAAGTTGCATATTCCCAAGTTCCTACCGTGAATCACAGTACACGAGGCCCCCGATTTGTGCGAAATGCGCCCCATGACTTGCCCGCTCGTTTCAGGCTCGGATGTCAAAACCATGTCGAATCAAGTGCTCGATGCCGCTGCGCCCGTCATCGCTCGCGGCGCGATACCTTGACGTATCCACCGGCACCGCCGACGCCGAAATCGACCGCGCCGACAAAACGGCACAGCCTTGCTGAGGCCACACGCCACTCGGCGCCATCAGAGCCACCGCCACGTAAGTATTCCTTGCGTGCGCGCGTTCGTTAGCCGAGAAGCCATCCACAAAGAGAACACTTGTCGTGAACACGGTTGAAAGGTGAATTCGTTCGCCGATCGGGTCAGAAACCGATTGATTCGGCGAGAAAACTCCACTTCTTCGGCTCAAACTATCGGGAATTCTATCCGGCCAGCCTCAAAGTGCCTAACACTTGCGCTGGTTCAGCACATTGTACCTGTGTGGATCGGTGGATGGATAGGCCAGATTGTGGCTGACGCAACAGTTTAGCCGACTGAAGCACGCCACGGATTACAGGATGATTTCAGATGCCCCCAGGACGAGTTTCGTGCGGTTTTATCCGTGTTTATCCGTGTAATCCGTGGTTCGTTCCTTCATTTGGGTAAACTGTTACTGGCTGACGAGAAGCGGAAAGTGGATGTCCAGTGCGCGTTTTGCACGGGACGACGACCTGGACCGCGCGACGGCTCGTCGCCGAGACCCGCGCGGGGCGCGCGCACTTGGAAATGGGCGACTTGGTGGAGGAGGCGCCGAGGTTGCCTCAAGTCGGCCGAGGCAATTCATTCTGAGAATCGCGCCTCCACGTAAGTCTTGGTGGTCGCGCTCTTGGCTCGGCGGCGGTCGAAAGGTCGCCGTGTCGCGCCATTGGTTCGCGCGATTCCGCACGCCATTGATGGCGTCGCCTGACATCCCCGTCTGGTGATTGACCGCCGCACGTTGCCGGACAATGATGCAAGCCGCCCGCATAACCCTCCTTTTTCTTCCCACCGCCTTCCCACCGCCTTCGGACCGGTTGGCTTTGCTGCGCTGCTGGTCCTCGCCGAACCGAGTGTCCCAAACTCCTTGGCGTCGTTGCGCCTGCTGCTGCGAACGGCCGTTGTCGCCGCGGCGCCTCGGCGTAGCGCAACGTCCTGGAATTGCCGCCGGAGCAATCGAACGCCGTTCGGCCTGTAGGAAAACACCTTTTTCAAGGAGCGCACAATGCTTGGAAATCGCTTGACCGGGGATTCTCGACGGTCCGCGGCGGCGCGTCGATCTGCCGGGCCGTTGCCGTCGCGCCGGGCCGCGTCGCGGTTGAGCTTGGAGCAACTAGAGGATCGCTGCCTCCTCTCGGTGACGGTCAATCCAACGTTCAAGACGCTTGACTTTCGCGTCGATGGGACGTTTTCCGGCACGACCGTCCTCCGCCATCCTTCCTACTCGGGCGGAGTCTACAGGGACACGTTCTCCGGCTACACGAACCAGACCGGGCAAATCACCTACGCGAACGAGTCGAACGGCGCCGGAACCGTTTCCGGCTCCGGCGGCGGTACAGGCGTCGACGACTGTTCTTCGTACGCGTTCGCCTTCACCACCGTTGGTTCTTTGACCGATGCCGGCGGCGTTCTCGCCCGGACCAGCGCCGGCGGGTCGTTCCACTATACATCCATCCCCGATCACTGTCGTGGCAGCAACTCGAATCCCTCGGCGATACCGACGGTCGGAAACTTCAGCACCAGCACGTTCACGGCCACGGTGCGCTGGCGCAAGGCGATTCAGTACGGCTATACCAAGGGAACGTGGACCGACGTGGTCACCTTCCAATCTCCCGATCCCTACGACATCGACGTTGCGTCCGCAGAGTGGATCGACGAAGACAGTCTGACATTCTCGTTCTCCGTCAGCGGTCCGCCGCAACGCGCTCCGTCGCATACGACGCCCGTCGGCAAGGTCCGGATGTATTGGGCCTATGGCGACAAGCCCACGTCGATCCGCACGCCGATCGGCATCAACGACGTGCCGATCTATTGGAACTCGGGCGGAGCGACCGTCACGGTCGACGATCTTCCCAAGACGGCCAACGGCGCAAGTCATCTCGTAATCGTCGCCGATCCCGACTGGCTGCTGGCCGAGGCGGATGAAACGAACAACTTTCAGGCGCTGCAACTCGTCGAGTTCAAGGAGGTCGCTGCCCAATACGACGACCAGGTTGCGTCGAACGTGTTTGGAACCTATCTGCCGGGCGTGCCGCTCGACAATCTGTTCGCCGTCGAAATGATCATTCGCGGCTACGACTATTCTGACCCGTTTATCGGCTTTCATGTCGAGTATGCGTTCGGCGGCGGCGGGCGAAATGGCTATGCGACCCAAACGGCGCAGGGGAATACGTACATCTTCATTCACGACATGGGAAGTCTCGTCCCCAACAACCAGACGCTGGTCCTCAAGGCCGACTATTTCGGTCAGCATCTGGCGCGGTACGACGCGACGGTTCTGGTGGCCCGCGATCTGAACGTAACGTTCGAGGTCGACTACGGCGACGGCCCGGTCGATTTGGAAGACCTGCGGTTGCTCACCGAAGTTCACAATGAGGGCAGTTGGCAAGTGACGGCCCGCGTGCCGGACCTGCCGCTGCCCGCCGCCTACGCCAATTTGGACGTCCAGTTGCAGATGCAGCGTCGCGACGCGGGCAACCGTCGAACCGCGGTCGCCATGCAGCGCGTCGGATTTGGCGTGTATCGAACCAATCTCGACTTCGGCCAGTTCCGCGACCTCGTCGACGGGTCGGATTACGGTTTTTCGCTCAAGGCGGATACCCTCCGCCGCTACGCCGTTCCGTTCACGCGGCAGCGCAACCTGTTGGTCATCACGTTGCCGCCGTGGCTGCTCGCGTCGTCCACGCCAACCTACGACGCGGCCAAGCTCGCCTACGATCTCAAGATCGACTATCAAACCAAGTACGACCCAGTTTCCGCCATCGATCCCTATGGCCTGCTCAACGGCAAAGCGACGTGGGGAAGCCTGCACGTGGTGGCGCCCATCTTCGCCAAGCCCGACGTGAACGAAGACGTGATCGCCGAACTCGAGAAATTCGAGGTCGTTGGCGCGTTCCTCGGCAGGCCGATCGGTCCTTACAGCGTGCCGCTGGCGAATCTCGAGGTGCAACTTTCGCTCGACCGCCGCACGCTCGACGTGGGCAACATGCTGTCCGTGCAGATGCGCAGCCCGGTCTCCGTCTCTGGGCAAGCGCCATTCGATGCCTCGGGCGCGAGTCAAATCAAGATTCCCAAGTTTCCGCTGCCCAAAGTCGGCGTCGTCGACACGCAGTTCGATGTCTCGCTTTCCGCAACGGGAACCATCGGCGTGCGCGCGGGAATCGCCTTGCAGAGAAGCGGCAAGACGCTGACCGTCATTCCGATCCTGCCATCTTCGCCCGGCGTCCAAGGCGATCGCGGCAGCTTTGTCGAGATCAGCGCCGCGGGCGGGGCATTCGCCGAAATCAATGCCGGCATTTCCGCAATCCAGGTCGGCCCCTGCAACCTCGTCAATATCAGCGGCATCGCCCAGCTCGCGGTTTCCGTTCACGGCGTCCTATGGACCGGTTTCTCCGGCAGCATCGGCTACGTCAACGGTGCGCTCGTCGGCGGCATCTCGGCCGGCGTCGACCAGAGCCGCTCGGGCGCCGCCATCGGCGTTGCGTATCGCCTGGAGGGGAGCATCGGCGCGTTCTGCAACCTGTTGAAGGGGAACATCGTCAATGTCGGTCCGGACCTCGTTACGCATCAGTTGTTCGGTGGAAAGAATCTCGAATCCCGAATCGAGAATGCCTTTCGCAAGGGACAAGGCATTTTCGCCAAGGTCAACCCGCCGCCGGGACCTTCGCCGACTCCGGCGACCGCATTCTCGTCGCCGTCGGCCAGTCCGTCCGCGTCGCCCGCCGGTCCGCAAGGCAGCCTGGAAATCGCCGCGCCGATTGCCGGCACGTTACGCTCGCTCACATTCGATCTGGAAGCGTTTGCCGATCGGCCTGCGCTTACCGCCGGCCGGCATCGCGTCGACACGATCTTGCGCAGCGACGCGGGCGAGCTCGTGGTCGATTCGTTCGACCTCGCGGCGCTCGCCCTCGCGCCCGCAGAGTCGCCACTCGGTTATGCGAGCGACACGGTGCGCCGCGAAATCGCACTGCCCACCGGCGCGCTCGACCCGGCGCGATGGTATACGCTGGAGTTCGCGTTCTATTCCGATGGCGGCGCCGGCGGGGAAACCGTCCAAGTCGCACTCGACGACTTGGCGCTCGAATACCACGCCGCGCAAGCCGCGTTTTCCGCCGAGCACTCCGACCTCGCCGATGGCCGCCTCGACTTTGGACCGGACACGAGCGGTGCGGCCGAAACCGTGGTCACGATCGTCAACGCGGGCGCAGCGAGCTTGCCGGTCGAGCGCATCGAGATTGTCGGAAGCGATTTTTCGCTCCTCGACGCGCCGAGCGATGCCTTCGTGCTTGCGCCGGGCCACGAAGTCTCGATTCGCGTGCGCCTCGACTCGCTCGACGATCCCGCAACGGGCATTTTGCGCGTCGTGACTTCACCCGACGATCCTGACGCCGCCTACGAATTGCCGCTCGCCTACGACGGCCTGGCGACGATCGACACGGTCGCTCCTGAGGTTGTGGCGTGGTCGGTGCGCAGCAGCGATTGGTCCGCGGCGATACCGGATCTCTCGCCAACCGGCGCGTCCCTTGCCCATGCAAACCTCGATCAAATCGTGGCGACGTTCAGCGAGCCGGTGAGTGCCTCGGCCGCGAATCTCGCGGTCTGGGGCGGACTTGGACTTTACGGCATCGCCGCGTACGAATTCGACGCCGCGACGAATCGCGGCATCTGGACGCTCGATCGGCCGCTCGACGCCGAGAATCTAACGGCCGAGTTAGGAGCGGGGATCGTCGATAGCGCCGGTCTGCCGCTTGCGCCGCCGCCGCTGCTAAGCCTTACGGCCGTTCCCGGAGACATCGACGGCGATGGCCTCGTCGGACTTGGCGACCTTGTCCGAATCGCCGCGCGGTTGGGCGCCACAACGGTCCTCCCCGACACGTTGGCGGAAGACCTCGATCGGGACGGCGTCGTCAACCGCGCGGACGCCGCCCACCTCGCGAGTCGCTTTGGAGCGAACTCAAGTTTGTTCCCGCAACCGAATCAACGCCCCATCCTCGCGCCGATCGCAGCACAAGGCGTCGACGAACACGAGACGCTAGTCGTCGTAATCTCGGCGGTCGATCCAGATGCATCCGGTACGCTGACTTTCTCGCTCGCAGACGCACCCACCGGCGCGGAGATCGACGCCGCCACGGGCGAGTTTCGCTGGACGCCCAATGCAAACGACGGACCGGGCGCGTACGCGGCGACGGTCCGCGTCGTCGACCAGGGGAATCCGCCGCTTGCTGCCGAAACGACATTTACAATTCAAGTCTACGAGCCGGACCTCGCGCCGCAACTCGATCCCATCGACGATCGAAGCATATTGCAAGGCGAAACGCTTTTCGTGCACGTCGAGGCGCACGACCCGAACGGTCTCGCCGATCCGTTCGCATTCGCGCTCGACGACGCACCGGCGGGCATGGCAATCGACCCGCAGAGCGGCGCCTTGTTCTGGACGCCGTCGTATGCCGTCGCTCCGGGAGCGTATTCCGTCACCGTGCGAGTCCATAGCGTCGCCGCGCCGCAGCTCTTTTCGACCGTCTCGTTCACCGTAGACGTCGCCGAGACCAACGTCGCTCCGGAATTCGCCGACCTGCCGGAAATGCAGATCGCCGAGGGTCAGCCGATCCAGTTCCAAGCATTCGCCAGCGATGTCAACTTTTCACAGACGGTTTCCTACGCGCTTGCCGACGACGCTCCGGTCGGCGCCGCCATCGATCCTGCGACCGGCGCCTTTACTTGGCAACCGACGAGCGCCGACCCGACCGGCGTTTACAAATTCACGATCGTCGCGACCGACGACGGCGCCGTGCCGCTCTCGACGGCGGTGCAGGTGACCGTTTACATCGTCGAAAGCAATTCGCCGGCCGAAATCGAACCCATTGCGGACGTCGTCGCTGCCGCGGGGGACGAGGTCGTCGTTCCCGTCGTCGCGCTCGATTTCGATTTGCCCCTATACGACTTGGTTTATACCTTGGAGCCTGGCGCACCGGAGGGCGCATCAATTGACGCGGTGACGGGCGAGTTCGCCTGGACGCCGCCGCTTTCCGCCACGGGCGATTATGTCGTCAGCGTGCGCGTGGAAGACGACTCGCCGACGCCCGTTGCGGCATTCATCGCGTTTACGATCCACGTTGTCGCCGAGACGACTCCGCCCGAATTGAGCGCCGCTCTTGCGAACGACACGGGCGCGGCCGGCGACGCTGTCACGTTCGATCCGACGATTCGCGGTGTCGTTAACGACGTTAGCGGCGTCGCCACACTGCTCGCCAGCGTTTCGGGCGTCGCGCCGGAAAACTTCGTCGACATCTCAGCGGCCCTGGCGGGAGACGGCACGTTCATTGTCGACGCCACAACGCTGGCTGTGGTCACCGGTGGACCGCTCGCCGATGGCCCCTATCTCGTGTACCTCGTCGCGATCGACGGCGCCGGAAACGCATCTGCCCCAGTTGCCGTGGCATTCGAACTTGCCGCCACCGCGCCGGCCATTCTCTCGTTCGAGATAGCGCCGGAGCACGACACCGCGCCCGCTGGCGACGGAGAAACCGACCTGCCAACGGCCGACCTCGTCGGCGTAAGCGACCCGGGCATGCGCGTCGTGCTTGTCGGTGAGGGCGTGGAAACCTTCGCCGACGCCGCGGGCGAGTTTCGCTTGTCCGGCGTCGCACTTGCGGCCGGCTATCAGACGTTAACCGTTCGCGCCGAGAACGCCGGCGGTCTGGCGATCGAAACGCCCTTGACGGTCTATCGCACGCCGGACGATTGCACGCCGCCCGACCCGGCGAATAGCGTTGCGTGCGTTGTCTTGCCCGCGTTCGAGGACGTGCGCGTCGCCGACCAGGAACTGCCGACCTACGACGACGACTACACGGCGCTTGGGCCGGCCGAGCTGGGCGATTTTCGGTTCACGTTCTACGGCGTCGAGTACGACACGCTGTATGTCGGGAGCAACGGGCAGATTACATTCGGCGACGGCGACGCGAGTCCCTGGCCCAGCGACCTGACCGCCGAGCCGTACATGCCGACCATCGCCGCGCTATGGGATGACTGGCGCTATTACGACGAAGTCGACGCCTCCGGCATTTTCTGGCAGGTCGTCGGGGACGCTCCTTCCCGCCGGCTTGTCGTTCAGTGGCAAGACGTTCTGCCCTATTCCGACGACTTCGAGCAGAGTCTTGACACGGTCACGTTCCAAGCGGTTCTGTACGAAAGCTCAAATCGGATTCAGTTCAATTATCTCGACCTCGCGAGCGACGAACCGAGCACCGAGGGCGCATCGGCAACCGTCGGCGCGAAGGGCGAAGGCTATCAAGATCCGCCCGTTCAATGGTTGCCCGTTTCGATCGCTGCCGGCCCAAATGCATTCGTCGGTACGGGCAAAAGCGTGCTGATCACGCCGGGCGACGCGGCGCCGCCGCCTCCGGATTTCGATCCGCCCTACATCGAATTGTCCCTGCCGAACGACGTAGTCTATCCCGGGGACTTTCTCACGAACGATGCGGCCCTCGGCGGCACGGTTTACGACGCCAGCGCGATTGCAAGGCTCGAGCTGTGGTACGACGGCACGTTCAGCGGCGAATATCCCGATACGGCCGTCGACATTTTGTCGCTGCTCGATGCCGATGGTAGTTTCGAGATTCCGCAGGCGGTGCTCGAAGGTTTTTTGGGAACGGCGTTCGTCGAAGGGAGCTACTGGTTCTTGGTGGACGCGGAGGATGTTTGGGGAAATGCGATGCCCTCCCCGGCGGAAATCTACTTCTGGTACGACGCCACGCCGCCGGCCATCGCGCCCGACTTCGACCTCGCCCCGATCTCGGAGGGCGCGATCGTGGGCGACCTTACGACGCCCTACAGCCGGGCCACGCTCGTCGGCTACGCCGAGCCGTACAGCGAAGTCTATGTAGTCGGCCAGGAATCCCGGACGCTAACTCAAGCCGACGACTTCGGACAGTTCCTGCTCCGCGGCGTGACGCTGGCCGAGGGCGTCAATGCGATTACAGTGGTTTCGCGCGACTTCGCAGGCAATCAGATCGCCGCCGCCAATGCAATCACGTATGCGCTGACGAACTGCGTCGGACCGGACGCCTTCGGCTACGAAGCGTGCCTCGTTGCGCCGGCGTTCGTCGACATCAGTGCCACGGGAAACGCCGTGCCGTTCGATCAAATCGTTTCGTTCCTGCCGCTGACGCCGGCTGATCTTGATGGCTTCACATTCGAGTTCTACGGCGCCGCACAAACCAATTTCTTCGTCAGTCCCGTCGGCGCTATCGTGCCGAGCGAATTCGAGCCTTGGGACAACACGCCGGGCGACCTGCAGAATTACCCCTTGGAGCCGGTCATCGCCGCGTTTTGGGATGCGGCATACGATTACGACGCCTTCGTCGGTTCGCAGGTCTACTGGCAGGTGGAAGGTGCTGCCGGCGACCGCCGGTTGATCGTCCAATGGGATTCGCTCGCCCACTGGGGCACGACCGAGCAAATCACCTTTCAGGCCATCCTCTACGAAGCCGACGGCGCGATCGAGTTGAACTATCGCGACATGGAAACCGAGTTCGAGGATCCGTATCTGTTCTACTCCGCGGTGGCAGGCATCAAGGACGCGGGCCCGCAAACGCTCGAGGGGAACGTCCTCTATCTCGCAGCCTATGGCCCGACTCAATTCACGAGCACGGGTGCGAGCGTCAGAATCGCCATGCCGTCCGCGCCGCTCGCCGCAACGCTCGACGCACCTCTGGCGGCCGCTGCGGCCGACGCGCTGCTGGCGCAAGCCGCGGCAAACCCAGCCGGAGCTCCACATCGGCTGAATCGGGACGGAGGCGAATTGCGAGCGGAGGTTCGGTCGACCGCGCGCCGGGCCACCGGCAACGATTCCAACCGCCAAGTCTTGCGAGCACAGCGTCTCGAGCCAAGGGACGAGGTCTTCGGGCAGTCGCGGGGCGACTGGTCCAGCGTAAGGGCAAAGCGTAGCATTTCGCGCAGTGCCCTATGCACCGCCGCCGATGCTGTTGGCATCGATGCCGTGTTCGGGACCAACGGCGGCGGAGCCTAA
>QEVJ01000183.1 GCA_003576845.1 Planctomycetota bacterium
TCGACCAACTCCGCATCCTATTCGAGCCCATCCTGCCCCGCTGGAATTACTTCGTGCTGCCCGCGGAGCTTTGGGAGGTTATTTAATCTTCGATCCTATGCCAGACGTCCGCAGAAACCGCAGATGAGCGTGCGGCGTTTCTGCAAAGAGTGCACATTCCTATCGACAGAATTGTTCTTTGCATCGGCCACAGTGGTCACCGGCAGAATCAGCACCTGACGGTACTAAAAAGTCTCCGTTCGCTCCCCGCCGATGTCATCGGAAAAATCGCGATACTACTTCCAATGACGTACGGTCTGTCACCGGAATACCGCAGCGAAGTTTTGGCGGCAGCAGAGGAGTTAAAAGTTCCATTTCATGTATTCGATAGCTACCTTTCCGATCAAGATGTGGCGATGCTTCGGCAATCGAGCGACATATTCATTCACGTGCCGATTTCCGACCAGTTCAGCGCGGCAATGTGTGAGTCACTCGCAGGAGGGGCGATTCTGATAACCGGAGCATGGCTACCGTACAGCCGACTCCGACTAAATGGCATTTACTACCGGGAAGTTGCGGACGTTAGTGAAGTAGCGTCGCATATTCAGCGTGTCGTCGAGCGATATGGTGATGAAAGAGTAAAGTGCGAACACAATGTCGATAAGATTCGCGCGATCATGTCGTGGCCGCAGATCATATCGCAGTGGCTTCAAGTCTACGACGAGCTTCTGCCGGTGCTTGAAACGACATGGGAAGTCAAATATGAAAGCTGTAATCTTGGCTGGTGGGCTCGGTCATCGCCTAAAGCCGTTCACAGACGTGATTCCGAAGCCACTCCTGCCGCTCGGCGAAAAGACAGTCATGGAGCTGCAGATTTCTGCGCTTCGACGTTGCGGAGTAGATAAAGTGTATGTCGCCACAAATTATATGTCCGACCTCGTCGAGGCGTACCTGGGCGACGGTTCTCGGTTCGGATTGCATGTGCGAGTAAGTCGTGAAACCAAGCCGCTCGGCACGTGCGGGCCGATTGGTCTTCTTCGCACAGAATTGACCGAACCGTTTCTCGTCATTAACGGCGACATTTTGACGAAGCTCGACTTCGCCGCACTCTATCGCTTTGCAGTCGCGGAGCGCGCGAGTCTAACCGTTGGCACGAAGATCGTGACAACTCCATTTCGTTTTGGGAACGTGGTGGTGAACGATACAGGGACGCGCATTCTCGACGTGGAAGAGAAGCCGGAATTGAGACTTGAGGTCGTCGCGGGGGTCTACTGCCTGACGCCGGATGCGTTTCAATATATTCCCGAGGATGAGTATTTCGGGATGGATTCGCTGATCAAGATTTTGATCCAACAACGACAACCGATCGCGAGATTCCTGATAGAAGATTATTGGCTCGACATCGGTCAGGTCGAGGATTACTCCAAGGCTAGGGAGGAGGTACAACAGTCCTTTGTAAATGGCAGCTAGCTAGGAAACTCGTCAGTGGGGGTCGAGACCAGGGAGGCATCAGCATCATATCTGCATCGGCGCGTGCGAATATGCTCATTCGTTCCGGCAACGAGTTTTCAGGTTAAACCGATGAATCAGAGCCGCACTCCTGACGTCGACCAGAAAAATGGCGATGTGATCCCGCTATCGGTGCCGACGCTCGGCAGCAACGAGCGTGCGTATGTTCTTGAGTGTCTCGAAACGAACTGGGTTTCATATCTCGGTCCCTTCGTAGATCGCTTTGAACGAGATTTGGCAGCCGTGGCTGGGGCACGCTATGCCGTCGTTACGACCAGTGGTACGGCGGCGCTCCACTTGGCATTGTTGGCCGCGGGCGTTTCATGCGACACCGAAGTTGTCATGCCGGCCATGACTTTCGTCGCCCCAGGAAATGCTGTTCGGTACTGCGGCGCGTGGCCAACGTTCATCGACATCAGTCCAGCCGACTGGCAACTCGATGTGGAAAAGCTTGATCATTTTTTAACCCGGAGATGCACCCATACAGGGGATGGGGTTTTTAATAAGGTCTCCGGCCGACGCATCAGCGCTTTGCTCGCGGTTCACCTGCTTGGAGCCATCGCGGACATTGACCAAATCTCGCAAATCGCGTCTCGATTTGATTTGCCGGTAGTTGAGGACGCGGCTGAATGCCTTGGTGCGACATATAAGAAACGCCCGATTGCGGCGCCAATTCCTGGTTCGAGGAGTCAGCGTCGGCTCGTGATCACCAGCTTCAATGGGAATAAGATAGTCACGTGCGGTGGCGGAGGGGCCGTGCTCACGGACGACGCAGATATTGCGGCGCACATTAAGCATCTGTCGACGACAGCAAAATGCGACGCGATTCGTTTTATCCATGACCAAGTTGGCTATAATTATCGGATGACGAACGTCGCTGCGGCGATCGGCGTTGCCCAGCTAGAGCGACTCAAGGAATTCGTCGTGGCGAAGCGCGCTCATGCGATGCGTTATGCCGAAGCCTTTGGTAAAAGCCGCCGGATTACCGTTCACCCGGAGCGTCACGACAATGAATCCATTTTTTGGCTTTATACGGTTCTTCTTGATACTCCTGCGTTACCAACCGTTATGTCCCTGAATGGCCTAGGCGTTCAGGCGCGTCCAGCCTGGACTCCCCTTTACGAACTTCCACAGTTCGCCGGCGGATGCTTTGCCCGCGACTGCGAATTCACAACGCGGTTTGCGCAACGTGCCGTTAGCTTGCCGTCGAGCGTTTCGTTAACCGAGGAATGCCAGGATCGCGTGATAGAGGCCGTGCTGGCATCTGTTCCTGAGTGAGTGATTTGCTATGAGTAACGCGTCGCATTCTGGAGACGTGATGTGGCCACAGATGCGAAGAATTAACCCCGAAGAAGGCGGAGCCCGGCTGGCAGTGATTCGGAATAATGTGTCAATTGCCGTTAGAACTACTTTCCGGCGAGCGGCGTCCTGCTGGATCCGGCTGCGCAACATTTTGGCCGGCAAGTCGGATCGAGATTCTTGGTCTGGCATTCAGTGCGACTTCATCGTTTCAACCGGGCGCACTGGCACGATGGCGCTGGCGCGTTTATGCGCTGAATGTTTCGGAAGCCAAGTCGATTCACGTCACGAGCCGCACCCGGATTTGTTTCATTTAGCGGCGGCTACCGTGCGTCACGGACTGACGACGTCGCAGGTCATCCGGGAACTCGGCGAATCGCGCCGCCACGTGTTGAGCGACCTACGTCGCAAGAAATGCCGTTGGTATGTGGAATCAAATAACAATCTGGCGTGGCTTATCCCTGCCGTGCGATCGCTGTTTCCCCACTACCGGATCATTCACATTGTCCGTGATGGTCGAGACGTGGTACGCTCGTGGTACGGGAAGTACGTTAACTCCGCCGACTCATCTCCAGCCGTCTTTGCCGGACCGAATGACGTTCGGCAGCGAATTGGTGCCAACGATGTGCCAAGCGACGAGTACCATAGCCGCTGGGAAAGCATGGGCCGCTTCGAGCGTCTCTGCTGGATATGGTCGCGTACCGACGCTGCAATTCAAAATGCGATCGACGGCGACGATCGGTGCTGCACGATTCGGTTTGAAGACATCTTTGGCGACAAGGAAGAGTTTGCTGGCGCGGTTTCATTGATTTCGTTTCTTGCAAATGGACGGGCTGCGCCGGCGGACGGATTTATCCGGGAGCGAATGAGAGTTCGATCAAACGCTAGCGAAGCTCATGCACTTCCACACTGGAGCGCGTGGCCGCAGGAAATGCAGGCGACGTTCGCCGCGATAGCGGGATCACAAATGCGACGAAACGGGTATTCTTTGGACTAAGAGAAAAGGGTCGCGGCGTGGAACTGGACGGAAAAAAAGTACTGGTGACGGGAGCGGATGGCTTCATTGGATCGCATCTTGCCGAGGAGCTCGTTCGGCAAGGCTGTTCCGTGCGGGCGATGGTATGGTACAACTCGTTCAATTCCTGGGGATGGCTCGATACAGCGGCGCGAGACATACAGGACTCAATGGAAGTTGTAATGGGCGACGTGCGAGACGCTAACAGCGTTAGGAAGGCAATGCAGAACTGTTCTGTTTTTTTTCATTTAGCCGCACTCATCGGCATTCCGTATTCATACCAGACGCCCGAGAGCTATATCGAAACAAACATTCGTGGCACGCTGAATGTAGTCCATGCCGCACGCGAATTGTCCATTGAAAAAGTTGTTCATACATCAACGAGCGAGGTCTACGGGACGGCCTTATTCGTTCCGATCAACGAGGATCACCCGCTCCAAGGTCAGTCCCCCTATGCAGCCTCGAAGATCGGCGCTGACCAAATCGCTATGTCTTACTTCTACTCGTTTTCTACTCCCGTCGCGATTGTACGTCCTTTCAACACTTATGGACCACGACAATCGGCAAGGGCCGTCATCCCGACGATCATTATGCAACTTGCGAGCGGCAAGCGGACGATCCGGCTGGGAGCGTTGGGCCCAACCCGCGACTTTAATTACGTCGACGATACGGTTCGCGGATTCATCGCTGTGGCGCAATCAGACAAAACCGTTGGCGAAGTCGTGAATGTTGGCAGTAATTTCGAGATCTCCATTGGTGATACGGTTCGCCTTGTGGCGGAGGTGTTCGGCGTGGAGGTCAAGGTCGAAACGGACGAATCGCGGTTGCGTCCCGAGAATAGTGAGGTTGAACGGCTTTGGGCGGACAATTCAAAGGCGCTTCGCCTTGCGAGTTGGGAGCCTCGTTTCGGAGGCCGCGAGGGCCTCAGAAAAGGAGTCGCGATTACGCGACGCTGGTTTGAAGAGCCAGCCAACCTGGCGCGCTACCGCGTCGAGGATTACGCAATTTGATAGCGGTATCCGCCCCATTGGGCCCACGGCGGTCGGGCCATCCAGCACGTTGGACGCGTTGGCGAGGTGCCCACCACGGTGCCGAGACTCTCGAAAAGGTGCCCACTATGGTGCCATCAAACTCGCCGCCGGGCGGCACGGTTTGCACCAATTTGCACCACCGAACCCCACCACCAAACGCAACGGGGCCGCCGTAACTGGCGACCCCGCTTGAGGTTAGATAGGCTGTGGCAAGGAGTTACAGAAGCGGAGGGCACGGGAGTCGAACCCGCAACCGGTTACCCGGCACCACATTTCCAGTGTGGCCGCTAGCCATTCGCTTACCCTCCGGATGGGATTGGTTGCCGCCTGCTGGTGGGCAACGGCGTTGTTTCGCACAATCGGCAACGGCGTTGTTTATCGTCGCCGTTTAGCATAGCAGACGCTGGGCCGCCTGCAATTGCGCCAACTGGCGGTTACGGCAAGGCGGGATACGGGCGGTGTATGGGCAGGGACTCTTTGAAGCTTCGCATCGGACGTGAGTTGTCCCGTTCGCCGTCAGGAGAGCGCGTAACTGCCACATAGCCCACGAATTTAACCCGGTTGTGGCGACGTGGGTTCGGTTGCGGGCGTTCGAAACACGCTTTTGCGTGCGGGGTAATCGTGGGGCGCAGCGTGCTTTTCGTCCGGGACCATTGTTTGCCACGATACGTTGCTAACACACGATAGGTTGCGGCCGGTTGCCGGCTGGGGCCGGGCGGCGATAATCTTGACCGTGATTCCCTTGGCGATTCTCTTTGGCGGGCGGGACCTTTGGGCAAACCGGGGCTTGCCGGCTCACCTCAACGACCTTGCAGGTTGGCGTATGCAACGCGATTGGGCCGAACTGGTTGGCATTGACGAGTCGACCACGAAGACGGGCATCGGCGTGCGGTCGGCCAGCGGCCGGCAAGCTTATGCCTCGATCGACAACCGCGGCGCGACGCGGTGGCATGGGCAGCCGGCGTTCGACCTGGCCGAATTGCCCGGCATGATGGCCGAGGTGCTCGGCGGGCTGGCCTCGGGCACGGCTGCGAACGACTCGAACGAACCGGTCGGGTGGTCGTTCGGCGGCAGCGGCGCGTTGTCGTTTTCCGTTCGCCAACACGACATGGTACTCTTGGGTGTCGACGATCGGCCGCTCATTCCGGCGCTATCTTGGCAATGCAACGCCGCTTCGGCCGAGGTTGCCGCGTTACGGTCGGCGGGGGCGGAGGCGACCGTTGGGCGGATCGAAGAGCGGTTTATCCTGCCGAAGCTGATGTGGGCGCTCGCTCAAGAACCGGCTTTGCGATCGAAGGTGCGCCGCGCGATGACGACTGGCGATTGGGCCGCTTACATGCTGACGGGAGCATGCCGGTTGTCGACGTCCGACGCGCTGAGCAACGGCCTGCTCGTACAGGCGTCGAAGCAGCTTGCCGCGGACGTAATCGCGAACGCGGGGCTCGATCCGGCGTGGTTCCCGGAAGTCATCCGGAGCGGTCGCGTCGTCGGCAAGGTACGCGCGGCCGATGCGCTGCCGTCGGAGTGGGCCGCGATCGGAGCATCGCTCGCCGGGTGGAGCGTCGTGGCGGGCTTGGGCGACAACCACGCGACCGGCGTCGGCTGCGGAGGGTTGGTCGACGACGCGACGATCGTCGTGTCGGCAGGCACGAGCGGAACGATCAACCGCCGCGTTCGCCCCGCGTGCAAGCTCCGCGGCAAAGCGAGCTGTTTCGAGTTCTACGACGACCGGATGCTGCTCATGATGCTCGCCGATTGCGCGGCGTGGTACGAACGATTCGTGGCGACGCAAGCGGGCGGGAAGCGTCACGCGGAGCTGAACGAATTGGCCGCTGCGGCGGACGTGACCAACGTTCGGCGCGTGCGGCATTCGCCCAGTGAAGCGGCGGAGCGCCGCGAGACGTTTCCGCCCGAGTGGAGTTCGATGTCGCTTGGCGAAAAGGTCGCGAGCACGCAGTTGTCGATCGTGGCCGAATTGCTGGTGCGGGCGAAGGCGATGCTGGCGGAGGCGGACGGAGCGCCGGCCGTCACGCGGTTCGTGCTGACGGGCGGGCTGAGCCAGTCGCCGTTTTTTCAACAGGCGTTTGCGGCGGGCGTCGCGGCGATTGCGCCGGGCGCGGAAGTGCTCGTCGGGGCGCAGAGCGACGAGCTGTCGTATCAAACGGCCGCTTACGGGGCGCTCATCAATGCGCTGCTGCCCGCAAAAAACGGCGATCTTGCCGCGGTGTGCCGCGAACTTTGCCCGCTCAAACCGTGTCGAACGGACGCCGAGCGCGGGGAAGTGCTTCGCCGCGTCGCAGCGGGTTTCGTCGGCGCTTGATCGAAGATGGCCGCATTGGGAGGTTTCCGCGATGAAGGGAACGTTGCGACTTGCCGAGGGGCGCGATCTCGCTGCGATCAACGACATCTATAACTATTACGTGCTGAATTGCACGTGCACGTATCAACTCGAGCCCGACACGCTCGATGACCGCAAGGTTTGGTTCCGGGAGCATCCGCCCGAGAAATATCCGGTCGTCGTCGCGGAGCAAGAAGGCGAGGTCGTGGGTTGGGGATCGCTGTCGAGGTTTCGGCCGCGGGCAGGCTATGCGCCAACGGCGGAGGCATCCATTTATATCCGCAGCGACTGCCATCGTCGCGGCTTTGGACGCGCGCTCCTCGCCGACCTGATCGACAGGGCGCGAACGGCGGGCTTTCATTCGATCGTTGGCGGCGCGAGCGCCGAGCAAACGGCAAGCATCGCGCTACAGGAAAGTCTCGGCTTCGTCCGAGTCGCACGCTTCGTCGAGGTCGGCTACAAATTCGGCCGGCGGCTCGATGTCGTCTATTTGCAACTCATGCTCTCGCCGGAGCCGAAACGGTAGCCATCACGTATCGTTGAGCGAATAACTGGTCGCAGGCTGGCAAGTTGCAACCTCGGGGCCGCTCGCTATCATCATGACTTCCGAAAGCGAGGCGAAGGCGTCCACCCATTCGAGAACGACAACGGAATTCGCACGATGAAACTCGGCCTGATCAACTCCGCCTGGGTTCAAGCGAACCGCCCCACCAAGTTCGGACTGGAACAAACCAAGCGGATCGGCTTCGATACGATCGATATCTTCATCGACCCGACCGATTGCGACGTCGTCGAGAAGATGCTCATCAAGCGCGAGTGCGACCGTTTGGGATTGCCGATCGTGTCGATTGCGTGCGTGGCCGTCGGCTTGATCGACTTCAACCCGAGCGTGCAGCGGTTTCATCTCGAGCGGTGCAAGGCGTATCTGGATTTGGCGTACGAGTACGAAGCCTGCAATGTGCTGATGGTGATCGGCGAGTATATCTGGAACCGCGAGGTGATTCCGCCGGCCGAGCAATGGGCGACCGGCGTCAAGCACCTGCAAGCGCTCGGCGCGTATGCCGAGCGGCTAGGCGTGGAAATCGCCATCGAGCTCGAGCCGTTTCACCTGTCGCTCGTCAACAACGTCGAGACGATGGTGAAGTTTCTCGACGACGTCAATCGTCCGGCGGTGAAGGCGAATATCGACGTTTCGCACCTGGTGCTGTCGAAGGTGAAGCCCGAGGAAGTGTCTCGCCTCAAGGGCCGGGCGACGCACGTCCACATTTCGGATTGCGACGGCAAAGTCCACGGCGACCTTCCGCCGGGCCGCGGCGTGGTGCCGTTCGAGCCGTATCTTAAGGCGATCAAGGACCTCGAAATCGACGGGACGATCTCGATCGAACTCGAATACTCGCCCGATCCCGAGAAGATCGTCGAGTGGGTCGAGGAGGCGTATCGGGAGACGGACAAGCGGATGCGTGCGGCGGGGCTTCGCGGGTGACGCGACTACGGTTCGCGCTGTCGGGCTCTCGAATCACGCGGAATCGGCTGGCGACTCGGCGAGCAGTTCGCCGATTTCCGCGACCGCCGCCGTCAGCGATTGGGCGGCCATCTGGAAGTTGGTGTGCGACGAGACTTCGGGTTGGATTCGGCGGAATCGCTCGGCCGCGTCGCGAAGCTTGCGGAATTTCTTATGTGCCTGCTTGAGATAGGCGGCCGCGTCCTGGTCCTTCCAGCTTTGACCCAGCGCGAGCATGTAGTCGTACAGGTCGCGGTGGATCTCTTGCAGCTCCTCGTCTTCGGCGGCTTCGTCGGAGTGTTTGAGAAACGCGCGGACCATCCACACGTGGCTCAGCAGCGCGTCGATGCGGCGCATCCGGTCTTCGGGCGTCAAAGCGGGCATGGCGGCTTTCAGACTAATTGATCGCGCAGTTCGTCGGCAAGGGTGGCGAGCCGATCGCGAAGCTTCTGTGGGGCGTCGCCGTGGGCGAGGAGTGTCGCGATTGGGTCGCCGGATTGGAATACGGTACCCACGCGCGGAATGTCGGCGACGCGACAAGCGGACTGGCCAGCGTTGAGATTTCGGACCCAGGCGGCGGACCTGTCCGCGAACTCGCCATCGCGGCGAGCGTAGACAATCAGCTTGCCGACGCAACCGGGCCAGCGCGGTTCGAGATCCGAAAGCGGTAGGTTCTCGTGGCACGCCCGGGCGTGCAACGAGACCATATTCAGTCCCGTCAGCCGCTCGCACACCTCGCACGACGCCGTATAGCGCGGGTTGACTTCGACGGGCCAGAATCGGCGATCGTGGATGATGCCGTCGACGCCGAACAGGCCGACGAGACCGAACTCGCCGGCGAGCGTGTCGCCGAGTTCGCGGAGCTGCGCGTGGAAGTCGTCGTCGCCAAGGTCGTCGTGGAGCAAGGGACAGATCGAGCCCGCGTATTGAAACGGACTGCCGATGCACCACGGCTGGCCGACGAGTTGTTCGGAAACGCCGAGCAAGCGGCCGCGGCGTTTGTGTCCCAGGAAGATCGCGCTGGCCGGCAGACCGGGTTGGCGGCGTTGGAAATACCAGCCTGCGTTCTTGCGCTTCTCGTCGCGGCGCGTCGGTTGCAGTGCCGGCGAGCGGTCGTCGAGCGGGTGGATGTGTTTTCCGCCACTGCCGTTCAACGGTTTGGCAAGCCAGGTTCCGTCGCGTGGCACGTCCGTTGGATCGAGTGTCACATCGAGCGCCGGCAGCCCGCGTTTTGCGAGCACGGCGTGGACCTGTCGCGGATTGCGGACGCGGCGGAGCACGGCGGCGTCGTTGCCCCAGAGCGGACGACGCGCGGCGATCTCGGCGACGATCCGCGGATGATTTTCCAAGCCGCCCGTGTACATCCAGGGACCACTCGGCGCCGTCGCGGCGAGATGGACAAGGTCGGCGGGATAGTTTTCCGATCGAATCGCCGTCGCACATTCCGTCAGGTCCTCGTCGGCGAACAGGTCGATGGCCGTAACGGCAAAACCTGCGCGTTGTGCCGATTGGGCGGCGGCCCGGGCCGATGCGCCGACGGTCAACAAGTGGCGAGGCGGGGTCATCGAACAGGTCGGACGGTGAAACGGACGGTTTTCTAGTTGCCGGCAAGGGCCGAATGGCCGATAATGTCGTCCGCGGCTTTGTGGAAGGCAACCGCAACCGTTCCACCATTTCGACTTCGCGGCCATGCTGAGCATTCTCGGCAACTCACGACGGCTATGCGACGGCGCGACGCGGCGCGAATTCTTGCGCGCTGGTGGACTGGGCCTCGCCGGGCTGACGCTGGCCGATCTGCTGCGGTTTCGCGAAGCGGCGGCGGCCGAAACGGCGGCTCGCCCCAAGTCTTTCGGCCGGGCCAAGTCGATCGTTCTGCTGCATCTCTACGGTGCGCCGAGCCAGCTCGAAACATTCGATCCCAAGCCCGAGGCGCCCGCGGAGGTCCGCGGAGAACTCGGCTCGATCGAGTCGTCCTTGCCGGGCTGCCGGGTTTGTGAACTTTTGCCGCTGTCGGCCAAGGTGATGGACCGCACGACCGTCATTCGGTCGATGACGCATCCGTATCCGGTCCACGGCGTGGCGTTTGCGCTGACCGGCATTCCGCGGATCGACGTGGCGATGGAACTGGCGCCGCGCGACGCTCAGCATTGGCCGTTTTTCGGTTCGGTCGTCGAGTTCTTGGCGGCCGAGAAGCGCCGCGGCGCCGGATCGCCGCCGCCCGCCGTGCCGAACAACGTCGCGTTGCCCTTTCGCTTCAGCAGCAATCGCATCGGCGAAGTTCCGCGGGCCGGGCCATACGGCGCGTTCCTCGGAAGCCAATTCGATCCGTTGTGGACCGAGTTTCGCGGCCGAGCCACCGCGGGGATCACCAAGACGCTTCGCGATATGACGTTTACGGACAACGATCCGTACGTCGGCGTCGACGACGATGCGCACTTTACGTTGCCCTCGGGCATGAACTTGCCCGGCGATGTGACGCTCGATCGGCTCAACCGCCGGCGGTCGCTGCTCGATCAGTTGAACGACCACCGCCGCGGCGTGGCACAGTCGCTCTCGGCGGCCCAGCTTTCGCGGCATCAGGCGAGCGCGGCGGCGCTGCTCGAATCGGATACGTTGGCGA